>NZ_CP186695.1:1829274-2154717 GCF_049532975.1 Sphingomonas sp. MS122 | reverse complement strand
CGCTCAAGGCGTCGGAGACGGTGCTGCGCAACCTGCGCGTGCTTGCCACCGACCAGAAGACCGACAAGCAGACCGACGAGAGCGGCAACACCGTCGTCACCACCTATTCGACCGTGACGATCGAGGCGACGCCGCGCATCGCGGAGAAGATCGCGGTGGCGCAGACGCTCGGTTCGCTGTCGCTGTCGCTGCGCTCGCTCGCCGACAACAATGGCGAGCTCGAGGAAGCGATCGCCGCGGGCGAGGTTTCGGTGCCCGAGGGCGGCGATCCCAAGGCCGAGAAGGCGATGCTCGCCCGCGTCGCGGCGCGCCCGATGGAGGGCCGCTCGACCTTCTCGACCGGCGCCGACGTGTCGCGCTTCCAGCGCAGCACGGTGCCGGGCAAGCCGATGGAGCGCCGTCCGTCCGGCATGATGGGCGGGTCCTATCCCGGGGGGGACGGGACGAAGCCGCTAGGACCAGTCGTCAAAGTTTCGCGGGGCAACGCGGTCACCGTTGTCCCGGTCGGGGGGAATAACTAATGCATCTCGCAACGATCCTGCGCCGCCCCATGGCGGCGACGGTGGCCGCTGCCTTGGTCTTGGCCGGGCCGGTGACGCCGAGCTTCGCGCAGAAAGGCCGCAGCGCGCGCATCGGCGAACCCGCCGGCAGCCAGCGCCCGACCCGCGAAATCTGGCTGTCCGTCGGCGAGGGCGAGCGCGTGACGCTGCCCGCCAACGTCGCCGAGGTGTGGACCTCCAATCCGGGCGTCGCCGACGTCTATGTGAGCAACCCGCGGCAGATCAACCTGTTCGGCAAGGAAGCCGGCGAGGCGACGGTGTTCGCCACCTCGGCGAGCGGCGCGGTGGTCTATTCGGCGCGGGTCCGCGTCAACCAGAACGTCACTTCGATCGATCGCGTGCTCAAGGTCGCGATGCCGGACGCCGATGTCACGGTGACCACCGTGGGTCAGGTTGCGGTGCTGACCGGCACGGTCGCCTCGCCCGACGACGCCGCCACCGCGCACCGGCTGGTCGCGTCGCTGCTCAACCCGGGCGTCGACCTCTCCTCGCCGAACGCGCTGCTCAAGATGGCGGTGATCAATCGCCTCAAGACCGCGACGCCGCTGCAGGTCAACCTGCAGGTGCGCATCGCCGAGGTGAGCCGCAGCTTCGTCAAGAATTTCGGCGTCAACCTCGCCTCGGCGGATTCGACCGGCGGGTTCAAGTTCGGCATCGGCCAGGGCCGCAAGTTCTTCGAGCAATATACCCCGGGCGGACCGCTCGGCGTCGCCGAGGAAGCGTCGGAGGGCGCCACCGCGGTGACCAAGGCGACCACCGGTACTTCGCTGTTCGGCGCCGGCAAGCTGTTCGGCCTCGACATCCTCGGCGGCCTCGACCTCGGCGAAACAATCGGCCAGGTGACCACGCTCGCCAATCCCAACCTCACCGCGCTGTCGGGCGAGACCGGCTCGTTCCTCGCCGGCGGCGAGATCCCGATCCCGGTCAGCCAGGGGCTCGGCGCGGTGTCGGTCGAGTACAAGCAATATGGCGTGAGCCTCGCCTACACCCCGACGGTGCTGTCCGACGGGCGCATCTCGCTGCGCGTCCGCCCCGAAGTGTCGCAGCTATCGGCCGCCGGCGCGGTGACGATCCAGGGAACGCAGATCCCGGCGCTGACCACGCGGCGCGCCGAGACCACGGTCGAGCTCGGCTCGGGCCAGAGCCTGATGATCGGCGGCCTGCTGCAGAACTCGCACGACAACTCGATCGACAAGGCACCGGGCCTCGGCGACGTGCCGATCCTGGGCGCGCTGTTCCGCTCGAACGGCTTCAGGCGCAACGAGACCGAGCTGGTGATCGTCATCACCCCCTATCTGGTGAAGCCGGTCAACGCGAACCAGATCCGCCTGCCGACCGACGGTTATCGCGCGCCGACCGATGTCGAGCGCGTGTTCCTGGGCCAGCTCGAGACCAGCAAGAGCGGCGGACAGCGTCCGATGCCGAGCATGGCGCCGTCCGCGGCCGCGACGCCTTCGCTGGGCGCGGTGAACCCCGGCGCGCCGGGCGAGCAGCGGCAACCGCAGCAGCCCGTCGCCACTCCGGCGCAGCCGAGCCTCGCGCCCGGCAAGCAGGGCAAGCGCAAGAAGGGCGCCGACACGCCGGTCCCCGGCTTCGGTTTCAATTGATCGCAGGAGGAACGAATGTTGAAGCGTAACACGATCCTGCTGCTGACTGGCGGCGCCGCCATGTTGGCGGCCTGCGGTCCGACCACCATGCCCAATCGCGGGATCGAGTCGGTCCACCAGCCGGTGGTCGCACGGACCGACTATGTGTTCGACGCCGCGACCGACGGCGCCGGCCTCGCCGCGGGCGAGCGCGAGCGCGTCGCCGGCTGGCTGGCGTCGCTGCGTCTCGCTTATGGCGACCGCATCTATGTCGACGACCCGGCGGGCACCGGCGCGCGCGCCGAGGTGGCGGTCGAAGCCAACCGCTACGGCATCATGCTCTCCGGCCCCGCCCCGGTCACGCCGGGCGCGATCGCGCCGGGAACGGTGCGCGTGATCGTCAGCCGCATGCAGGCGAGCGTGCCCGGCTGCCCCGACTGGTCGCGCGCCCAGCAGCCCGAGACCGACAACGCGACCACCTCCAATTTCGGGTGCGCGGTCAACGGCAACCTCGCGGCGATGGTCGCGCGGCCCGAGGATCTGGTCCGCGGCCAGCCGGGCGCCGACACCGCCGATACCACCACCAACTCCAAGGCGATCGACGCGTTGCGCAAGGCGACGCCGACCGGCGGCGGCGGCACCAACGTGAAGAGCGAGAGCACGGGAGGCGGCAAGTGAACGCACCCTTCACCCCCGCGCGCACCGCGCACCGCGAGCCGTTCGTGGCCTTTGTCTGCGACGAGGCGACGGCCGAAGCGCTGCGCCCGATCGCGATCGAGCAGGGCTGGAACCCGGAGAAGGTCAACAAGGGCGGGCTGCGCAACGCGGTGCAGACGCTGTCGGTCTCGGCCAGCCCCAACGTGCTGTTCGTCGATCTCAGCGAGAGCGGCGATCCGCTCAACGACATCAACGCCCTCGCCGAGGTGTGCGAGCCGGGCACGGTGGTGATCGCCGCCGGCCAGGTCAACGACGTCCGCCTGTATCGCGATCTCGTCGCCTCGGGCATCCAGGACTATCTGCTCAAGCCCCTCAATCCCGACATGCTGCGGGAGGCGTTCGTGCAGGCGCAGACGGTGCTCAACGCGCCCAAGTTCGCCGAGCCGGGCACGGACCGGCCGCATTGCGCGGTCGCCGTCATCGGCACGCGCGGCGGCGTCGGCGCGTCGACCCTGGCGACCTCGCTGTCGTGGCTCCTGAGCGAGAAGGGCGGGCGGAACACCGCGCTGCTCGACCTCGACGTGCATTTCGGCACCGGTGCGCTCGCGCTCGACCTCGAGCCCGGGCGCGGCCTCACCGACGCGATCGAAAACCCCAGCCGCATCGACGGGCTGTTCATCGAGCGCGCGATGGTCAAGGCGTCGGACAAGCTCGCGGTGCTCTCGGCCGAGGCGCCGATCAACTCGCCGGTGATGACCGACGGCGCGGCGTTCTTCCAGCTGCAGGAGGAGATCCGCGGCGCGTTCGAATGCACCGTGATCGACCTGCCGCGCACGATGCTGGTCAACTATCCGCACCTCATCACCGACGTGCAGGTCGCGGTGCTGGTGACCGAGCTGACGCTGGCGGCGGCGCGCGACGCGATCCGCATCCTCTCCTGGTTCAAGTCGAACGCGCCGCACACGCAGATGATCGTGGTCGCCAACCGCGTCCCCGCGGGGGGCCAGCTGGAGATCAGCCGCAAGGACTTCGAAGGCTCGATCGAGCGCCGCATCGACTATGCGCTCCCGTTCGAGCCCAAGGTCGCGGTCCAGGCGGCCAAGCTCGGCAAGCCGCTCGCGGAGGCGGGCAAGGGCATCAAGGGGCTCGCCGCGCTGTCCGACATCGCGGACAAGGTCGTCGCCTATACCGACGCTGCCGCCGAGGACAACGAAAGCAAGGGCCTGAAGGGCGCCAAGGCCGGCAAGGCCGCGGGGGACAAGGGCGGCTCGCTGCTCGGCAAGCTCTCGAGCCTTTCGATCAAGCTGCCCAAGAAGAAGGCGTAACGGCCCGGCGTTCCGCCGGTCCGCAGGTACGGAGTCGAGCAAGGCATGGACATGCTGCCGTTGATGCTGCTGGCGGGGGGCGCCTTCATGGTGCTGGCGCTGCTGGTTCTCGCCTTTGCCGGGCCGTCGGCGGAGAAGGCGGGCGCGCGGCGGCTGACCTCGCTGCGCGACCGGCATACCGGCGTCGGCAGCAGCGGCGCGGTCGAGGCGCAGCTGCGCAAGATCTCGACCGCGCGCGCCAGCAACATGGACAAGGCGGCGGCGCGCTTCCTCCCCAATCCCGCGCTGCTCGGCAAGCGGCTGGCGATGACCGGCAAGGGCTGGACCGTGGGGCAATACGGCCTCGCGACGCTGGGCCTCGCGGTGGTGGTCACCGCGGCGATGTGGTTCCAGGGCCTGCCGGTCCTGCTCGCATTGCTCGTCGGGCTGGCGGTGGGCATCGGCCTGCCGCACATGATGGTCGGCTTCTTCATCTCGAAGCGGATCAACTCGTTCAACGCCAAGTTCCCCGACGCGATCGAGCTGCTGGTGCGCGGCCTGCGCTCGGGTCTGCCCATCACCGAGACGATGGGTGTGGTCGGCGCCGAGGTCGAGGGGCCGGTGGGCGAGGAATTCCGCGCCATCTCCGACAAGATGAAGATCGGCCGCACGCTCGACCAGGCGCTGCAGGAGACCGCGGACCGGCTCGGCACGCCCGAGTTCCAGTTCTTCTGCATCACCATCGCGATCCAGCGCGAGACCGGCGGCAACCTCGCCGAGACGCTCGCCAACCTCGCCGAGGTGCTGCGCAAGCGCGGGCAGATGAAGCTCAAGATCCGCGCGATGTCCTCGGAATCGAAGGCGTCGGCCTACATCATCGGATCGCTGCCCTTCATCGTCTTCGTGCTGATCTGGTTCATCAGCGGCGAATATATGCAGAAATTCTTCACCGACGAGCGGCTGATGGTGGCCGGCGGCGGCGGGATCGTCTGGATGGCCCTTGGTGCGTTCATCATGGCCAAGATGATCAGCTTCGAGATCTGATGCCATGCTGAGCAGCTCCACCGGTCCTACCCTTCTCGGCGTCGACATCATCTATGTCGCGACCCTGCTCGCAGGCGTGGCGGCGTTCTGCGTGCTCGTCGCCATCTATGCCGCGACCACGGTGCGCGACCCGATGGCGAAGCGCGTCAAGGCGCTCAACGAGCGCCGCGAGCAGCTCAAGGCCGGGATCAGCGCCTCGACCAGCAAGCGCCGCGCGAAGCTCGTCCGCCAGAACGACACCACCGACAAGCTGCGCTCCTTCCTGTCCTCGCTCAAGGTGCTGCAGGACGAGCAGGTCAAGGTCGCGCAGCGCAAGCTGCTCCAGGCCGGCATCCGGTCCAAGGACTATGCCTATGCCGTAATCTTCGGCCGCATGGTGCTGCCGATCGTGGTCGGCGGCGTGATGGTGTTCCTGGTCTATGGCACCTCGCTGTTCGCCGACTGGTCGGCGATCAAGGCCTATGGCCTGGTCGCGGGCAGCTTCATTGCGGCCTATAAAGGCCCCGACATCTACCTCAAGAACAAGATCGACAAGCGCAGCGCGGCGATCCGCAAGGGCGTTCCCGACGCGCTCGACCTGCTGGTCATCTGCGCCGAGGCCGGCCTCACCGTCGACGCCGCGTTCGGCCGCGTCGCCAAGGAGCTGGGCAAGGCCTATCCCGAGCTGGGCGAGGAATTCTCGCTCACCGCGATCGAGCTCGGCTTCCTCACCGACCGGCGCATGGCGTTCGAGAACATGGCGATGCGCATCGACCTCGATTCGATCCGCGGCGTCGTCACCACCATGATCCAGACCGAGAAATACGGCACCCCGCTCGCCTCGGCGCTGCGCGTGCTCTCGGCCGAGTTCCGCAACGAGCGCATGATGCGCGCCGAGGAAAAGGCCGCGCGCCTGCCCGCGATCATGACCGTGCCGCTGATCCTGTTCATCCTGCCGGTGCTGTTCGTCGTGATCCTCGGCCCCGCCGCCTGCTCGATCAACGATGCGCTGATGACCGGTTAGCCGCTATCCCGGACGCGCCACTGGCGCTGGCCGGCATCGGCGGCTAAACGATTACGGTTCCTGCCAGAAAGGCTCGTCGATGCCCTTCACATCGCCCTTTGGCTGGGTCCTGCTCGCCGCCGCGCTGCTGGCCGGCTGGCTGTTCGGAATCGCCTTCAGCCCGCAGAGCCGCCAGCTCCGGAAGCGGTTCCGCGAGCGCGAGGTGATCGTCGCCAAGTACAAGCGCGAGATGGAGAAGGCGCTGGTCAAGGCGCGCGATCGCATCCGCCAGCTCGAGCGGGAGCGCGACGGCGCGGCGGATGAAACCGCTGCGCCGCAACCGGAAACCGAGGACGCCGACGCCCCCAAGGGCTAGCCGGTGCCGGTCACCAGCACCGCGCGATAATTCTCGATCACCTCGGCCAGCGGCCGCCCCTGCCCGTCGATCACCAGCGCGCGATGGCGCAGCACCGTCGCCGGCGCCGCGCCGTTGCCGTCCCACAGCACGCGGGTCGAGACGGTGCGCCGGCTGGGCCCAAGCGGCAGTATCACGCGGCCGAACGGCACGTCGCTGGTCTCGAGCGCCTCATTCATCGCCGGGGTGAGACGGCCGGCGACATACCAGTTGAGCGCCTCCGACAGCACATGCTCGCCGCACATCAGGTAGACGCGGCGATAGCCGAGCCGCTCGCCTTCGGCGTCGAGCCGGCGGCGCGCGGCCCCCTCGCCCGCCACCAGCCGGTCGCGGCGCACCTGCGCATGCACGCGCGGCACGTCGGCGAGGCCCAGCGCCGCGCAGCGCGCCTCGAGCACCTCGGTGGCGGTGCGGCCACGCAACAGTTCGGCGTTGAGACGGTCGACGGGATTCATTTCCGGGCGCGGATTCAGGGCCACCGCGCTCGCTTGTCCCGCCACGCCGGTCACCTGCTCTTGAGCGCCGCCTGCGCCGCGGCCAGCCGCGCGATCGGCACGCGATAGGGCGATGCCGACACATAGTCGAGCCCCGTCGCCTCGCAGAACGCGATCGAGGCGGGATCGCCGCCATGCTCGCCGCAGATGCCGAGCTTGATGTCCGGCCGCGTCGCCCGACCGCGCTCGGCGGCGAGGCCGATCAGCTCGCCCACGCCCTCGACATCGATCGAGACGAACGGGTCGCGGGCATAGATGCCCTTCTCGACATAGGTGGTGAGGAACCGCCCGGCATCGTCGCGGCTGACGCCGAGCGTGGTCTGCGTCAGGTCGTTGGTACCGAACGAGAAGAACGCCCCCGCCTCGGCGATCTCCCCCGCCCGCAGCGCCGCGCGCGGCAGCTCGATCATCGTGCCGACGAGATAGTCGATCGTGCGGCCCTTCTCGGCGAACACAGCCTGCGCCGCCTTGTCGACCACCGCCTTCATCAGCTCGAGCTCGCGCTTGGTCGCGACCAGCGGGATCATTACCTCGGGCACCGGTGCGGCGCCTGACTTCTCCGCCACCTCGCACGCCGCTTCGAAGATCGCGCGCGCCTGCATCTCGTAGATCTCGGGATAGGTGACGCCGAGGCGGCAGCCGCGATGGCCGAGCATCGGGTTGAACTCGTGCAGCTCGGCGGCGCGGCGGCGCAGCGTCTCGACGTCGAGCCCGGCGGCCTGCGCGACCTCGGCGAACTCGGCCTCCTCGTGCGGCAGGAACTCGTGCAGCGGCGGGTCGAGCAGGCGGATCGTGCAGGGCAGCCCCGCCATCACTTCGAAGATCTCGGCAAAGTCCTTGCGCTGCTCGGGCAGCAGCTTGTCGAGCGCGGCGCGGCGGCCCTTCTCGTCGGCCGCGAGGATCATCTGGCGCACCGCGGTGATCCGCGCGGCGTCGAAGAACATGTGCTCGGTGCGGCACAGCCCGATCCCCTCGGCGCCGAACTCGCGCGCGGTGCGGCAGTCGAGGGGAGTCTCGGCGTTGGTGCGCACCTTGAGGCGGCGCACGCCGTCGGCCCATTCCATCAGCGTGCCGAAATCGCCGGCGAGCTCGGGCTGGATCGTCGGCACCTCGCCCACCATCACCTCGCCGGTCGAGCCGTCGATCGTGACGATCTCGCCTTCCTTCACTTCGCGGGTACCGACCCGCATCACGCCTTCCTCGCCCTTGATCGACAGCGTCCCGGCGCCCGAGACGCACGGCCGGCCCATGCCACGCGCCACCACCGCCGCGTGGCTGGTCATCCCGCCGCGCGCGGTCAGGATGCCCTTGGCGGCGTGCATGCCGTGGATGTCCTCGGGGCTGGTCTCCACACGGACGAGGATCACCGCCTCGCCGTTCGCCGCCGCGCGCTCGGCGGCATCGGCGTCGAACACCACCTTGCCCGATGCCGCGCCGGGCGAGGCCGGCAGGCCCTTGGTCAGCACGTCGCGCGGCGCATCGGGGTCGAGCGTCGGGTGGAGCAGCTGGTCGAGCGCCGCCGGATCGACGCGCGCGATCGCTTCCTCGCGCGTGATCAGCCCCTCATTGGCCATGTCCACCGCGATCTTGAGCGCGGCCTTGGCGGTGCGCTTGCCCGATCGAGTCTGCAGCATCCACAATTTGCCCTGCTGCACCGTGAACTCGATGTCCTGCATGTCGCGATAGTGGCGCTCGAGCAGGTCGAAGACGCGGGCGAGCTCGGCATAGGTCTCCGGCATCGCCTCTTCCATCGAGGCGGGCTTGGCCCCGGCCGCCTCGCGCGCGGTCTTCGTCAGGTACTGCGGCGTGCGGATGCCCGCCACCACGTCCTCGCCCTGCGCGTTGATCAGGAACTCGCCATAATAGGCGTTCTCGCCGGTCGAGGGGTCGCGGGTGAAGGCGACGCCGGTCGCAGACGTGTCGCCCATGTTGCCGAACACCATCGCCTGGACGTTGACCGCGGTGCCCCAGTCGCCGGGAATGTCGTTGAGGCGGCGATAGACCTTCGCCCGCTCCGACTGCCACGATCCGAACACCGCGCCGATCGCGCCCCACAACTGGTCGTGCACGTCCTGCGGGAAGGCCTTGCCGTCCCACAGCTCCACCACCAGCGCCTTGTACTCCGCGACCAGCGCCTGCCAGTCCCTGGCGGTCATCTCGGTATCGAGGAAATAGCCGCGGTCCTCCTTGGCGATCTCCAGCGCTTCCTCGAACCGGCCATGGTCGAGCCCGAGCACCACGTCCGAATACATCTGGATGAAGCGGCGATAGCTGTCCCACGCGAAGCGTTCGTCGCCCGAGGTGGCGGCGAGCCCCTGCACGGTCGCATCGTTGAGGCCGAGGTTGAGGACGGTGTCCATCATCCCCGGCATCGACACCCGCGCGCCCGAGCGGACCGAGACCAGCAGCGGGTCCGCCGCGTCGCCGAACGTCTTGCCGGTCACCGCCTCGATATGCGCGACGCCGGTCGCGACCTCGGCCTTCAGGCTGTCGGGAAAGCTTTCGCCCTGCTCGTAATAGAGCGCGCAGACCGGGGTGGAGATGGTGAAGCCCGGAGGGACCGGGAGGCCGATTCCGGCCATGCCGTCGAGATTCGCGCCCTTGCCGCCGAGCAGATTCTTGTCCTGCTTGCCGCCGTCGTCGACGCCGCCGCCGAAGCGGTACACATATCGAGTCATTCCAACCCCTTCGCTGACGCCCTCCCCGGCGCTTTCCGCCGCGCCTACCGCAGGTGCGAAGGCGGGGAAAGAGGCTGTCCAGCGCTGTCAGCGACTAAGATTTGCTTGGGCGGGACAAAAGTGGACAAGGCGATGCTGGCGCGCGCCGCCCTGCGCTCAGCCCTCGATCTTGCCGAAATCGGCGACGCGATGGACCGCGTCGCGCATCCGCGCGAGCAGCGCGAGCCGGGACTCGCGCTTGGCCGGATCGGCGTCGTTGACCGTGACGTCGGTGAAGAAGGCGTCGATCGGCGAGCGCAGCGTGGCGAGCGCGGCCATCGCGGCCTCGAACTGCTCGGACTCGACGGCGGCGGCCGCCTTGGGCTCCGCCGCATCGAGCGCCGCGATCAGCGCCGCCTCGGCGGGTTCGGGCGCATATCCCAATGCCGTCGCCCCTGCGAAGGCAGGGGCCTCCCGCGGCGCTTGCTCCACCCCAGCTACTTCGTCACCCCGGACTTGTTCCGGGGTCCAGCCCTCCTCCCGCGATGCCGTCGCCTGCGGCGCGGTGGATCCCGGCACAGGGCCGGGATGACCGGCGGTGTCGGAGGCTGCGTACCCCTCTTTCTTGAGGATATTCGCCGCACGCTTGTACCCTGCGAGCAGGTTGGCGCCATCGTCGGTCGCCATGAACGCCTGCAGCGCATGCACGCGCGAGAGCAGCCGGACGAGATCGTCCTCCCCGCCGAGCGCGAACACCGCATCGATCAGGTCGTGGCGGACGCCAGCCTCGCGCTGTTGGACCTTGAGGCGGTCGGCGAAGAAGTCGAGAAGTTCGGTCGGATCGAGATCGGGCCCGACAGCCCCTTCCTCACCGGGCGCGCCGAGACCGAGCACCGCCTGGGCGAATACCCGCTTGAGATCGATGCGCGTGCCGTTGACGAGGATCGTCTGAATCGTCTGCAGCGCGGCGCGGCGCAGCGCGAACGGATCCTTCGAGCCAGTCGGACGGATGCCTTGCGCAAAGAAGGCGGCTAGCGAATCGATACGATCGGCCAGCGCGACGCAGGCCGGTATACAGCCCTCGACTGCCGCAACATATTGCTGGTTCAGTGCCGCGACGATGCCGGGCTTTTCGCCCGCCGCTTCGGCATAATAGCCCCCCATGATGCCTTGCAGCTCGGGGAACTCGCCGACCATGCCAGTCGCCAGGTCCGCCTTGGCGAGCAAGCCAGCGCGGCGCGCGGTCGCAGGATCCCGTTCGGGAAAATAATGGGTGCAGATGAACTCGGCGAGCGCGGCGATCCGTTCGGCCTTGGCGCGCAGCGTGCCCATGCCCTCGTAGAACAGCATCGATTCGAGCTGCGGCAGGCGGTTCTCGAGCGGCACCTTGAGGTCCGTCTCGTAGAAGAACCGCGCATCGCTCAGCCGCGCCGCGAGCACCTTCTGGTTGCCTTCGACGATCTTGGCGCCGCCATCGGTCGCGTCGATGTTCGCGGTGCAGACGAACGCGTTGGCCAACTTCCCGCTCGCATCGCTGCACACGAAATACTTCTGGTTCACGCGCGCCGTCAGCTGGATCACCTCGGGCGGTACATCCAAAAATGCCTCGTCGAAGCGGCCGAGCAGCGGCACCGGCCATTCGGTGAGGCCGGCATTCTCGATCAGCAGCCCCTCGTCCTCGATCAGCGTGAGGCCGGCTTTCTGCGCCGCCATCTTGGCGCCGAGCGCGATGATGTTGCGGCGCTCGGCCTGGTCGACCACGACATGGCAGGCGCGCAATTTCTCGACATAGTCCGCCGCCGATCCGATCGTGATCGTGCCGGGATGGTGGAAGCGATGCCCCACCGTCGCCGCGCCCGAACGGACGCCCGCAACCTCGAACTCGACCACCTCGTCACCGAACAGCGCGACGATCCCTTGAAGCGGGCGCACCCAGCGCAAGCTCTCGGTCGACAGCGACGCCTCGCCCCAGCGCATCGACTTGGGCCAAGGGAAGGCGCGGACGATCGCGGGGATCGCCTCGGCCAGCACCTCGGCGGTGGCGCGGCCGGGTTTGTCGATCACCGCGAAATAGACGCCATCGCGCTCGACCAGCTGGTCCTGCGTCAGCCCGGCCTTGCGCAGGAACCCTTCGAGCGCCTGCGGCGGCGCGCCGACGCGCGGCCCCTTGGTCTCCTCGCTCACCGCCTCGGTTTGCGCGGGCAGGCCACGCGCGATCAGCGCGAGGCGGCGCGGGGTGGCATAGGTGACCAGCTCGGCCGCCTTGAGGCCAGCCTTGTCCAGCTCGGCCGCGAACAGGCGCGCAAGGTCTTCCCGCGCCTTGTCCTGCATCCGCGCGGGGATTTCTTCGGAGCGGAGTTCGAGGAGGAAATCGCTCACGCCGCCCACCCGTTCTTCTCCATCCACGCCGCGCACGAACCCTTCGCCAGGTCGCGCACCCGCCCGATATAGGCCTGCCGCTCGGCGACCGAGATCACCCCGCGGGCGTTGAGCAGGTTGAAGATATGGCTCGCCTCGATCGCCTGCTCGTACGCCGGGATCGGCAGCCCGGCGCCCAGGCAGTTCTCGCACTCGGCCGCGGCCTTGCGGAACAGGTCGAACAAAGTCTCGGTATCGGCGATCTCGAAGTTCCACTTCGACATCTGCTTCTCGTTCTCGAGGAAGACGTCGCCATAGGTGAAGGCCGGCTTGTCGCCCTGCGCGTCGTTGAACGCGAGGTCGTACACGCTGTCCTTGTTCTGGATGTACATCGCCAGCCGCTCGAGCCCATAGGTCAGCTCGCCCGACACCGGCTTGCAGTCGAATCCGCCCATCTGCTGGAAATAGGTGAACTGGGTCACCTCCATCCCGTCGCACCACACTTCCCAGCCCAGGCCCCAGGCGCCCAGCGTCGGCGATTCCCAGTCATCCTCGACGAAGCGGATGTCGTGCCTGGTGAAGTCGATCCCGATCGCCGCCAGCGAGCCGAGATACAGCTCCTGCAGGTCGGGCGGACTCGGCTTCAGGATCACCTGATACTGGTAGTAATGCTGCAGCCGGTTGGGGTTCTCGCCATAGCGGCCGTCGGTCGGGCGGCGACACGGCTGGACGAACGCCGCGTTCCACGGGTCCGGCCCCAGCGCGCGCAGCGTGGTCGCGGTGTGGAAGGTGCCCGCGCCCATGCGCATGTCATAGGGCTGGAGGATCAGGCAGCCCCGCTGGCTCCAGTAATCGTGGAGCTTGAGGATCATGCCCTGGAAGCTGAGCGGCGTGGTCATATGGGCCCGCGCTTTGGCGCAGGGGCGGTGCACGGTCAACCGCAAGCGCTCGCACTGGTTAACCGCGCGGTGGTTGACGGCGGCGCGAGGGATCGGCTTGGAAGCGCAGGATGCTCAAGCGCACCCTTCCCGCCCTCGCCGCCCTCCTCCTCTCCGGTTGCTCGATCCTCGGCAGCGATGCCGACCCGGCCTTGTGGGTGGTCAAGGATGCGGACACCACCGTCTACCTGTTCGGCACGGTGCATGTGCTGAAGCCCGGCACGCGCTGGTTCGACGAGGGGGTGCGCACCGCCTTCGACGCGAGCGACGAGGTGGTGCTGGAGATCGCCAGGCCCGATCCCCGGGCGATCGCCGCGCTAACCGCGCAGCTCGGCACGCGCGGCGGCCCGCCCTTCGCACCCGAGGTCGACGCGGCCGCGCAGAAGCTCGGCATGGCCAGGGGCGCGATCGACCGGATGGAGCCATGGCTCGCCGCGCTGACGCTGAGCCAGCTCGCGGCGGCGAAGGCCGGATACGGCACCGAGGACGGGGTCGAGGCGGCGCTGTCCAGCGCGGCGGAGCGCGCCGGCAAGCCGGTCAAGGCGCTCGAATCCGCACGCGCGCAGCTGATGCTGTTCGACGGCCTCTCCGGCGCGGCGCAGAGCGCGATGCTCGACGCCACGGTCAAGGAGCTGCCCGACGCCGGCACCCGGCTGGCGCGCTTCGTCGATGCCTGGGGCGCGGGCGACGCGGAGACGGTGGGCGCGGAGATGAACCGCGTCGCGCAGGCCTCGCCCGAGGTCGCCGAGACGCTGGTCGCGCGGCGCAACGCGCGCTGGGCGGACTGGGTCGCGGCGCGCATGGGCCGGCCCGGCACGGTGTTCGTCGCGGTCGGCGCGGGGCATCTCGCGGGCAAGGGCAGCGTGCAGGCGCTGCTCGCCGAAAAGGGGCTGAAGGCCGAGCGGGTCGCCTATTAGCGCCCGGGGTGGACTTTCCCCCCACCCTCCCCTATAGGCGCGCGCTTCGATCAGGGTCATCCCTGGAGGCCTGGTCGAAGATGAAACCATTTAGCGCACAGGAATTCGACACATGAGCGACACGCTTACGCTGTCGGCCGAGACGCGCGACCGGGTTGGCAAGGGAGCCTCCCGTGCGCTTCGTCGTGAAGGCCGCGTCCCCGCCGTGATCTACGGCAACAATCAGGAACCGCTGAGCATCCACCTTGAGGAGCGCGCGCTCGTCAAGGCGCTGAACACCGGCCACTTCTTCAACTCGGTCATCATGATCGAGGGCGCCGGCGGCAAGCCGGTCCGCACCCTCGCCAAGGATGCCGCGCTCGACGTCGTGACCGACCGCCCGGTTCATGTCGATTTCCTGCGCATCTCCGAGCACGCCAAGGTGACCGTCAACGTCCCCGTCGTGTTCGCCGACGAGGAAGCTTCGCCGGGCCTCGAGAAGGGCGGCGTGCTCAACATCGTCCGCCACGAGCTGGAAGTGGTCTGCGACGCGGCCCATATCCCGAGCGAGATCACCGTGTCGCTGAACGGCATGGACGTGGGCGATTCGCTGCACATCTCGGCCGTCACCCTGCCCAAGGGCGTCGAGAGCGCGATCGAGGACCGCGACTTCACCATCGCGACGATCGTCGCCCCGTCGGCGCTCAAGGCCGAGGAAGCGGAAGCGGCCGAGGCGGAAGCCGCTGAAGCCGTCGCCGAGGGCGAGGCCGCGGCCGAAGGCGAGACCCCGGCCGATGAGGCCGCGCCGGCCGAGACCGCCGGCCCGACCGACGCCGAGTAAGCCTTTCGTCTCATTCGGGGATGATCTAGATCGCCTCCGCACCCTTGTGCGGGGGCGATCTTCATTTTGGGAACCGCGATGCAGCTCTGGGTCGGCCTCGGAAATCCCGGTCCGCAATATGCGATGAACCGGCACAATGTCGGCTTCATGGCCGCGGACGCGATCGCCGAGGTGCACGGCTTCACCCCGCCCGCGAAGAAGTTCCAGGGCTGGCTGCAGGAGGGCCGCGTCGGCGGCGAGAAGATCCTGCTGCTCAAGCCCGCGACCTATATGAACGAGAGCGGCCGCTCGATCCGCGCAGCGCTCGACTTCTACAAGCTCGGCGAGGCCGACGTCACCGTCTTCCACGACGAGCTCGACCTCGCCCCGTTCAAGGTCAAGGTGAAGCGCGGCGGCGGCGCGGCGGGGCAGAACGGCATCCGCAGCGCGATCCAGCATCTCGGGCC
The DNA here is from genome assembly GCF_049532975.1 of Sphingomonas sp. MS122. Lineage (GTDB taxonomy): Bacteria > Pseudomonadota > Alphaproteobacteria > Sphingomonadales > Sphingomonadaceae > Sphingomonas. The sequence continues at coordinate 2,139,539 of NZ_CP186695.1, read as the reverse complement.
CGAGTTCCGCCGCGTGCGCATCGGCATCGGCCATCCCGGGCACAAGGACCGGGTGACCGGCTATGTCCTCGGCAATTACGCCAAGAGCGAGATCGAGCCGCTCTCCGACCTGCTCGGCGCGATCGCGGCCGAGGCGGAGTGGCTCGCCCGGGGCGACGACGCGCGCTTCATGAGCGACGTCGCGCTGCGGCTGCACCAGGCGCCCTGACCTCAAAAGAAAAGGCCGGGCGTGAACCCGGCCTTTCCGATCGTCCGTCGCGACGGGTCAGCTCTTCTTGCCGACCAGCACGCCGACCGCACGGCTGTCGGTGCCGGTGATCGCGAAGCTGATGCCGAGCTCGGCCGCCTGCGGGCCATAGGCCAGGCCCTGGAAGGTGCCGCCCGCGGTGCTGCCCGGGCCGAAGCTGCCGGTGAACTGGTTGTTGCCCGCCGCGATCGCGCCGGTGCCGGTGAAGGTGCCGTACGCCGCGCCGCCCTGGGTGAGGTTGAGCGTGACGGTGACGAGGCCGGTGGCATAGTTGATCGAGGTGGTCACCGTGCCGTCGAGCTTCGCGACGGTGCTCGCCCCGGCGGCGGGCGAGATCACCACGCGGCCGGCGACGCGCATCGTGTAGTTGACCGTGCCGGTGGTCGGCATGTCGCTCGGCACGGTCGGATAGCCGAAGGTGCCATAGGTCACGCGCTTGGCGCCGGCCGTGCTGTCGCCTCGCCACCAGGCGCCGTAGCTGACGCGCGTCAGCGTCCCGAGCAGCGGATCGGTGGTGACCTGGCTCGCGATCGTGTTGTTGAGCAGCTCGAGCTGGGTGAACTGGCCCGGCGTGGTCGGCGCGGTGCTCTCGCGGAACACATATTCGAGCGCCGCGGGCGTCGGGCCGGTGAGCATGTCCGGACCGGTGAAGCGCGATTCCTCGGTGTTCTCGCGCACCACTTCCTCGGTCGTCATGGTCGAGGTGAGCGCGCTCTGCAGCGCGAGGCGCACGCGGTTCGAGAAGCCGTCGGTGCCGGCGGTGCCGAGCGTGACCGGGCCGGCGGGATCGCCGGTGTAGCTCATCGCGGCGCTGACCGTGAACATCTCGACCGCCGCGGTGAGCGGGAAGCTCGAATAGCTGATCGGCGAAGGCGACGGGCTCGGCGTCGGAGTCGGCGACGGCGACGGGGTCGGCGAGGGATCGTTGCCGCCGCATCCGGCGACAGTCAGCGCCACGGCGGTGCTGGCGATCAGAATGGAACGGCGAATCATGCTTCGACTCCTGTTACTTGCCCATCTGCAAGGCGCTTTTTGCCTTTACCGCGGATGAACGGGCATGTGCCCGCAAGGGTTGCGTGCGTCCTCCGGTAGCGTGACGGAGACGGAAACGGAAGGCCGCAATTGGCCGCGGTTCGTCAGTTCCCCGTCGCCGCCATGATCTGCCGCAGTTCGTTGATGCGGCCGAGGCGTTCCGCCGGGCTGAGCTTGGCCATCGTGCCCGTGCCGAACTCGGCCGCGCTCTGGACGCAGGTCGCAAAGGTCGCCTGTCCCTGCGCGCGGTCGCCCTTGGCGAAGCCGTTCTCGATCTGGTCGTTCGCGGACCAGGCGAGATAGGCGTCGAGATTGGCCCGGGACAGCTCGGGCTTTGGCGGCTGCGCGGGAATCACCTGGTCGCCCAGCTTGTTCGCGATCATCGTGCGGTAATAGTCGAGGAACGGCGCCGCGCCGCCGGTGATCGAGCGCGGCACCGGGCTGTCGAGGAACTTCGCCTGCCAGGTGATCGCGGCATGGCAGCGCGTGTTGAGCGCGAGCGCGTCGTCCAGCAGCTTGGCCTTCTCGGCCGCCACCGCCTTGGCCCTGGCCTCCGCCGCGGCCTTTTCCCTCGCCGCTTGGTCGCCGCAGCCGGCCAGTGCGACGAGCGCCAGCGGCGCCAGGATTGCGATGCGATTCATGGACTTCCTTCCGATTTGATCGCGCGACTTTGCCGTCCGGAACGGGGGTGTCAACCTGACGCGGCTTGCGCCACCGGCGCGCGCGTGCTGTGCGGAGGGCATGACGATCCGTTCCCTGTTCGCCACGCGCTTCTCGCAGACCGCGCTCGACGACGACGCGCTGCTCGCCGAGCTCGGTGACGCCTGCCGCGACCTCGCCGCGCAGGATCGCGCCGGCCAGGCCTGGTCGAAGGCGCATGGCTATCGCGGCTACACCTCCTACGCCTCGCTCGACGACCTGCCCGCGCGCGATCCGCGCTTCGCCGATCTCATCCGCCACCTCAACCGCCACGCCGCGCGCTTCGCGAAGGAATGCGCGTTCGACCTGGCGCGCAAGCCCAGGCTCGACAGCCTGTGGGTCAACATCCTCAAGCCCGGCGGCACGCATTCGGGGCACATCCACCCGCACAGCATCATCTCGGGCACGCTCTATGTCGATATTCCGCCGGGCGCCGGCACGCTCAAGCTCGAGGATCCGCGCCTGCCGCTGATGATGGCCGCGCCCCCGCGCCGGCCCGACGCGTCCGAGGATCTCCAGACCTTCGTCTATGCCCAGCCCGCCCCGGGCACGATCTTCCTGTGGGAAAGCTGGCTGCGGCACGAAGTGGTGGCGGGCACCGCCAGGGCGGAGCGGGTGAGCATCAGCTTCAACTACCGATAAATCGCATCGGATCGCCGGATTTTCGGGAACCATTGCGCAAGTGATACGATTTACCTGCTTAGTCCTCAGGAGATTTGTCATGCGCAAGGGTTTGACCACATTGCTTGCGCTCTCGCTCGCCATCCCCGCCGTCTCCGCGCCCGTTCTGTCGGGCACGGCGCACGCGCAGAGCTGGGAAGAGCGCGAGCGCGAGCGCGACCGCGAATATAATGAGCGCCGGGGCGACTGGCGAGACCGCGACGGTTATCGCGACCGCGACGGCTATCGGGACCGGCGCCGCGGCGACTATCGCTGGTATGGCGACCGCAGCGACCGCCGCTGGGATCCGTACGACAACTACCGCAACGGCAATTATCGCGAGCGCCGCCTGAGCCGCGAGGACCGCATCTATCGCGGCCGCGACGGGCGCTATTATTGCCGCCGCAACGACGGCACCACCGGCCTGGTGGTCGGCGCGGCGCTGGGCGGCATCCTGGGCGGCGCGATCGGCAATGGCGACCTGCTCGGGGTGATCTTGGGCGGCGCCGGCGGTGCGGTGCTCGGCCGCGAGATCGATCGCGGCAACGTGCGCTGCCGCTGATCGAATCGTAGCGACGCGAATTGGCCCGCCGGTCCCGCCACCGGCGGGCCCTTATCGCCGCCCCGCCCTTCATCGTCACCCCAGCAAAAGCTGGGGTCTCATGCGGCAAGGGCGGGACAGGAACCGCCAGAAGCCCCCGGCTTTCGCCGGGGCGACGGATAACGGCTTTCCCGCCGCGTCAACTGCACGCTGGCCTTTTCCCGCGGTCCGCCCTATCTGCGCGCCTTTCCCGGACCACAGGACCTAGAGACAAATGGGCTTTCGCTGCGGCATCGTCGGCCTGCCGAATGTCGGCAAATCGACGCTCTTCAACGCGCTGACCGAGACCGCCGCGGCGCAGGCGGCGAACTATCCCTTCTGCACGATCGAGCCCAATGTCGGCAACGTCGCCGTGCCCGACGACCGGCTGCAGGCGCTGGCCAGGATCGCCGGCTCGGCCAAGATCATCGAGACCCAGCTCGGCTTCGTCGACATCGCGGGTCTGGTGCGCGGCGCGAGCAAGGGCGAGGGTCTCGGCAACCAGTTCCTCGGCAACATCCGCGAGGTGGACGCGATCGTCCATGTCCTGCGCTGCTTCGAGAATGACGACATCCAGCATGTCGACAACAAGGTCGATCCGATCGCCGACGCCGAGACGGTCGAGACCGAGTTGATGCTCTCGGACCTCGAAAGCCTCGAGAAGCGAGTCCCTAACCTCCAGAAGAAGGCCGCGCAGGGCGACAAGGAAGCCAAGATCGCCGCCTCGGTCCTCGGCCAGGCGCTCGACCTGCTGCGCGAAGGCAAGCCCGCGCGCCTCACCCAGCCCAAGGACGTCGAGGAGGAGCGCGTCCTCAAGCAGGCGCAGCTGATCACCGCCAAGCCGGTCCTCTACGTCTGCAACGTCAACGAGGAGGATGCCGCCAACGGCAACGCCTATTCCGCGCGCGTGTTCGAGAAGGCCAAGGCCGAGGGCGCCGAGGCGGTGGTCGTCTCCGCCGCGATCGAGGCCGAGATCGCGACCATGCCCGCCGACGAGCGCGGCGAGTTCCTGTCCGAGCTGGGGCTCGAGGAGACCGGCCTCGCCCGCGTGATCCGCGCCGGCTATTCGCTGCTCCACCTCCTCACCTTCTTCACCGTCGGCCCCAAGGAGGCGCGCGCCTGGACCACCCATGTCGGGGCCAAGGCGCCGCAGGCCGCGGGCGAGATCCACACCGATTTCGAGCGCGGCTTCATCCGCGCCGAGACGATCGCCTATGACGACTACATCAAGTTCAACGGCGAGGCCGGCGCGCGCGACAACGGCAAGCTGCGTTCGGAAGGCAAGGAATATGTCGTCCAGGACGGCGACGTGATGCTGTTCCGCTTCAACGTCTGAGTTAAGAACCCAGACAAGTCGTTGTTATCGCTGGGATCAATTCGCCTTTATCGTCATCCCTGCGAAGGCGGGGATCCATTATCGCTGAAAGCGGGTGAGTCCCACACCGGCCAGCCAGAATGGATTCCCGCCTTCGGCCTTTGGCCGAAGTTTATCCTGAGCGCCTGCCTTGCAGGCAGCCGAAGGGCGGGAATGACGGTGGTTCGACTTCAATCGGACAACCTCTAATCGTCAGCCCGGGCTTGACCCGGGCCACTGATGCGGCAGAGCGACATCGCTGCGCCTCTGCGGTCCTCTGCGGTCCTCTGCGGTCCTCTGCGCCCTCTGCGCGAATCCCCCTCTCGGCCGTCGCTCGCATCGGCCGCTTCCACCTTCCGGACATTCGTGCTGCAAACGCGGACACGCCCCCGGTGCGCAAACCCAACATCGTCCACGACATGTTCCGTACCCGCCTGTCGAATCCTCGCCTCGCACAGGGTTGGAAGCCTTCTACCCCGGCCCGATCCCCGGCCCCCGCACCGCAGAAAGCGGCGGGAATCCGGGATTTTCACGCCTTCACTTTCCTCCACAATCCAATTAGGTTATAATTCAGACATAAACATAACCATATCAGCAAAGTGGGATCGTGCAGCATGCACCGGAAACGCAACCTCGGCCAAAACCCCTACCCGAATGCCCAGCGGAAGGTCTTGGCGATCGCCAGCGTCGATCCGCGCACCAGTGGCGTCGCGGCCGGGCGCTTGAGGCCGTGCATCGCGCGGGCCCAGTCGGGCAGCAGGTCGACCGCGGCGGCGAAGATCGCGGTCTGCGCCGGCGCGACGATCAGGCTCGGCGCGGGATGCTCGAGCACGAAGCGCGCGACCTCGCGGGTGCGGGCATCGACCGCCAGCTGCGGGCGCATCGCCGCGATCAGCGCCTCGGCCTCGGCCTTGCTGCGCGGGATCGGATCGGCGCCGAGCGCCTCGGCCGTGCGCGCGGTCTCAGCGTAATAGATGTCCTCCTCTTCGCGCGTGATCGGCACGCCATAGCGCTGCCACGCGGCAAGAAAGCTATACATTTCAGTAACATGCACCCAGGCAAGTAGCTCGGGGTCATCCGCGCGATAGGGGGTGCCGTCGGGCAGCGTGCCGGCGACTCGCTCGTGCACCTCGCGCACCCGGGCGATCGTCGCCTCGGCGATGCCGCGCTCGGCATAGGTGGTCTCGGCGATGAAGCGCGCGGTGCGGCGCAGGCGGCCGAGCATGTCCTTGCGGAAGGCGCTGTGGTCCCACACCCCCGCCAGCACCGCCGGGTGCAGCATCTGCAGCAGCAGCGAGGCGACCCCGCCGACCATCATCGTGGTGACGTCGCCATGCACCCGCCAGGTCACGCAGCCGCGCGGGAACAGCGCGTCGCCGCTGCGCTGGACCGGCTTCTCGCCCTTCTCCTGGTCGTTGAAGGTGCGGCGCACCACGCCGATCAGGCGGGCGCGAAGTCCGGCGGAAAGATCGGGCGGCGGCATCGCGGGCAAGCTAGGGGCGGCGCCCGGCACGGGCAAGGTTGGCGGCGCGCCGCGCGCACGCTATGGGGGCGCGATGCTCGTCCGGCTGTTCCTGATGCTGGCGCTGGTCCTCAGCACCCTGCCCGCCCCCACGGCGGCCGCCCCGGCGTGCCACGACGAGCCGGCGGCGATGGCGGGCCACGCGATGCCGATGGACGATGTGCCCGCGCCCCAGCCCGACCAGCCGGTGAAGATGGGCAAGGCGCTGTGCGTCGGCTGCATCGCGCCCGCCACGCTCAAGCTGGTGCGAGTCGCGCCGCCGCGCCTCTATGTCGCGCGCCACGGCCTGCCCCCCCTGGCGGCTGGTTTCGCCAATGCGGCGCTGACGCCCGAGCCACCCCCTCCGCGCGCCTGATCGTCGCCGGGGCTCCCGCCCCGTTCGAACGATCGCATACGGAGACTAGAGATGAAGACGCAACTATCGCTTGCCGCCCTGCTGGCGGCGGCGCCGCTGCCCGTCGCGGCGGCCCAGCAGCACGACCATGGCCAGCACCAGATGCCGGCCCCTGCCCCGACGCCGACACCGACCCCTACGCCGACGCCGACCCCCGCGCCGCAGCACGACCACGGCCAACACCGGATGCCGGCGGCGACGCCCAGCCCGGCTCCGGCGCCCGCGCCGCACCCGCAGCACCAGCACGGCCCCGCGCAGACAGATGCCGCGCCCGCCCAGCCGAGTCCCAATGCCGCGACCGCATCGGGCACCGCGCTGCTGCCCGCTGCCGAGGGCGGTCAGCATGGCGGGCTCCATCTCATGGCGGGCGACTGGATGATCATGGGCCATGGCTATCTGTGGGGCGTGGTGACCGACCAGGGCGGGCCGCGCGGCGACGACATGGCGTTCGTCCAGTCGATGGGCATGGTCACCGCCGCCCGCGAGCTGGGCGAGGGCGCGCGGATCGAGCTCAAGACGATGTTCAGCCTCGAGCCGCTGATGGGTCGCCGCGGCTATCCCAACCTGTTCGCGACCGGCGAGACCGCGTTCGGCCAGGCGCTGGTCGACCGCCAGCACCCGCACGACCTGTTCATGGAGCTGGCCGCACGAGTCGAGGTGGACGTCGCCGACGGCGCCACCGCCTTCCTCTATGGCGGGCCGGTGGGCGAGCCGGCGATGGGACCGCCCGCCTTCATGCACCGCCGCTCGGCGCGCTACCAGCCGATGTCGCCGATCGCGCATCACTGGTTCGATTCGACTCACATCACCTATGGCGTGGCGACCGCCGGCGTACGCACCCGCGCCTTCCAGCTCGAAGGCTCGCTGTTCACCGGGCGCGAGCCCGACGAGGAACGCTGGGGGATCGATACGCCCAAGTTCGATTCGTGGAGCTTCCGCGCGACGCTCACCCCCTCGCCCAACTGGGCGATGCAGGTGAGCCATGGGCGGCTCGAGGAGCCCGAGGCGCTGCACGGCGGGGATGAGGCGCGGACCACCGCGAGCATCCACTATGCCCGTGGCGGCCTCTCCGCGGCGCTAGCCTTCTCGGCCAAGAACCGCATCCCCGGCGACACGCTCACCGCCTGGCTGGCCGAAGCGAACTGGGACATCGATGCCCGCCATTCCTTGTTCGGACGCGCCGAGGTGACCGAGAATAGCGAGCTGTTCCCCGATCACGCCCATCCGCTGCACGACCAGGTATTCCGCGTCGCGCGCTTCGAGGGCGGCTATGCCTATCGCATCCCGCTCGCGAAGTCGGTCAACCTCGCGCTCGGCGGGACGGTGGCGGCCTATGCCAAGCCCGACGCGCTGGATCCCTATTACGGCGGATCGCCGGTGAGCGTGACCGGCTTCGCCAAGCTCTCGCTCGGGAACTGACGTGGCGGAGGGGGCGGGCACGCTCCGTCCCCTCTTGCCAAAAACAAGTTTCAACGCGAAACTGATTGCATGAAATATTTCGAGGACCTGACGGTCGGCGACAAGGCCAGCTTCGGCTCCTACGCGGTGACGCGCGAGGAAGTGCTGGCGTTTGCGGAGAAATACGACCCGCAACCTTTCCACCTCTCCGACGAGGCGGCGGCCAAGACCCATTTCGGGCGGATGTCGGCAAGCGGCTGGCACACCTGCGCGATGACGATGGCGATGTTCGTCGAGCATATGAAGGCCAACCCTTCGGCCAGCCTCGGCGCGGGCGGGATCGACGAGCTGCGCTGGATCAAGCCGGTCTATCCCGGCGACACGCTGCGCTGCGAGAACGAGCTGCTCGAGAAGGAGCTGATGGAGAAGCGCCCCGAGATGGGCCGCACCCGTGCGCGGATGACCGTGTTCAACCAGCATGACGAGCCGGTGATGAGCTTCATCGCGCGCGGCCTGGTGGCGCGGCGGCCGGCCTAGGCCAGCCGCCGAACCGCCGGCTCAGTCGCGGCGGTCGCGCCGGTTCTCGCGTCGCAGTTCGCGGCGGTCCTGCCGGTATTCGCGGCGATATTCGCGACGGTCGTCCCGCCGTTCGGCGCGGAACTCGGGACGGGTCACCTGGCCGCTGCGATAGGCTTGGCGGTCGTTGCGCCGGTCCTGGCGATAGGCGCGATCGTCGACGCGGCGGTCCTGGCGGAACTCGCGCCAGTTCTCGCGCACCTCGCGGCGGTCCCCGCGCCAGTCGTGGCGGCGGCCCTCCCAATAGCGGCGCTGGCTGTCGCTCCAGCGATGTGGGCGACGATAGCGGTCATAGACATAGTAGCCGGAGCCCGGATAGTAATAGTCGCCGTACCAGCCCCAATAGGGGCTGCCGTAATAGCCGCCATAATAGCCGTCGTCATAATAGCCGCCGCCATAGCCGAGCGAGACGCCGGAATAGCCATAGCCATCGGTGCAGGCGGACAGGCCCAGCGCCGCCGCGCCGATCAACCCGGCGGTAAAGATACGCGGGATGTACATGTCACTCTCCACGGGCGCATCGCACGCCCTATCCTCTTGACAACGGGAGAGTTGACGCCCCGGTTCCTTAATGGCCTTTGAACGCTGTCAGAGCGGTTACATGAATGCCTTCGGCGCGCAGCGCGTCAGCGCCGCCGAGGTCGGGCAGGTCGACCACGAACGCCGCCTGCGTGACCTGCGCGCCGGCCTTGCGCAGCAGGCGGACCGCGGCGCGGGCGGTGCCGCCGGTGGCGATGAGGTCGTCGATCAGCAGCACGCGCGCGCCGGGCGCGAAGGCGTCGGCATGGATCGCAATGCGGTCGGTGCCATATTCAAGCGCATAGTCCTCCGCGACGGTGGCGCCGGGAAGCTTGCCGTCCTTGCGCACCAGCAGCACGCCCGCGCCGAGCGCGAGCGCCACGGGCGAGGCGAAGATGAAGCCCCGCGCCTCGATCCCGGCGACCAGGTCGACCGGGCCGTCGACGGCGTCGACGATCGCCTCGACCGCGCGGGCGAGCCCGGCGGGGTCGAGCAGCAAGGTGGTGATGTCGCGGAACATGATCCCCGGCTTGGGGAAGTCAGGGATGGTGCGGATCAGCGCGGCGAGATCGTCGGCAGGCATCGTCTTGTCCCTTCAAACGAACGGCCCGGGAATCGCTTCCCGGGCCGACGGAGAAACTGTCCGGACGAAGGACTCAGTCCTTCACGTTCCGCCAGATCTGCTTCTTGGCGCCGTAGGTCAGGAAGCAGAAGATCACGAGGAAGATGATCGACGCGAGACCGGCGGTCTTGCGCGCTTCCATCTTGGGCTCGGCGGTCCAGGTCAGGAACGCGGCGACGTCCTTCGCGTAATTGTCGACCTTCGCCGGGGTGCCGTCGGTATAGGTCACCTGCCCGTCCTTGAGCGGCGGGATCATCGCGAGGTTGAGCGTCGCGAAATAGGGGTTGAAGTGCAGGCCCTCCGGCGTCTTCGCCTCGGGGAACTCCTTGAGCAGTTCCTCGCCCTTCTCGTTCTTGTAGCCCGCCTGGTCGGTATAGCCGGTCAGCAGCGAGTAGATGTAGTTGCTGCCGTCGTGACGCGCCTTGGCCATCAGCGACAGGTCGGGCGGGATCGCGTTGTTGTTCGCGGCGCGCGCGGCGACGTCGTTGGCATAGGGCGACGGGAAGCGGTCCGACGGCAGGCCGTCGCGGGTCGCCGGCTCGCCCGTCTCCGGGTTGATCGACGGCACCTGGAAGCCCTTGGCGATCGTCTTCACCTGGCCTTCGTCATAGCCCAGCGCCTGAAGGTCGCGGAACGACACCAGCCGCAGCGAGTGGCAGGCGGCGCAGACTTCCTTGTAGACCTGCAGGCCGCGCTGGAGCTGGCGGTTGTCGTACTTGCCGAAGAAGCCGTTGAACGAGAAGTCCACCTTCTTGGGATGATGGTGGAACTCATGCTCCGCGGTGGCCGCGGGGGGCTCCTTGATCCAATTGTAGACCGTGTCCCAGATGCCGAGGAGAAGGGCGAAGACGAAGCCGACGCCGATGATAAATCCGCCGATGCGAACCATGTTGTCTCAAGCCCCTTTTATTCGGCAGCCAGCGCGGTCTGCGCGGGCGACGTCCCGCCCTTGCCCGCGAGCACCGCTTCGGTGATCGAGTTGGGCAGCGGACGCGGACGCTCCATCGCCGACACGATCGGCAGGATCACGAGGAAGTGCAGGAAGTAATAGGCGGTGGCGATCTGGCCGACCAGGATCACGCCCGGCGAGGGCGAGGCGCCGCCGATGTAGCCGAGCACCAGCACGTCGACCAGCAGCACGATCAGGAACCAGCGATAGGCCGGCCGGTAGTTGGCCGAGCGCACCGGCGAGGTATCCAGCCACGGCAGGAAGAACAGCAGCAGGATCGAGCCGAACATCGCCAGCACGCCCCACAGCTTCGCCGGGAAGATGAAGTCGATCGTGAACGACTTCAGGATCGCGTAGAAGGGCAGGAAGTACCACTCCGGCACGATGTGCGCCGGGGTCGAAAGCGGGTTGGCCGGAATGTAGTTGTCCGGGTGGCCGAGCAGGTTGGGCGCGAAGAAGATCAGCGCCGCGAACACGATCAGCGCCACGCCCACGCCCACGCCGTCCTTGGCGGTGTAGTAAGGGTGGAACGGCACCGTGTCCTGCTCGCTCTTCACCTCGACGCCGGTCGGATTCGACGAGCCCGGGATGTGCAGCGCCCAGATGTGGAGGATGACCACGCCGGCGATCACGAACGGCAGCAGGTAGTGGAGCGAGAAGAAGCGGTTGAGCGCGGCATTGTCCGGCGCGAAGCCGCCGAGCAGCCACACGCGGATCGTCTCGCCCACGCCCGGGATCGCCGAGAAGAAGCCGGTGATCACCTGCGCGCCCCAGAAGCTCATCTGCCCCCAGGGAAGGACATAGCCCATGAAGGCGGTGGCCATCATCAGCAGGAAGATGACCACGCCGAGCAGCCACACCATCTCGCGCGGCGCCTTGTACGATCCGTACCACAGGCCGCGGGCGATGTGGATGTAGACCACTAGCAGGAACATCGACGCGCCGTTGGCGTGCGCGTAGCGGATGAACCAGCCGGCGTTGACGTCGCGCATGATGTGCTCGACGCTGTCGAACGCGATCCCGGCATTCGCCGCATAGTGCATCGCGAGCACGATGCCGGTGACGATCTGGATCACCAGGAACATCCCGGCGAGCACGCCGAAGTTCCAGAAATAGTTGAGGTTGCGCGGCACCGGATAGCCGGCGCCGACCGCGTTGTAGACGAAGCGCGGAAGCGGGAGCCGGTCGTCCACCCACTTCATCAGCGGGTGCTTCGGTTCATACTGCTTTGCCCAGGGAAAGCTCATTGCCTGTTCGCCCCTCAGCCGACCCGGATCGCGGTGTCGGAAATGAATTCATACGGCGGCACCTCGAGATTCTTCGGTGCCGGGCCGGTGCGGATGCGGGCGGCGGTGTCGTACGCCGAGCCGTGGCACGGGCAGAAATAGCCGCCAAACGGCCCCTTGTTCTCGCCCTCGCCCGCGCCCAGCGGCACGCAGCCGAGATGGGTGCAGACGCCGAGCGTGATGAGCCAGTTCTCCTTGCCCGCCTTGGTGCGCTCGGCGAGCGTCTGCGGATCGCGCAGGTCGCTGACCGGCACTGCATTCGCCTCGGCGATTTCCTTCGGGGTCAGGTTGCGCACGAACAGCGGCTGCTTGCGGAAGCTGGCCTTGACCGACTGGCCGGGCTGGATCGCCGAGATGTCGAGCTCGGTGGTCGACAGCGCGAGCACGTCGGCCGACGGGCTCATCTGGTTGATCAGCGGCAGCGCGACGACGCCCGCGCCGACGCCCGCCCAGGCGACCGCGCCGATCGCGAGATAGTCGCGGCGGCGGGGATCGGCCGGCGCGTCATGCGCTCCGTCCGGGGTAACAGCTTCATCAAGCGTTGCCATGCATCAGCCCTTGCACTTCAAAAACCCAGGCGCGAGCGCGCCATACTTAGAAACCGGTGCGGCGAAGCGCGCGAACGCCACGCCAAATCCCCCGGTGCCCCCGGTGGTTGGGCGGCCTGATAGACGCCACATGCCGCATTTGCCAACCGCCTTTTTGTCTGGGGCAGCCCCCACTTGTGACCAGTGGCACCCCTGCCCTATCGGGATCGCCATGCGTGTGGCCCTGTTCCAGCCCGATATCGCCGGGAATGTCGGCGCGGTCCTGCGGATCGGCGCGTGCCTGGCGACGCCGGTCGACCTGATCGAGCCGATGGGATTCGCGTGGGACGACAAGCGCGTGGCGCGGGCCGGCATGGACTATATCGATCACGTCGCGATCTCCCGGCACCGCGACTGGGACGCCTTTGCCGCGCAGGCGGCGGGCCGACTCGTGCTGCTGACCACCATGGCCGCGACCCCGCTGCACGACTTCGCCTTCGCCGCCGGCGACGTGCTGCTGTTCGGCAGCGAGAGCGCGGGGGCGCCCGAGCATGTCCATGCCCGCGCCGATGCGCGCGTGGTCATCCCGATGGCGCCCGGGCTGCGCTCGCTCAACCTGTCGGTCTCGGTGGGGATCGTGCTCGCCGAAGCGCTGCGGCAAACCGGCGGCTGGCCTTCCGTGGCTTCGATCGGCTAGGGGCCGCGCATGCTGACCCTCGACGATCAACAAGCCGCCGCCCGCGCCTGGTTCGAACAGTTGCGCGACCTGATCTGCGCCGAGTTCGAGGGAATCGAGCGCGAGGCGGGATCGGACGCCGCGTTCGACTACATGACGTGGGATCGCGCCGACCCGAGCGGCGAACCCGGCGGCGGCGGCGTGCGCGGGGTGATGAAGGGCAAGGTGTTCGAGAAGGTCGGGGTCAACGTCTCGACCGTCGGCGGCATCTTCGAGGGCGATTTCGCCAAGTCGATCCACGGCGCGGGCGAGGATCCGCGCTTCTTCGCCACCGGCATCAGCCTGGTCGCGCACATGGCCAATCCGCATGTCCCTGCGGTACACATGAACACGCGCTTCCTGTGCACGACCAAGCGCTGGTTCGGCGGCGGGGCGGACTTGAACCCGCCGATTCCGTACGAGGACGACACCGCCGATTTCCACGCGGCGATGCAGGCGGCGTGCGACCGGCACGATCCCGAGCACTATCCGCGCTTCAAGGCGTGGGCCGACGACTATTTCTACATTCCGCACCGCAAGGTGCATCGCGGGGTGGGCGGCATCTTCTACGATCATCTCGACAGCGAGGACACGGCCTGGGACGCGAACTTCGCGTTCACCCAGGATGTCGGGCGAGCGTTCCTCGCCATCTTCCCGGCGATCGTGCGGCGGCGGATGGCCATGCCGTTCACCGAGGCGGACAAGGCACGCCAGCTCGAATGGCGCGGGCGCTATGCCGAGTTCAACCTGGTCTATGACCGCGGGACTTTGTTCGGGCTCAAGACCGGGGGCAATATCGACGCGATCCTGATGAGCCTGCCGCCGGTCGCCACGTGGAGTTGATTGGGTGGGCCTGATCCCGGTCAAGCCGGGCGAGGTGGCGACGGTCGTCACCAGCCTCGAGATGCTGGAGCGCCCTCGCCCCCGGCCGCTGCCCGAATCGCCGCTGCGGCTGGTGAAGTGGGAGAAGCCGGCGCCGGACAAGTACCGTGCCCTCTTCCGGCGCATCGGCGAGCCGTGGCTGTGGTTCTCGCGCCTGATCATGGAAGAGGCGCGGCTGACCGCGATCATCCACGATCCCGGCATCGAGATCTTCGCCGTCGCCGACCCCCGCGGGATCGAGATCGGGTTGCTCGAGCTCGATTTCCGCGAGAAGGCGACGTGCGAACTATCCTTCTTCGGACTGGTGCCCGAGCTCGCCGGCCAGGGCCATGGCCGCTGGCTGATGGCGCAAGCCCTCGCACGGGCCTGGCGGAAGGAGGTGATGCGGGTGTGGGTGCACACCTGCACGCTGGATCACCCGTCGGCGCTGGGCTTCTACCGCGCGAGCGGCTTCGTCGCGTTCAGCCGCACGGTCGAGACCTTCCCCGACCCGCGCCTGTCGGGCCATCTGCCGCGCGAGGCGGCGCCTCACATCCCGTTGCTGGATCCCGCCAGCCGGCGATAGGCGGCGACGCGCACCAGGGTGAAGGCGGCGTAGGCGGCGGTGGCCGCAGCCGCGACCGGCACAAGGAACACCGCCTGCGCCCATTGCGCGCCGTCGGCGGCCGCGATCAGCATCTGCGCCACGATCAGCAGCGCGAGCGCACCGGCGCCGATCACCATCGCCACCCCGAAGCCGAGCAGCGCGAGGCGCCAGCCGTTGCCGGCGCTCAGCCGAAAGCCGCGCTCGATCCCACCCAACAGCCCGCGCCCCGGCTCGGCGGCATAGGCGGCGCCCATCATCCAGGTGCGGCCGAAGATGTAGATGCCGGGGACGACGAACAGCGTGAAGCCGAGCTGCATCACCGCGCCATTGGCGAAGCCGAGCAGGACGAAGGGCAGCAGGCGCACCGCCGCCGACTGGAGCAGGTCGCGCACCGTGCGGCCGCCCTGGAGGAACAGCTTGAGCAGCGCCAGCGTGCCGAATTCGAGCGCGACCGAGATCAGCAGCAGCCAGACGAGATTGTCGCGATAGAAGTTGCTGACCGCCTCGCGCACCTGCTCGGGCGTCGCCTGGTCGGGCAGCGCCATCCCGCTCGCCAGCATCGCCAGCGCGAGGATCGGCAGCAGGTAGAACACCCCCGCGATGCGGACGACGAGATCGCGCTCGGAGCGCCACAGGGCCGCAGCATCGGCGAGCGTGCTGCCAAGGGAAAGCCTCATTGCGCCGCGGCAGCCTCTTTGCGGTCGCGCAGCGCGAGGAACAGCTTGGCGGTGAAGGCGGTGCCGAGCACGGTGAACGCGGTCGACACCGCGCCGCCGATGATCACGGTGAGCACCGTGGCGAGCGACAGGCCGTCCTCGCCGCGGCCGGCGACCAGCGCGAAGATCGCCCCGAACGCCGTGGTCGCGGCGAGGCTGGCCACCGTGGCCACCACCGCATAGAGGATCAGCACGCCGACGATCTTGAGCGTGCTGCCGTCCGTCAGCCGCCAGCTGCGCGCGATCGACCCGAGCGCCAGCCGCTCGCCGACCAGCGCGGGCAGCACCACCGCAAGCCGGGCGGCGAGCCACAGCATCACCGGCAGCAGCAGCAGGACGTAGAGCACCACCCACAAAGCCGCGGCGGGCGGCACCTCGGGCATCGCGCCGGGCGTGGCCGCGCCGAAATCAACGCCGTTCAAGGCCAGGATCACCCCGACCGGGATCGCCAGCAGCAGCGCCGCGAGCAGCAGCACGATCATCACCAGCAGCCCGGCGGGCAGGCGGCGTGTGGCGACGGGCACCGCGCCGCGGCCCAGCGAAGGATCGAGCGCCAGCGCGGTGATCGCGAGCTGGCCCCAGAAGGTGACGATCCCGAGCAGCAGCGATGCGAACCCCAGCCCCGCCGCCAGCCCGGGCGCGGCACCGCGGTTCAGCTCGCTCAGGCTGCCGCTGATCGCCGCCGGAACGAAGATCGCGGTCAGCGCGACCGGCAGGATCGTGCCCAGATTGTCGCTCAGAAATTCCGCCGTCCGATCCCAGACGGTACCCATGCTGATCATGTTTCACCCCTTATTGCGAACCGTTAGCCGATCGCGAACAGGCGCGCCACTGGTTGCGAACTGGCGCGGGCCGCGCCATTTGCGCGCGATGGAGACGAAAAGCGGCATCGAATGGCGCGTGGCGGCGGGGCGTGTCCCCTACCCCGAGGCACTGGCGGCGATGGAAGCGCGCGTCGCCGCGATTCAGTCGGGCGAGGCGGACGAGCTGGTCTGGCTGCTCGAGCACCCTCCGGTCTACACAGCCGGCACCAGCGCCGACCCCGCCGAGCTGATCGATCCGCGCTTCCCGGTGTTCGCGACCGGGCGCGGCGGACGCTACACCTATCACGGGCCGGGGCAGCGCATCGGCTATGCGATGCTCGACCTCAGCCGCCGCAACAAGGACGTGCGCTGCTACGTCCATGCGCTCGAAGGCTGGGTTATCGCGGCATTGGCCGAGCTCGGCATCAACGCGTTCCGCGCCGAGGGGCGCATCGGCATCTGGACCCGGGACAGCGGCAGCGAGGCCAAGATCGGTGCGATCGGCGTGCGCGTGCGGCGCTGGGTGACGATGCATGGCTTTGCCGTCAATCTCGACCCGAATCTAAATGATTTCAACGGGATCGTGCCATGCGGCCTGCCCGAATTCCCGGTCACCAGCGCCGCCGCGCTGGGAAAAGACATTTCCCCCGCAACCTTTGACGCTGCGCTCGCGTTAGCGCTCCCGGCCTTTCTCGACTCGCTCGGCGGCGCATGCCCGTCCAGAACCAGGGTTGAGGGGATGGCACGAAGCGACTAATGTCCACGCCGGTTCGGGGAATAACGGCCAGCGGGTCGGCCCCACCATATCTAGGGAGCCTCATACATGCGTGCACTTTTCACCAAGGCCGTTGCCGGTTCGATGATCGCCAGCGCCGCGCTGCTGGTTTCGGCCTGCGGCGAGAAGACCGAGACCACTGCCGACAACACCGCGGTCATGGACGTCAACGCGACCGACCCGGTGCTCGACGGCACCACCAGCGACAACATGACCATGGTCGACGGCGCCACCGGCAACGACATGGGCATGGCCAACGACACCATGTCGATGGGCAACGACACCATGGGCAACGGCAACTAATCTCGCCTTCGGCGAATTGCACTTTGTCGAGGGCCGCCCGGCAACCGGGCGGCCCTTTCGATTCCGACCCCGGGATCCTGCGGCTCCTTGCGGGGGCGCAACGAAGCCGGGACCAAAAAGCACTTGGGAGCACGGTAAAAAATCCGTAACCCGGGCGCACGGTAGTCGTGTTCAAGAGGGTTGAGGATGCTCGTTTCGCGTTTGGTTTGCATGGGCGGCACGGCAGCCGCGCTGTGCATTGCGGCGCCGGCATCGGCGCAATTCTACTTCAAGGGGCCGGACATCTCGGGCCCGCGCATCACCGGCGAGGAGCCGGGCATCCTGGCGCAGGCGCTGCCCGGCGCCACGCAGCCCGAGCTGCGCGCGGCCATGGTGTGGAATCTGCGCGCCGCGCTCAACGTCGCCGCGCTGCAATGCCAGTTCGCCCCGACGCTGCTGACGCTGCCCAACTACAACACCATCCTCAAGGACCATGCCGCCGAGCTCAACAGCTCCTATGCGACGCTGACCAAATATTTCATGCGCTCCAACAAGACCGCCAAGGCGGGCCAGATGGCGCTCGATCAATACGGCACCAAGGTCTATTCGAGCTTCTCGGCGGTGCATGCGCAGCTCACCTTCTGCGCCGCGGCCGACGATGTCTCGAACCAGGCGGTGTTCACGCCGCGCGGTCAGTTCGGCGAACTCGCGGCGCTGCGGCTGCGCGAGATCCGCAACAGCCTGATCCGCTGGGGCGAGCAGCAATTCCCGAGCATGTATTATGCCCATGTCCCCGGCCTGGCGGTGATGCCGATCTTCGGCAACGAGAAATGCTGGCGCAAGGACGTCTATTCGCCGCAGCGGTGCCTGCCCAAGCGCTAGAACGGACCGGCATTCAATAATTCCTCCCTCACTGAGGGAGGAATTTCGTTATCGGCTCGGGCCGAGTGAATCCGGCCTACCGCAACCCCAGCGTCTTGTGCGTCTGAAGCGTCAGGCGCCATTTCGGACGCGCGAGCACGAAATCCACCGCCGCCTGCACGTTCGCCGCGGCATCGGCATCGTCCATCGGCTGGACCAGGAAATGGGCGAAGTCCCAGGTCTCGAGCACCGCGACGTCGGTGCCGGCCTGCGGCCAGACCAGCTTGAGCTCGTCGCCCGAGCGCTGCACGACCTCGCTCCCCGCCTTGGGGCTGATGCACACCCAGTCGATGCCCGGATGGACGGGCAGGGTGCCGTTGCTCTCGATCGCGATGCGGAAGCAGCGGACGTGGAGCGCATCGACCAGCGCGTCGTCGACCTGGAGCATCGGCTCGCCCCCGGTGAGCACCACGAAGCGGCGCTCGCGGCCCTCGCCCCAGAACCCTTCGACCGCCGCGGCGAGCGCGTCCGCATCGGCAAACTTGCCGCCCCCCAGTCCGTCGGTGCCGACGAAATCGGTGTCGCAGAACTTGCACACCGCCGCCGCGCGGTCCTGCTCGCGTCCCGACCAGAGATTGCACCCGGCGAAGCGCACGAACACCGCGCGCGCGCCGGCATTCACCCCCTCGCCCTGGAGGGTGAGGAACATCTCCTTGACCGCATAGGTCATGGCTGGTGCGCGTAGCGGGTCGGGTCCGGAACGCCCGCTTCCTCGAAGCCCTTGGACCGCAGCCGGCAGCTGTCGCACAGCCCGCAATGCAGCCCGCCCGGCGCCGGATCGTAGCACGACCAGCTGAGCCCGAGATCGAGCCCGAGCCGCACGCCCTCGCGGACGATGTCGGCCTTGGTCATATGCTGGAGCGGCGCATGGACTTGAAACGGCTCGCCCTCGACGCCCGCCTTGGTCGCGAGCTCGGCGAGCTTCTCGAACCCGGCGATGAACTCGGGCCGGCAATCGGGATAGCCCGAATAGTCGAGCGCATTGACCCCGATATAGAGGTCGCGCGCGCCCGCCGCCTCGGCCCAGCCGAGCGCGAGGCTCAGGAAGATCGTGTTGCGCGCGGGGACGTAGGTGACCGGGATGTCCTCCCCCACCCCGGTCTTGGGCACGTCGATGTCGGCGGTGAGCGCCGAGCCGCCGAACTGCGACAGGTCGAGCGGCAGCACGACATGACGCTCGGCGACGAGCGATGCGGCGATGCGCCGCGCGGCGGCGAGCTCGACGTGATGACGCTGGTTATAGTCGACCGAGAGCGCGAGCAGGCGATACCCGTCGGCGCGTGCGTGCGCGGCGGACACGAACGAGTCGAGGCCACCCGAAACCAGGGCGACCGCGATCGGCCTGCCGTTCGTCACATTGTCGGTCATCGGTTTGGGCTACCGGCTTTGCCCGGGCGCGGCAAGGCGCAGGCTCAGCGCCCCGCCGCCTTGCACGCCCCGGTGCGGCGCCCCTCATATTCCTCGGTGAAGGGCAGGCCGCGGATGATCCCCTGCGTCTCGAGACGGATCAGCCGCGGCGTCTCCACCGTGATGCGCGTATCGGTCTTGCCGGTGGGGCAGGAGAAGGTGATGCGTCCCGCATTCGGCTCGTTCTCGACGACGAAGTTGGTGCAGCCCGCGGCACGCTCGCGCAGCTGGAGCAGGACGCGCGGATCGGTGACGCAGATCGAGCGGGTACTGCCGTCGGAGGCGCGAAGCTGCCACTCGCCGCGCTCGATCTTGGCGAGCGCGACGAGCGTGCCGGATTGCGCCAGCGCATAACCGCCGCCGGCCACGAGCAAGGCCGAAGCTGTGCCGATAAAAGCGAGTTTTTTCATTTCATCGCTCCTCTAGCACGATTCGCCTGTCGTTTACGTTACAATTATGGTTGCGGCGCGGCGTCGCCGACCGCGATCGGGAATTTCTGGGCGCAAAAGGCGCAATCCACCGTGATGACCCCGTCCTGCGCCATCTCCGCGCGATCCTCGTCGCTGAACTTGGCGAGCACGGATTCGATATAGGCGGCGTCGCAGCGGCAACCGCGCACCAGCTCGACCCCGCCCTGCACGCGTACCTCGTCCTCCTCGTTGAACAGCCGCCAAACGAGGTTCTCGAGCGGGATCGACGAATCGGCGAGCTCGTCCGCGCCCATCGTGGCGCCGAGCGCCTCGACATGCTCCCATT
This sequence comes from Sphingomonas sp. MS122, assembly GCF_049532975.1. Lineage (GTDB taxonomy): Bacteria > Pseudomonadota > Alphaproteobacteria > Sphingomonadales > Sphingomonadaceae > Sphingomonas. The sequence goes on along the minus strand of NZ_CP186695.1, from coordinate 2,119,331 downwards.
CGGGATGATGGTCGCGCGCGTGCAGCCGCTCGCCGCCCTCCTCGCCCTCGGGGAGATGCTGGAGGAACAAGCCGCCGGCGACGCACTTGCCCGCGGCGTCGTGGCCGATGCCGAGCCGCACCAGGCTCGGAATCTGCTCGGACTGGTCGAAATAATTCTCCGCCGCCTCGGCGATCGAGCCACCGTCGAGCGGGACGATGCCCTGATAGCGCTCGCCGGTCGCCGCCTGGTCGAAGGTGACCGCGAGATAGCCCTGGTTGAACAGCGCGTAGAGCGAGGGATTCTCGCCCAGCTCCGCCAGCCGCTCGGCATCGAAGTCGACATAGCCGCGCAGCTCGCCGCCCTTATAGTCGCACACCATCAGCTTGATGATGCCGCCGCCGCGCTGCGCCGGGGTCTGCGCCTGCAGCGTGAGCTGGCCGCTGGTGTCCTTGAGCATCGAGCCGAGCAACGCGGTCAGCGTCAGCGCCTCGGCGAGCACGCGCTCGATCGGGGCGGGATAGGCATGCGCCTCAAGGATGCGGTCGAGCACCGGCCCGAGCCGCGCGACGCGACCGCGCGCGTGGCGCGCCGGCAGGGTGAAGTTGACCGTGCGGTCGAGATCGGCGGGGTTAGTCACTGTCTTGTCTCCACCGTTCAAGCCGAAACGGGGTCCGGCATTGCCGGGCCTCGATCGAAACGAACGGATTGTCGGGTTTCGCGGAATATGGGGATGCGAAACTCCGCTTCAACTCACCCGAGATCGGCACCAATCTGGCCGAAGCACCAGCGCAGCACGGCCTTCTGGGCATGGAGGCGGTTCTCCGCCTCGGGCCAGATCAGCGACTGCGGGCCGTCGATCACCTCGTCGGTCACTTCCTCGCCGCGATGCGCGGGAAGGCAGTGAAGGAACCTGGCGTCGGGCTTGGCCTTGGCCATCAGCGCCGCGGTCACCTGATAGGGCGCGAGCGCGGCGAGCTTCGCCTCGGCATGCGCCTGCCCCATCGAGATCCAGGTGTCGGTAACCACCACATCGGCGCCCGCCACTGCCTCGGCGGGATCGTTGACGGTGCGCGCGCGGCCCTTACCCGCCGCCATCGCCGTCTCGGGCAGCGAGAAGCTCTGCGGACAAGCGGCAACGACGTCGAAATGCATCAGCCCCGCTGCTTCGATGAACGAGGCGAGGACGTTGTTGCCATCGCCGAGCCAGGCGACCTTGAGCCCCGGCAGCGCCTTGCCATTCTCCAGGATCGTCTGGAGATCGGCCATGATCTGGCACGGGTGGCTGTCGTCGGTGAGGCCGTTGATCACCGGCACCGTGGCATATTCGGCCATTTCGAGCAGCTTGGCGTGATCGTCGGTGCGCACCATGATCGCGTCGCAATAGCCCGACAGCACGCGCGCGGTGTCCGCAACGGTCTCGCCACGGCCGAGCTGGCTGGTCGCGGCGTCGAGCACCACCGCGCTGCCGCCGAGCTGGCGGATCGCCATCTCGAAGCTGACCCGCGTACGAGTCGAGTTCTTCTCGAACACCATCGCCAGCGTGTGCCCGGCGAGCGGCGCATCGGCATCGGTCGCGCCCCTGGGCAGGCCGGCGCGCGCGCGCTTGCGGTCGATCGCGTCGGCGAGGATCGCGGCGACGCCGTCCGGCCCCGCGTCGGAAAGGTTGAGGAAGTTGCGATAGGTCATGTGAAGGCTCCCCATCGCCGCCGGCGCCGCATGCGACGCCGGCGGGAAGGATCAATCGTCGGCCGGCGGCACGTAGCTGCGCGCGCCTGCGCTCAGCTTCTCGATGCACTCGGCGATGTGGCTTTCCTCGATCACCAGCGGCGGCAGCACGCGGAACACGTTCTCGCCCGCCGCGACCGTCAGCAGCCCGTGATTGTCGCGCAGATGGGCCACGAACTCGCGGCTTACCGCCGGCTCCTTGAGCTTGATGCCGAGCATCAGCCCCTTGCCGCGGATCTCGTCGAACAAGTGATCGTGGTTGGGGATCAGCTGCTCGAACGCGGCGCGCAACCGCTCGCCCATCTTCTCGACATGCTCGAAGAAGCCGGGCTCGAGCATCACGTCGAGCACTGCCTGCCCCGCCGCCATGGCGAGCGGGTTGCCGCCATAGGTCGAGCCGTGGGTGCCCGCGACCATGCCCTTGGCCGCTTCCTCAGTGGCGAGGCAGGCGCCGAGCGGGAAGCCGTTCCCGATGCCCTTCGCCACGGTCATGATGTCGGGCGTGATGCCGTAATGCTCATAGGCGAAGAACTTGCCGGTGCGGCCATAGCCGCACTGGATCTCGTCGAGGATCAGCAGCAGGCCATGCTCGTCGCACGCCTTGCGCAGGCCCTGGATGAACTCGAGCGTGCCCGCGGTCATCCCGCCCTCGCCCTGCACCGTCTCGACCAGGAAGCCCGCGGTCTCGTCGTCGATCGCGGCCAGCGCGCCTTCGAGGTCGTTGAACTTCACATAGTCGAAGCCCGGCAGCAGCGGCTCGAACCCGTCGCGCATCTTGGGCTGGTCGGTCGCCGAGATGGCACCGATCGAACGGCCGTGGAAGGCGTTCTTGAAGGTGATCAGCTTGTGCCGCCGCGGGTTGCCGTTGACATAGTGATAACGGCGCGCAGTCTTGATCGCGCACTCGATCGCCTCGACCCCCGAATTGGTGAAGAACACCGTGTCGGCGAAGCAATTGTCGGTGATGCGCTTCGCCAGCGCCTCGCCCTGCGGCGAGCCGTAGAGGTTGGAGACGTGCATCAGCGTCGCGGCCTGCTCGGCGATCGCCTTGGTCACGTGCGGATGGCCATGGCCGAGCGCATTGACCGCGATGCCCGCGGCGAAGTCCAAGTAACGCTCGCCTCGCTCGTCGATCAGATAGCAGCCCTCGCCTCGCACCGGACGCACATCGCACCGCGGGTAGACGGGCATGAGCGGGGTGATCGACATTGGACTGCTCCTCCTAAGGCTTGAGGGGTTGGACTCCAGAAACACGAAAGGCGGCCCAGCCGGACCGCCTGGAGCGCGCTTTTATCGCCCCCGAAACAAGGGGGCAACCCCGCTCAATTCTTGAGCTTCCAACCGCTGCGCAGGAGGAGATAGCAGAGGATGCCGAGCACCACGTCGATCGCCAGCACGATGCCGCCCGCGGTCCAGATCGTGGCATAGCCGTCGCTCACCCCCAGGAATCCGTACCGGAAGCCTGAGATCACGTAGAAGAACGGGTTGAAGTGGCTCACCGTCTGGAAGGCCGGCGCAAGCCGGTCGACCGAGTAGAAAGTGCCTGAGAGCAGCGTCAGCGGCGCGACCACGAAGTTGGTGATCGCCGCGGCGTGATCGAACTTCTCCCCCCAGATCGAGGTCAGCACGCCGAGAAAGGCGAGCATCAGCGCGCCGAAGAACCCGAACCACAATACCGCCAGCAAATTCTGCGGGACCATCACCGATCCCAGGAACAGCAGCATCGCCAGCCACACTGTCGCGCCGACGCAGAAGGCACGCGTCACCGCGCCGCCACACAAAGCCGCGAGCAGCTCGCCGGTCGACAGCGGCGGCATCAGATAGTCGACGATCGTGCCCTGGATCTTGCCGACCAGCAGCGAGAAGCTCGAATTGGCGAAGGCGTTGTTGAGCATGCCCATGACGACGAGGCCCGGGGCGATGAAGGTACCGAACGGCACCGCGACTCCGCCTACCGACACCTCGCCGCGCGCGCCGAGCGCAGTGGTGAATACCACCAGCAGCAACAGCTGCGAGACGGCCGGCGCCCAGATCGTCTGGAGCTGCACCTTGAAGAAGCGGCGCACCTCCTTCACATATAGCGTCCACAGCCCTCCCCAATTGACGTTGCGAATCACCGGAACGCCGGGGGCGGCGATGATGGTTTCATGCGGTTGGGGTTGTTCGGCCATATCAAGGCCGGGTAAAGGCTGCCGCCGCACCCCGCAACGGGGATGATGTAAGGACGTTTGAATGAGCTGGACCGACGAACGGATCGAGACGCTGCGCAAGATGTGGGACAGCGGCATGACCGCCACCCAGATCGCCGAGGAGCTGGGTGGGGTGAGCCGCAATGCCGTGATCGGCAAGGCGCACCGCCTCGGCCTCGCCTCGCGCCCCTCGCCCGTGAAGCCCAATGCGCCCGAGGCCAAGGCCGCAGCGCCCGCCGCGGAAGCCTCGCCCATGCCCAGGCCCGTTCCTGCGCCGAAGCCGGCCCCCGCCGCTGTGGCTCCCGAGCCGCGCGAGGCCGCGCCGTCCGCCGCGCCTGCCGCGTCCAAGCCTGCGGCGGACGGCCCGGTGCTGCGCTCGGTCGGCCCCGGCGGCTTCATTCGCCAGAACCCCGGCGAACAGGCCCCACCGATCGCGCCCGCGCCGCCGCGCCGCCTCGTCCCGGCCAAGCCGAGCAAGGAGATTGAGGGCAAGACCAGCCTGCTCGATCTCAACGACAAGATCTGCAAGTGGCCGCTCGGCCATCCCGGCGAGCCCGACTTCCATTTCTGCGGCGAGAAGGTGAACCCGGGCTTCCCCTATTGCGTCGAGCATTGCGGCCATGCCTATCAGGCGCAGCTCCCGCGCCGCGACCGCCGTCCGCCGCCGCCGCTGCCCTATGGTGGCCCGCGGGTCCGCTGACGCGGCGTTCATGGACTTGATGCGGTGGTGAGTTAGGCTGACGCAATGAGCGATACCGCCGAACTCACCTACGAGCTACTCAGGCGGCGCCACGCGGCGTTCGCCGTCTCACCGAAGCCTAAGCCAGCTTCGGCGCGCTGACCGACACCGGCCTGGGCGCGAAGGCGATGTCGCCGTTCGCCGAGACCGCGAAGCGATAGGCTTCGTTGGTGCCGCGCTCGCCCGAATGGGTGAACGCCAGCACGCGCGTGCCGTCGGTGCGGATGTGGATGATGCCGTAGTTGGTGCGCTCGAACCCGAAATAGACGGGCTTCTCCTTCGCCCCCGGGTCGAGGTCGCGCGAGGTCCCGCGCATCGCGAAGAAGGCGGCGAGCTCGGTGCAGAAGATCACCGCCGGCGTGGTGCGTGCGGCCTTGCCCAGCGCCGCCATCAGCGTCGCGCGCGGGTGGATATGCTCCTTTGCCGCGCTCTCGTCGCCCGACGAGATCATCGAGACAACCGCGCCGACCTCCTTCAGGAATTCCATGTCGAAGTCCGCCGCACCGTGGTGCGGGGTCTTGAGAATCTCCGAACGCAGCGCGGCATTGGGCAGCGCGGCGCGCATCCGCGCCATCGATTCCTGGTTCATGTCGCCGGTGAACATGAAGCGGACATTGCCATAGCGCAGGCGGAACGTGATCGAATGACCGTTGATCGTGTGGCTCTCCGACCAGCCGCCCTTGCCCGGCGGCGGAAAGGTGCCGAGCATCATGTCGGCATTGCTCGGCGGCGTGCGCAGGAAGCGCAGGCCCGGGCCGTTCGGCGTCGGCTCGCTGATCGGCCCGAGCAGTTCGACCACCACGCCGTCCTCATGGAGGAAATCGAATGCGTCGATGCTCAGATGATCGACCCGCCGACGGACCATCGGCGCGCCGGTCAGCGCCAGGGTCCGTGCGTCCCAGGTGTCCAGCGCCGTAACCCATGACTTGAAATGCTTGTTGCGCTCGATCTCGGGCACGTCCGCGGGATCGTCGACCAGCCCGGTGACGAACGGCACGCCGTCGACCTCGGTGATCGCGCCCAGCATCTCCAGGTCCTTGCGCGCCTTGCCATCGGGCTTGTTGCCCGGCCGTTTGACCATGCCATTGTGGTAATAGCGCAGCGGCATGATGAAGAGCCGTTGCCGTTCGTCGATCCCGTCCTCGGTCTCGGTCCCCTGCAGGATGTTGAGCCCCTCGAAATGGTCGGCATCCCCATGCGTCACGAGCAGCAGGTCGACCTTGAGCGGATCGGCCGCGGTGGTACCGCGGAAGCGGAAGGCAGCGTGGCGCGCGAACAGCTTGTTGTCGCCGCCGTCGATGAAGATCGTCTTGCGCCCCGGCGTCTCGAGGATCAGCCCGTCGCCCTGCTGCACGTCGATCATCGACAGGCGCAGTAGCGCGGTGTCGCGGAACCTGGCCGATGATTTGACGAGCCCCTCACGCCGCACCTTGCCGCCATGCTCCAGTGCCTTGATGCGGTGGCCGGCGGCGCTGGTCGAGACGATCTCCACCTCGTCGCCCCAGTAGAGATGCCAGATGCTGCCGTCGTCGCAGCGCATGTCGATGAAATCATCGTCCAGAAAAGGCATGGCCGTCCCCCACGATCCGCGCGGGCAATATAACGCAAAATGATGACGGCGGCGCGTCGAAACGATCCGCAGCGGACGGGTCGACGGCATCGCTTGCCCCCGCCCTATGGAACGATATAGCAACGGGACAATGTCTTCCGATCTGTTCAAGCCCGCTTCCGCAACGCCCGCCAATGCCTATGACGCCTCGTCGATCGAGGTGCTGGAGGGGCTCGAGCCGGTCCGCCGCCGCCCCGGCATGTATATCGGCGGCACCGACGAGCGCGCGCTGCACCACCTTGCCGCCGAAGTGCTCGACAATGCGATGGACGAGGCGGTGGCGGGGCACGCCAACCGCATCGAAGTGACGCTGGAGGCCGGCAACCGCCTGACGATCAGCGACAATGGCCGCGGCTTCCCGATCGATCCGCATCCCAAATTCCCCGACAAGTCGGCGCTCGAGGTGATCCTCTCGATGCTGCACTCGGGTGGAAAATTCTCGGGCAAGGCCTATGCCACCTCGGGCGGCTTGCACGGCGTCGGCATCAGCGTGGTCAACGCGCTGTCGGTCGACACCGTGGTGGAGGTGGCGCGCGAGAAGCAGCTCTACCGCCAGCGCTTCAGCCAGGGGCAGACGCTCGGGCCGCTCGAGCATCTCGGCGGAACGCCCAACCGGCGCGGCAGCGTGGTCAGCTTCGTTCCCGATTCCGAGATTTTCGGCGAGATGCATTTCAAGCCGGCGCGACTCTACAAGCTCGCCCGATCCAAGGCCTATCTGTTCGCGGGCGTCGAGATCCGCTGGAAATGCGACCCCGAACTGATTTCGGACGATACCCCGGCCGAAGCCGTATTCCAGTTCCCCGGCGGCCTCGCCGATCATTTGAAGGAGCAGCTCGGCACGCGCGAGGGCGCGACCGCCGAGTTCTTCTCGGGCAGCCAGGAATTCCCGGACTCGCAGGGCCGGGTCGAATGGGCGGTGGCCTGGCCGCTGTGGAGCGACGGCTCGTACAGCTGGTACTGCAACACCATCCCGACCCCCGACGGCGGCACGCACGAACAAGGGCTGCGCCAGGCGCTGGTGCGCGGGATCCGCGCCTTCGGCGAGCTGGTCGGGCAGAAGAAGGCCAAGGACATCACCGCCGACGACGTCATGGTCGGTTCCGAGCTGATGCTCTCGGTGTTCATCCGCGACCCGCAATTCCAGTCGCAGACCAAGGACCGGCTGACCTCGCCCGAGGCGACGGCGCTGGTCGAGAAGGCCGTGCGCGACCATTTCGACCATTTCCTCGCCGACCGCATGGACCGCGGCAAGGCGCTGCTCGGCTATGTCCTCGAGCGGATGGACGAGCGCCTGCGGCGCAAGCAGGAGCGCGAGGTCAAGCGCAAGACCGCGACCTCGGGCCGCAAGCTGCGCCTGCCCGGCAAGCTCACCGACTGCTCGGCCGACGATCCCGCCGGCACCGAGTTGTTCATCGTCGAGGGCGATTCGGCCGGCGGCAGCGCCAAGCAGGCGCGCGACCGCAAGACCCAGGCGATCCTCCCGATCCGCGGCAAGATCCTCAACGTCGCCAGCGCGACCTCGGCCAAGATCCTCGCCAATCAGGAGATCGCCGACCTGATCCAGGCCTTGGGCTGCGGCACCCGCAAGGACTGTATTCCCGAAAATCTGCGCTACGAACGCATCGTCATCATGACCGACGCCGACGTCGACGGCGCCCACATCGCGACGCTGCTCATGACCTTCTTTTTCCAGGAGATGCCGGAGGTCGTGCGCCGCGGGCATCTCTACCTCGCCCAGCCGCCGCTCTATCGCCTGACCGCGGGCACCAAGTCGCTCTACGCCCGCGACGACGCGCACCGCGCCGAAATCGAGGCGAACGAGTTCAAGGGCCGCAAGGTCGAGGTGGCGCGCTTCAAGGGCCTGGGCGAGATGAACCCCGGCCAGCTGCGCGAGACGACGATGGACCCGAAGACGCGCGGCATGATCCGCATCACCCTGCCCCAGGAATATGAGGAGCGCGCGGGGGTGAAGGATCTGGTCGACCGGCTGATGGGCACCAACCCGGCGCACCGCTTCGCCTTCATCCAGGAGAATGCGGCGCGGCTCGACGAGGAAGCGATCGACGCCTGACCGGCGTCAGCGGCCGCCGGTCCACTCGTCGCGCAGCAGGCCGTAGATCGTCGTGTCGCGCACGCCGAGATGCGTTTCCCACTCCGCGCGCAGCAGGGCCTCGAACTTGAAGCCCAGCCGTTCGAGCAGCGCGCGCGAGCCCCGATTGTCCGGGTCGGTATCGGCGAAGATGCGCCGCTGCCCCTCGGCGAAGACCCGGTCGATCACCGCGCTCACCGCCTCGCTGGCGATGCCGCCGCCCCAATGCTCGCGCGCGAGCATGTAGCCGAGCTCGGTGACGTTTCCCTGCCGCTTCTCGCCGGCGGCAACGAAGCCGACCGCGGTGTCGTCGCCCTTGCGCGTGATTGCCCAGGCGCGCCATTCGGGCGCCTCGCGCGCGAAATCGGCGCGGGTCTGCGCGACATCGGCATGCGGTGGGCCGGACCAATAGGTCATCAACTCCGCGTCGGCGAAGGCGGGATGCAGCGCGTCGGCATCCTCCACCCGGCGCGGCCGCAGGATCAGCCGCGGCGTCTCGAGCACCGGCGTGTCGCGCGGCGGAAGCGGGCTCACGCCTCGCCCAGCGCCTCGACCAGCGTCTTGACCTTCTTCTGCCGCCATTGCGGCAGCGGCGCGACCATCCAGTAGCCGAGCCGCGAGGGTCTGGGATCGCCAACCACCGCGACGCGCCCAGCCTCGATATCGTCGCGCGCGAGCAGCTCGGGCACGGTCGCGCGCCCCAGCCCCTGCGCCGCCGCGTCGAGCGCGAGCCCGGCGTCGCCGACTCGCACCAGCGCGGCGCCGTCCTCGGCGACGCAGCCCGGCCAGGCGATCGGCGTCTCGGCATTCGATCCCGGGCGCGCCACGGTGACCATGCCGTCGCTCTCCAGCGCCTCGCCCTCATGCTCGCCGGGGCCCTCGCCCCAGCGGATCGCGAGATCGAGATTGGCCTCGGTGAAGTCGATCGCCTCGTCCGCGGCGATCAGCACGAAGCGCAATTCGGCATCGTCGCGCGCGATGTCCGCGAGCCGCGGCATCAACCATTTCTCCGTCAGGTCGCGCGGCGCGGCGATGGTCAGCGACTTGGACGACTGCCCGGCCTGCATCGCGCGCACCGATTCCTCGAACTGGAGGAAGCCGGCGCGCAGCGCGGCGAGCCCCGCCTCGGCCTCGGGCGTCAGTTCCAGCCCCTTGGTGGTGCGGCGGAACAGCACCACGCCCAGCGTGTCCTCGAGCGCGCGGATCTGCTGGCCGACCGCGGCGGGAGTCACCGCCAGCTCGTCCGCGGCGCGGGTGAACGACAAATGCCGCGCCGCGGCGTCGAGCACGCGCAGGCCATTCAAGGGAAGGTGAGTCCGCTTCATTCCGCTACCGCCGGCGCCAATAGTGAGAATTTGGGAATCGCCACGTCGAACTCCATGCCGTCGGCGCCGACCATGCGATAGCTGCCCTGCATCGAGCCGGTCGGGGTCGCGAGCGGGCAGCCCGAAACATAGTCGTAGCTCGCCCCCGGCGCGATCATCGGCTGCTCGCCGACCACGCCCTCGCCCTCGACCGAATGGCGCGAGCCGCGGCCGTCGGTGATGATCCAGTGGCGCGTGAGCAGCTGGACCGCCTGGTGCCCTTCATTCTCGATGCGGATGTGATAGGCCCAGAACCAGCGGCCGCGCTCGGGCTCGGACTGTTCGGGCAGATAGCTCACCGAGACGCGCACGACGATGTCGCGCGTGGTTTCCTCTTCGGAGAAGAGCGCCTTCACAACCCGACCGCGCCGAGCGCCTGGTCGAGGTCGGCGATCAGGTCTTCCGGATCCTCGAGTCCGACATTGAGCCGCAGCATCCCCTCGCCCACGCCCATCAGCAGGCGCTGGTCCTCGGCGACGCCGCTGTGCGTGGTGGAGGCCGGGTGAGTCATCAGCGAGCGAGAATCGCCGATATTGTTCGAAATGTCGATGAGGCCGAGCGCGTCCAGCAAGCCGTGCGCCTGGGCGCGCCCGCCATCGAGTTCGAACGAGAAGATCGGCCCCGCCGCGGCCATCTGCGCCATCGCCAGATTATGCTGTGGGTGGCTCGCCAGGCCGGGGAAGTTAACGCGCGGCACGCGGGTCTCGAGGAAGCGCGCGACCTTCAGTGCATTGTCGCTCTGCCGCTGGATGCGCAGGTCGAGTGTCTCCAGCCCCTTCAGTACCACCCAGGCGTTGAACGGCGACAGCGTCGGCCCGGTATTGCGGTGGAAGGGCAGCAGCGTGTCGTTGATGAACGCCTCGGTCCCGCACACCGCGCCGGCGAGCACGCGGCCTTGCCCGTCCATCATCTTGGTCGCGGAATAGGCGACGACGTCGGCGCCGAAGTCCATCGGCCGCTGCAGTGCGGGCGTGGCGAAGGCGTTGTCGACCACGGTGACGATGCCGCGCGCCTTGGCGATCTCGCACACCGCTTTGAGATCGACCACGTCCATCGTCGGGTTGGCCGGCGTCTCGAAGAAGAACACCTTGGTATTCGGGCGGATCGCGTCGATGAATTGCTGCGGGTCGCGCGCGTCGACCACCGTCGTCTCGATCCCGAAGCGCGGCAGCAACGAATCGGTGAGCCAGCGGCACGAGCCGAACGCGGCACGCCCGCCGACGAGATGGTCCCCGCTCGACAGCTGGCACAGCAGCGCCGCGGTCATTGCCGCCATGCCGCTCGCGGTGGCGCGGCACGCCTCTGCGCCTTCGAGCAGGGCGATGCGCTGCTCGAGCATCTCGACCGTCGGGTTCTGCAGGCGCGAATAGGTCATGCCCTGCTGGTCGCCCGCGAAGCGCGCGGCCGCGTCGCCGGCACAGTCATAGGCGTAGCCCGAGGTCAGGAAGAGCGCTTCGCTCGTCTCGCCCCATTCGCTGCGCGCGGTGCCGCCGCGCACGGCGAGCGTGGCGGGCTTCCAGTTGCGGGTGACGTTACGGTCCTGTCCGGTGCGGCGCTTCATGGCGAACCCTCTAGAAGCCAAGGGCAGGGGCGCGCAAGGGCAGCGGGTGACGGCGCCCAAAAGCTGCGCTATCCACCCCGCCGATGCTCGATCGCCTCGAACAACGCCCCGTCCTGCTGGCGCTGCTGATCGGCATTGCCACGCTGTTGCTGTTCTCGATCGGGCTCGACCGGCCGAGCAAGCTGACCTTCGACGAAGTCCATTATGTGCCCGCCACGCGTGTGTTGCTCGAGCTGTCACATCCGGTGAACATCGAGCATCCGCTGCTCGGCAAGATCCTGATCGCGTTCGGCATGCTGATCGCCGGCGACAATCCGATCGGCTGGCGGATTACCGCCTGCCTTGCCGGCACGCTGACGATCGTCGGTGTCTATGCCTTCACCCGGCTGCTGACGCGCGCGACGCGCCCCGCCCTGTTCGCGGCGCTGTTCGCGGTGCTGGGGCAGCTGGTGTTCGTGCAAGCGCGGATCGGGATGCTCGACGCCTTCCTCGGCATGTTCCTGGTCTGGGGCGGCGTCGCCTTCCTGTGGACGATGCGGAGCGATTCGCGCCGAGCGCCATGGCGTTGGGCCGCGTGCGCCGTGCTGCTGGGCGCGGCCGTCGCTGTCAAATGGGCGGCGGTTCCCTATGTCGCCTTCGCCGGCGCGGCGTTTCTGTGGCTGCGGCGCGGGCATGTCGAACGCTTTGGCGGGATGCATTGGCTGGCGGGTCTCGCGATTCTCGGCACGGTCAGCATCGCCACCTATTTCCTGACCTTCGCGCCTGCCTTCTTCTACGCCACCGAGCCGCTCACGCTGACGAAGCTGATCCCCTTCCAGCTCGAGATGTGGAAGCTCCAGACCCAGGCGCTGACTCCGCACAACTACCAATCCGACTGGTGGAGCTGGCCGCTGCTGGTCCGGCCGATCTGGTATTTCTACGAGCCCGACCAGGGCGCGACGCGCGGCGTGCTGCTGATCGGCAACCCCGCGATCATGTGGGGCGGGCTGGTCGCGGTGGCGGCGTGCTGGTGGGCGGGCCTGCGCGACAAGGCGGGCGTGCCGCTGGCGGCCGCGATCCTGTGGACCTTCGCGCTCGGGGTATGGGCGGTGATCCCCAAGTCGCTCGGCTTCTATTATTATTACTATCTGCCCGGCATCATCCTGAGCGTGGTGCTGGCGGTCGCCTTCCACCACTGGCGGGACAAGGTGAAGCGCAACGACGAATGGTTCCTGGTGCTGTGCGTCGGACTGTTCGCCTATTTCTACCCGATCCTCGCCGCGCTGGCGCTGCCCAGCGACCGCGGCTTCGAACGGTGGATCTGGTTCTCCAGCTGGGCGTAGGCGCTCAGTAACGTCCCCACACGAAGCGCGACGACAGCGCGAAGTTCCACACCGCCGCAACCAGTATGCCGGCAAGCGCCGAGGGTGCCCATTGCGCCTGCTGCACGTCGTGCAGGAACGCCGCCACGCCGACATTGGCGATCGCGCCGACCGAGCAGACCAAGCAGAAGCCGATCCAGCCGTCGAGCAGTTGGCGGAAGCCCTTGAGCCGCGCGTCACGATAGGTGAGCGCATTGTTGAGGAAGAAGTTGAACGTCATCGCCGCCAGCGTCGCGACGATCGTGCCGGTGAGGAAGCTGTACCCGAACAGGCGGTAGAACAGCCACAACGCCGCGAAATGCACGCCCGCCCCGAGCGCGCCCACGCCCGAGAACATCGCGAAGCGCACCGGCACCACGCGCCCGAACATGCGGTCATAGAGCGCGATCAGATATTCCATCGCGACGACGTGATCGAGCTTGCTCTCGCCCTCGGCGCGGGTGCGGAAGACATAGGGCAGCTCGACGAAGCGGAGCGGCCGCGGGCTGGCGGTCATGATGTCGAGCAGGATCTTGAAACCGATCGCCGAGAGATGCGGCACCATGCGCCGGACCACTTCGCTGCGGATCATGAAGAAACCACTCATCGGGTCGCTGAGCTCGGCCTTGAGCACGCGGCGCGACAGCTTGGCCGCGAAGGCCGACTTGGCGACGCGGTCGCCGTCCCATTCGCCGGTCCCGCCGCCATCGACGAAACGCGAGCCGATGGCGACGTCGAGGCCGTCATCCGCCTCGAGCGCATCCAGCATCCGCGGCAGCAGCGTCTCGTCATGCTGCATGTCGCCGTCGATCACCGCGACGAACGGCGCGGCGGTGGCGCACATCCCCTCGATCGTCGCGGAAGAGAGACCACGCCGCCCGATGCGCTGGATCACGCGAACGCGCGGATCGATCCGCCCCAGCTCGCGCGCCACGTCGGCGGTGCCGTCCGGGCTGTCGTCGTCGACGAAGATCGCTTCCCAGCGCCGCGCCGCCAGCGCCTTGTCGAGCGCGGCGACGAGCGCGGCCACGTTGCGTTGCTCGTTGAAGGTCGGAATGACGACCGCCAGTTCGAGCAATCCCCGGCTCATCAAAGCGCCTGCAGCACCGCATCGCCCATTTCGGACGTCGAAAGGTTGCCGCCGAGATCCGCGGTGCGCGCACCACCGATCAGCGCCGCGGTCACCGCCGCCTCGATCCGGTCCGCCGCGTCCTCCATGCCCAGCGAGTAGCGCAGCAGCATCGCCGCCGAGAGGATCGTCGCGCAGGGATTGGCCTTGCCCTGCCCGGCGATGTCGGGCGCCGAGCCATGGATCGGCTCGTACAGTCCCTTGCCCGAGCTGCCGAGCGCCGCCGAGGGCAGCATGCCGATCGAGCCGGCGCACATGCTCGCCTGATCCGAAAGGATGTCGCCGAACAGATTCCCCGTGACGATCACGTCGAACTGGCCGGGGTTGCGCACCAGCTGCATCGCGGCGTTGTCGACATACATATGGGTGAGCTCGACATCCGGGAAGCCGGCCGAGACCTCGATCACCACGTCGCGCCACAGCTGCGAGGTTTCGAGGACATTGGCCTTGTCGACCGAGCAGAGCTTCCTGTTGCGCACCCGCGCGGTCTCGAAGCCGACCCGGGCGATTCGCGCCACCTCGTCCTCGTTATAGGACATGATGTCATAGCCTTCGCGGCGGCCGCTCGCGGTGGTGCGCATCCCCTTTTCGCCGAAATAGACGTCGCCGTTGAGCTCGCGCACGATCACCATGTCGATCGCGCCCGCCACCTCGGGCTTGAGTGCCGAGGCATCCTCCAGCCCCGGGAACAGCCGCGCCGGGCGCAGGTTCGCAAACAGCGCGAGTTCCTTGCGCAGGCCGAGGATCGCCTGTTCGGGGCGCAGATGCCGCTCGAGATTGTCGCAGCGCGGATCACCCACCGCACCGAACAGCAGCGCATCGGCGCGCCGGGCGAGGTCGAGCGTGCGCTCGGGAAGCGGATGGCCGTCGCTGAAATACGCCGCGCCACCGACCGGGGCTTCCTCGAAGGTCAGGCCGAGATCGAACGCATCGAGCACGCGGCGCGCCTGTTCGGTGACTTCGGGACCGATCCCGTCGCCGGGAAGAATTGCGATCAGCGGCATTGGTACTCCCACCCACTCAAGTCAGGGGCGCATTACCGCCTCGCGCCGATCACGCAACCGCCCTCTTCAGCCGCTCGACCAGCCGGGCCCGTGCTGCAAGCACTTCGGCCGCCTTGCCGTGGAGCAGGTCGCGCTCGAGGAAATGACCGACGAGCCGCAGGCCCGCAAAGATATCCTCCCACTCCGCCGGCCCGCCCTCCACCACGAAGCGCGGCAGCGGCAGCAGGCGCGATTCATAGCCGATTGCGCCCGAGCGACTGACCGCTGTGCCGCTCTTGGGGCTGACATAGGCGAGGTCGTCGTTGACGCCAGTCGCGGCGCAGCGATCGAGATCGAGCCCGAAGCCGAGCGCGGCGAGCATCAGCAGCTCGTAGCGCACCAAGGCCGCGGCCCAGCCCCGCGCGGCGGGCGCCGCCTCGATCGCGTCGAGCATTCCGCCGAGCGCGGCGTGGATCTGCGGATAGGGCTGCCCCTCGGGCAGCGCCGCGGCGGTGAGCGCGGTCGCCCATTCGAACGCGGCGGCGGGCAGCGGCTCGCGGAACATCGGCGCGCGGCTGTGGACCAGCTCGACGGTGAGCGCAGGCAGCTGCTCCTCGGTCCGCGCGCGCCAGTCGCCGAGGATGACGTTGCCCGGCTGGAGCACCGGCCGCAGCTGCCGCGAACGCCCCCCGCGGACGTAACCGGCCATCAGGCCCGCCTCCGCGGTCAGCGCCCGCACGATCGCGCCGGATTCGCCGTGCGGACGGATCGCGAGGACGAGGGCGGTGGTCGCGAGGTGCATGAGGAGGGTGTAGGCGCTGCGGCCGGCTTTTTCAGCCCCGTCGCAGCTTCCTGCTCAGCCCGTCCAGCCCAGCGGCCTCGACCAGCGCCTTGCCGCCCGCCACCGCGCGATTGAAACCGCCGAGCGCGGTCGTCGCCGCGCGGTTGGCGAGGCTCGGGCGCAGCAGCAGCAGGTCGAGGCAGGCGACCCCGCCGGTCGAATACTGCCGCTTGTGCTGGCCCTCGCCCTCGGTGAAGTCGAACCGCGCGAATTTGCCCTCCGCGAAAAGGTCGCGGAACGCCTCGATCTGCAGCACCGCCCCGGGCGACAGCTCGTTGAACGCAGGGTCGTGCCCGACATATTCATAGATCAGCGTCTCGCCGATCGCCGGGCAGTAGAGATAGGCGGCCGGCGCATCTCCGATATAGAGCAGCCAGGCGCGCACCTCGTCCGCCGCCGCTTTCTCCAGCATCGTGCGCACGAATTCGGGCGTGCCGGGCAGCCCCTCGCCCATCAGCTTTTCCTGATAGGTGTTGACCGCGATGCCGCGCGCGATGCCGTGGAACGCCTGCAATTCGGCCGGCGTGCGGAAGCGCCGCACGTCGAGCTGCCCGCCCGAAACCTGCGCGACCTTCTTGGCCTTGCGCTTCACCCCCTGCCGCGCGTTCGCCGACAGGCTGGCGAGATAGGCATCGTAAGTGCCGCTCAAGTCCGCGAAGTAGCGGTTGTAGCGCTGGCGCACGAAGCCGATCATCCCGCCCGAGGCATAGGTCATCGCCTCCAGCCGGTCTTCGGGCAGCGAGGTCACGATGTAGCCCTGCGCGTCGTCGGGCAGCGGCGGAAGCTGCGGCAGTCGCCCCTCGCGCGCGCCGTCGAGGCTCACCGGCACCGGCACCATCGTCCGCTTGACGCGCAGCACGGTGCGCGCGCCGATGCGGAAGTTGAGCGCGGCGGCGGCGACGCTGGTCACGCGGCGCGCTCCGCCACCAGGTTCGACCACAGCTGCTGCGCCTGGCGGATCCGCGTGCGGATCAGGCTGGGTCCGAGCGGCGCGTCGTCGCGGTCGAGCGGAAGGTCGGGAAGCCCGTCGAAATGGCTGGTGACGAGCGCGCCGCGGCGCTCCGCGAGCATGCGGCACAGCGCCTCGAAACGGTGGACGTGGACGGCATTGGGGCGCGTGCCCGCGCGGTTGGCGAGCTCGAAGCCGTGGCTCACGATCGTCACCGCGACATGCCCCGCGCGCACCGCGTGATCGAGCGCGTCGCGCATCTCGGCGGTCGAGAGCGCGCAGATCTGGAAATGGCGCAGGTGCCCGGCGCGATCCTCGATCAGCGTCACCGGCAGCTCGATGATCCCGCGATGCGCGACCGGCGCGATCTGGCGCTCGGGCAGTCCGATAGCGCTCGGCCAGGGATGCTCGGAGCCGTTGTGGCTGCTGTCGTAGCGGAAGCCGAGCTCGGCCAATGCCGTCAGCGTGTCGTCGCTCGCCGAATAGCTGCCCGAGCGGAACGCCACCGGCTTGCGCACACCCGCCGCGACGAGCAGGTCCGACGCGGCACGGATCAGCTCGCGCTGTTCGGCGAGCGTGAAGTCGATCAGCTCGAACGAGGCGTGCTTCGTCCGGTCTTCGGCGCTTGCTGCGGCCCAGTTCGGGTGAAGATGGAGTTGCACCTCTTGCCCCGCCTCCAGGATCGCGCCGGCCACGCGCCTGATCGGATCGAGGCCATAGGCGACGGCCGGCATCGGATCGACGAAGAAGGTCGCCTTGAGATCATGCTCGGCGAGCGTGCGGAGTTGGTAGCCGATACCGACCCCGGCCGGCTCGAGCGAGCGATCGGCAATCACATCGATGTCGAGCCCGGCGGCGTGGTGACGCCACATCAGCTCGGTATCGACGGTCAGGAAGACACGAGTCGGCATGGGCGCGGAATAGCGAGCGGCCGTGAAGAAATCGCAAAGCCACCGTCGAATTCATGAACGATGCCGTTCATTATATTGACAAAGCTGACACGATACGGGGGTATCACGCGCGCGGACCGTCGATGCGATCGCGCGGGCCAGCGGCCTGAAGGAGACGATCGGACATCGGACAAGCATAGCCGAATCGACAGCTGTAGGAAAATGCCGACTGGCATGAGGCGACTGGCAACTCCCGAAAGCCGGATGGGGGATCGGCCTAGGGTCTGATCCCCCATTTGCCGTATTCGGTGTCGATGCGCGGCGACATCATCCGCGCCGCGGCGAGATCGGTGTCGCTCCCGGCCTGGCCCGCAGCCTTGCGCACGACGCCGCGCATGTAGAGCGCCGCCGCCATGTCGGGCTCGGCATCCAGCGCGGCGTTGAGGTCGCCGAGCGCCTCCTCGGTGCGGCCGAGCCGGAAATAGACCATCGCCCGGCTGTCGAGCGCGGGCGCGGGATTGTCGCTCAGCTCGATCGCGCGCGTGCAGTCCTTGAGCGCGGTGTCGAGCGCGAGCTGGCGCGTGCCCTTGAGCCAGCAACGGCTGTTGAGCAGCGAGGGATTGCCCGGATGCGCGGTCACCGCCGCGTCGAGCAGCGCCAGCGCCTCGTCCGCGCGGCCGTCATCGGCGAGCAGATCGGCCTTGAGCGAGACGAAGTCGGGCTTGTCCTTGCCCCCCGCCTCGATCTGCCGCTCGACCATCTCCAGCGCCTCGGCACGCTGGCCCTTCTCGCCGCGCAGGTTGATCGCGGTGCTGATCGCCGTGGACGAGCCGGGATCGAGCTCGCGCGCGGCATCGGCATCGGCGATCGCCTTGTCGAGCTGCCCGTTCGCCTCGAACAGGCCGGCGCGGCGCAGGTGCGAGTCGACCGACGGCTCGATCGCGATCGCCTTGTCCATGTCCTTGATCGCCGCCGGATAGTCGAACACACGCTCGTAGAACCAGGCGCGGTGGATATAGCCTTCGGCCTCGTTCGGATCCTTGGCGATGCGCTGCCCATAGGCAGCCAGGATCTTCTGGAACGACCCGTTCCTGCGCGCGGTCGCCACCTCCTGCCAGCGCTGCGGATAGGCGGCGGGAGCGACCGCGCGAAGCAGGCGCGTCTTGGCCTGGGCGAGTTGCTGGCGCGCGGCGCCGATCTCGGCCGGCGCGACCTCGGCGCCGGTGGCGATGCGCCGGTCCTCGACGGTGAGCACGCCGCCCGCCAGGCTGGTCTGGCGGGCCAGCACGCGTCCGGCAATCTGCGCCGGCAGCTTCTCGTCGCCGTCGAAGGCGAAGCCCGTCCCGCCGCCCGGCAGGCGATAGCTGAAGCGAGTGCGGCTATGGCCCGGGTCGCCGGTCGAGACCGGCAGGTCGCGCCACGCCGCGCGGCTGCGGTCGGGTTCGAAGCCGATTCCCTGCACCGCGGTGTCGAGCGTGATCTTGAAGCGCTCATTCTCGCGCGACCAGCCGGGATAGGCGATGCCCGCCGCGGTCATCACCGCGGTGCCCGCGACATCGTCGAAGCTCAGCTTGCGCTCGGTATAGGTGCTGCCCGAGACATATTCGTCGATGGCGCTTCCGGCTATCTTCTCGATCTCGTCCTTGCCCAGCGCCGCGGTCGCGGCGCGCAGCATCTGGACGATCTGGCCGCGCATGGTGACCTTCGCGGTGAACGGCGCGGGAAAATGGATGCCGGCGCTCTGATCGATGTCGATCTCGGCATCGATGTCGGGCCGCGCGCTCGGACGCACCGGCAGCGCGATCAGCTCCGCACCGGCCTCGCGCAGCGGGAGCGCGTTGTGGAACGGCGGGACGTTGCCGAGATCGGCGAGCCGGTCGCCGCCCGAGGTGCCGTCGAGCCACAGGCTCTCGCCGCCGATCACGGCGCGCACGATGACATGGTCGAACGCGCCGGGCATCGGCAGCCGCTTCGGCACCAGGTCGCCGAGCTTGCTGTGCACGAGCACCGCTTCCGCCTCCACGCCGAGCTCGCGCAGGATGGCGAGCAGCAGCAACGTCTTGGCCTTGCAGTCGCCATAGCGCAGCGACCAGGTCTCGGCGGGCGTCTGCGGCACGTAATTGCCCTGCGCCATGCCGTTGAACAGGTAGCGGACCTTGTCCTGCACCAGCTGCAGCGCCGCGGCGGCGCGCGTGCGCTGGTCGGTCGAGGCGGCGGCGATCGCGGCGACCTCCTTGGCCAGCGCGCTGTCCGGCGCGATCAGGCCCTGGGTTCGGTAAAGCGGCGCCATCGTCCGGGCGACCGCCGGCCAGTCGCCATAGCTGGTCGCGTCGATGAAGGTCATCGGCTGGAACCGCGCCGGGATGTCCTTGGGCAGGTCCGGCACCTTGGCGATGGGCAGGGCGACCTCGATCTCACGATAGCCGCCGCCGATCCGGGTCTCGGCGGGCTTCACCCAATCGGCATAGGAACGCCAGTTGAGCTTCGCCGCCTCCGGCCACAGCAGCCGCACGCGGCCGAACTGGACCCGCATCGGCTCGGGAAACAGCGGCGCGCTGCCCTGCACCTCGCCGCCGAGCGTCGGGTCCTTGCGCGTGGTCGAGAAACGCACGCGCAGCACGTCGCCGACGCGCAGTCCCTCGACCGGCATCGTCGCGGTGAGCATGCCGTCGAGCTGCATCTGCTCGAGCTTCTGCTCGCGCCGGATCACCGACAGCTGCTTGCCGCCAGCGAGCAAGTCGATCGTCTCGCCCCCGCGCACGATCGAGGCGCTATGGACGATCAGGTCGCCGCGGTCGGGGCTCCAGGGGAGCGTGATCGTGCCGGCCTGGGTCAGCACCTGCGGCGAGGCGATCCGCGTCGCGCTCTCGACATAGTGCCATACCTGCCCCTCGGCGAAGCGCTGCTGCTGGTCGAAGACCAGGAAGACCGGCGAATCCTCGCCGAGCTTCGCCGGATCGATCGGCGGCGCCGGCTTCACCCAGTCGGGCGCCGGCTGGTAGAGCGGCTTGTCGTCCGCCCAGGCGGGCGCGGCCGATGCGAGCAGCACGGCCAGCAACGCGGTCTTACGGATCATGGTAACCCCCGGTGTTTCCACCGGAACCTAGCGCCGCCCACGAGGGTAGCAAGCGCGATCAGCGCGTGTGGTAGAAGTCGTAGACTTGCTGCGCGACCGCAGCGCTGACACCGGGCGCCTTTTTGAGGTCGTCGAGGCTCGCCCCGCGCACCGCGCGCGCGGTACCGAAATGCATGAGCAGCGCCTTCTTGCGCGCCGGGCCGATGCCCGGGACCTCGTCGAGCGGGCTCGCGGTGATCGCCTTGGCGCGCTTCTGGCGGTGCGCGCCGATCGCGAAGCGGTGCACCTCGTCGCGCAGCTTCTGGATGTGGAACAAAGCGGGCGAGTTGGCCGGCAACATCCGCTCGCTGCCGTCCATCAGGTGGAACACCTCGCGCCCCTCGCGCCCGTGATGCGGCCCCTTGGCCACGCCGACGAGGCAGACATCCTCGATCCCCAGTTCCTCCAGCACCGCGCGCGCCGCGTTGAGCTGGCCGCGTCCGCCGTCGATCAGCACCAGGTCCGGCCACACGCCCTTGTCGCGGTCGGGATCCTCCTCCTGCGCGCGGCTGAAGCGGCGCGTGAACACCTCGCGCATCATCGCGAAATCATCGTCGGTCGCCGCGCTGCGGATGTTGAACTTGCGATACTGGCCGGTGCGGAACCCCTCCGGCCCGGCGACGATCATCGCGCCGACCGCATTGGTCCCCTGGATGTGCGAATTGTCGTAGACCTCGATCCGGTCGGGCGGCTCGGCCAGCCCGAACAGGTCGGCGATGTCGCGCAGGATCTTCGCCTGAGTCGTCGATTCCGCCATGCGCCGGTCGAGCGCCTCGACCGCGTTGCGCTGCGCCTGCTCCATCAGCCGGCGCCGCGCGCCGCGCTGGGGGCGCGACAGCTCGACCTTGAAGCCCGCGCGCTCGGCCAGCGCCTCGGCGAGCACCGGCCCCTCGGACAATTCGCGGTCGAGCAGCACCGTCCTGGGCGGCGGCACCTCCTCGTAGAATTGCATGAGGAACTGGGCGAGCACCTCCTCCTCGGGCACCTCGGCGGTGTGCGCGGGAAAGAAGGCGCGATGGCCCCAATTCTGCCCGCCGCGGATGAAGAAGGCCTGGATGCCCATCACCCCCTGCTTGCAGGCGAGCGCGAAGATGTCGGCGTCGCCCACCCCCTCGGCATTGATCGCCTGGCTGCCCTGGATGAAGGTCAGCGCCTTCAACCGGTCGCGCAGTACCGCGGCGAGCTCGAAGTCGAGATTGGCCGACGCGGCCTGCATCTGCTCGCCGAGCTTGGCCTGGACCTTGGTCGACTTGCCCATCAGGAAGTCGCGCGCGTCGGCGACGAGTTCCGCGTAACCCTCCGTGTCGATGCGATCGACGCACGGCGCCGAGCAGCGGCGGATCTGGTAGAGCAGGCACGGCCGGTCGCGGGTGTTGAAGAAGCCGTCGGTGCACGACCGCAGCAGGAACAGCTTCTGCAAGGCGTTGAGCGTCTTGCGCACCTGTCCCGCCCCGGCGAACGGCCCGAAATAGTCGCCCTTGATACGCCGCGCGCCGCGATGGAGCTGGACGCGGGGGAAGGCGTGGTCGCCGCGCAGCAGGATATAGGGAAACGACTTATCGTCGCGCAGCAGGACATTGTAGGCGGGACGGAAGCGCTTGATCAGCTGCGCCTCGAGCAGCAGCGCCTCGGCCTCGTTGTTGGTGGTCACCACCGTCATCGAGCGGGTCTGCGCGATCATCCGACGCAGGCGGTTGGAGAGCTTGGCGGGCTGAGTGTAGTTGGCGACGCGGTTCTTCAGCGCGCGTGCCTTGCCGACATAGAGCACGTCGCCGCGGGCGTCCTGCATGCGGTACACGCCGGGCCGCGCGGGCAGCGTCTTGAGCACGTTGCGGATCGCCGCCACGCCCGCGTCGAGATCGGGCGTCTCCGACCCGCGCACGGCGTAGGTCGCGGTCTCCTCGTTGAAACGGTTGGGGGCATTGGGTTTCGACATCTTCGTGGCGATGTAAGCGGATTGCGCCGCACTTTCCATCTGATAGCCTGACGGAAAAAGGGGATATTGCCATGCGCTTGCTGACCATGCTTCTCGCCACCAGCCTGCTCGCCGCGCCGGTGCCCGCCCTCGCCGGGCCGGACTTCGCGCCGGCAGTCGAAGCGGACTATGCCGCGCATCTCGAGAAATTGTTCCTCGACTTCCACAAGAACCCCGAGCTCTCGTTCAAGGAGACGCGCACCGCCGCGATCATGGCGAAGGAACTGCGCGCCGTGGGCGGGATCGAGGTGACCGAGAAGGTCGGCGGCACCGGCGTGGTCGGGGTGATGAAGAATGGCGACGGGCCGGTGGTGCTGGTGCGCGCCGACATGGACGCGCTGCCGCTCAAGGAAGACAGCGGGCTGTCCTATATGTCCACCGTGACGCAGCAGGACATCGACGGGATCACCAAGCCGGTGATGCACGCCTGCGGCCATGACGTGCACATCACCTCGCTGATCGGCACCGCGCGCCAGCTCGCGAAGATGAAGGACCGCTGGAAGGGTACCGTCGTGTTCGTCGTCCAGCCGGGCGAGGAACGAATCGACGGGGCGCGGCGGATGCTCGCCGACGGGCTCTACACGCGCTTCCCCAAGCCCGATTACGCCGTCGCCTTCCACGTCACCGCGGGCATTCCCACCGGCAAGATCGGGCTTGAGCCGGGGATCAGCTCCTCCTCGTCGGACAGCGTCGACATCACCATCCACGGCGTCGGCACCCACGGCGCCGCGCCGCACATGGGCAAGGACCCGATCGTGATGGGCGCGGAGATCGTGATGGCGCTGCAGACCCTGGTCAGCCGCGAGATCGCGCCGCTCAAGCCCGGCGTGGTCACGGTCGGCTCGTTCCATTCGGGGTTCAAGCACAACATCATCTCGGACAAGGCCGAGCTCCAGCTCACGGTGCGCTCGGACGACGAGGAGACCCGCAAGAAGCTGCTCGACGGGATCAAGCGCATCGCCGCCAATGTCGGCCGCATGAACGGGCTGCCCGAGGACAAGCTGCCGCAGGTCAGGGTCGGGTTCGAAATCGACCCCGGTGACCCGCAACGACCCGGCGCTGACCCAGCGCG
Organism: Sphingomonas sp. MS122; assembly: GCF_049532975.1. Lineage (GTDB taxonomy): Bacteria > Pseudomonadota > Alphaproteobacteria > Sphingomonadales > Sphingomonadaceae > Sphingomonas. The sequence goes on along the minus strand of NZ_CP186695.1, from coordinate 2,095,779 downwards.
TGCGCGGCGCCTTCACCAGCGCGTTCGGCGAGGGCATCCTGCATGTCGAGGAGCGCCAGAGCATGGGCGCCGAGGACTTCGCCTATTTCATCCAGCAGGAGCTGGGCGTGCCCGGCGCCTATTTCGTCGTCGGCGGCACCCCGCAGGCGGAGATCGACGCGGGCAAGAAGGGCGGCAAGCCGGTGCCCGCGCACCATTCGCCCTTCTTCAAGGTCGAGCCAAAGCCGTCGGTGACGCTGGGCACGCAGGCGATGACGGTGGCGGTGCTCGACCTGCTCAAGAAATAGCGGCCATGTCGTTCGTCGAACGACCGATTGCGGGCACATCCGACCGGGCATAGCTTCTCGCCCTGACCTGATAGGGGAGGTTCGCATGAGATACGCCATTGCCGCCGCGCTGCTGCTCGCCGCGGCCACGCCGCTCGCCGCGCAGAAGGTGACGCCGGCGATCACCGCCGCGCTCGCCGACAGCTCGCGCCCGGCCGAGCAGCGCGAGCGCGACGCCGCGCGCAAACCCGCCGAGATCCTCGCCTTCGCCGGGATCAAGCCGGGGCAGAAGGTCGCGGACTTCATCATGGGCGGCGGCTATTGGACGCGCATCCTGTCGCCGCTGGTCGGGCCGAAGGGCAAGGTCTATGCCTATCAGCCCGCCGAGTTCATCAAGTTCCGCGCCGCCTATGGCGAGGAGCAGAAGACCGCGGTCGCTGGGCTCGCCAACACCGTCGCGCTGAACGACAGCCTGGGGGCATTGATCTTCCCCGAGCCGCTCGACGCGATCGTCACCGTCCAGAACTATCACGACCTGTTCCTGCAGCCGTTCCCCAAGGGGACCGGCGAGGCGGTGACGCGCAAGCTCTACAACTCGCTGAAGCCCGGCGGCGTGCTGCTGGTGGTCGACCATGTCGCCAACGCCGACCCGGAGAACAAGGCGCCGACCGCGCTCCACCGCATCGACCCGAACGTCGCGCGGCGCGAGCTCGAAAAGGCCGGCTTCCGCTTCGCCGGCAAGCTCGACCTGCTGCGCAACACCACCGATCCGCACACTGCGAGCGTGTTCGACGCCTCAATCCGCGGCAAGACCGACCAGTTCGTGTTCAAGTTCGTGCGGCCCCGCGCCCAATGATCCGTGCGGCGATCGTCGCCATCGCGCTCGCCGCGGCGCCACCGGCATGGGCGAACAGCGCGGTCGAGGCGCAACTCGCGCAGATCGGCAAGCCGGCGGCGGTGTTCGTGATCGGCGACGGCCCCGAGCAAGGCTATGCCGAGGGTCTCGCCGATCCCGGCACCGGCCGCGAGCTCACCGTCGACACGCCGGTGCGGATCGCGAGCAACACCAAGACCTTCACAGCCGCCGCGGTGCTGCGGCTGTGGGAACAGGGCCGGATCGACCTCGACGCGCCGATCGGCGGGCTGATCAACCCGCGGCTCGACCGCATCCTGCGCGCCGACGGCTATGACACCAAGGCGATCACCGTCCGTCACCTGCTCAGCCATAGCGGCGGGCTCTACGACCATGGCGGCGACAAGCGCTTCGTCGAATCGCTGATGACCGACCCGGGCAAGGTGTGGACGCGCGAAGCGCTGGTGAAGCTCGCCACCGACTATGCCGACCCGCAGAGCAAGCCCGGCACCGAGTTCCGCTATTCGGACACCGGCTACATCCTGCTCGGCGACATCGTCGAGCGCATCACCGGCAAGACGCTCGCCAGCTCGGTGCGCGCGCTGCTCAAGCTCGATTCGCTCGGGCTCGGCGCGACCTGGTGGGAGATTTACGAGGCGCCGCCCAAGGGTGCTCAGGGCCGTGCGCGGCAGTTCATCGGCGACAGGGACGTGACCGCGGTCGATCCGTCGATGGACCTGTTCGGCGGCGGCGGGCAGCTCATGTCGGCACGCGACCTCGCGACCTTCTTCAAGGCGCTGTTCGAGGGCCGCGTGTTCGACAAGCCGGGAACGATCAGGGAGATGCTGTGGAAGGGACCGCACAAGAATGCGGACACCTACCGCCTCGGCATCTTCGTCCAGCACACGCCCAAGGGCGAGCGCTACTGGCACAGCGGTTTCTGGGGCACCTATGCCGCCTATGCCCCGGCGAGCGGGATCGCGCTCGGCGCGGTGACGACGAAGCAGGGCACCAAGCCGCTGATGCCGCTGGTCGACCAGTTGATGCGGCAGGCGCCCTAGGCGCCGCTCCGGGTGGAACGGCGCCCTTCGGCGCTTACTGCCAGTCGGCGCGACCTTCCTTGCCGTCGAGGAACGGCCGCACGGTCGCCGTCAGCTCGGGCGCGAGGAAGATGTCGTAATGGGTGCGGCCGGGCAGGATCGCGAGGCGATGCCGGGTCATGTGCTCGCGCTGCCACCCGCCGTCGCGCTGACCGCCGCCGAGCAGCTTGAAGAACTCGACCGTCGCCTCGGGCCGCCACATGTCGGCGTCGCCGACCACCAGCATGACCGGCATGGTGAGCGCCTTGACCTGCGCCGACCAGTCGAAGTCGCGGCGCATCAGCTCGCCCATCCGGTCGAGCAGCCGCGGGAAATCCTCGGGCTTGGGCGCGAGCGCCATATAGCCCTTGTACATCGGCGTCTCCTTCATCATCGGCGCCATCGCGGCGCCGACCTGGCGCTGCATCGGGATCATCTCCGGCTGGATGCCCGAGGTGGCGTGGGTCATCGACAGCAAAGCCAGCCGCCGCACCCGCGCGGGCGCCTGGACCGCGAGCTGCAGCGCGACGCCGCCGCCCATCGAATAGCCCATCACGTCGACTTGGCTGTAACCGAGCTTGCCGAGCAGCACGTCCATGTCGCGACCCATCGCGGCGAGGTCGATCGGACGATCGCCCAGCACGGTGCGGCCATGACCCTGGAGATCGACCAGGATCACCTGCCGCCCGGCGCCGAGCTTGGGGAGCACCGGATCGAACATCGCGCCCGAGCCGAGCCCGCCGTGCAGGAGCAGCAGCGGCTCGCCCTGTCCGCGTACCTCGTAATAATAGGCGATCCCCGCGATCTCGACGGTGCCGGAGCGGACCGGCGCGAGCTGCGCCGCGGCGGCCGGGGCGGTCTGGGCGTGGGCGGCGAGAGGCGTGATCAGCGCGGCGGCGGCGACCAGCAGGTGCGAGCGAATGCGATGGAACATGTGTCATCTCCTGATCGAGCGCAGCCAGTTGCGCTCTCGACAGGACGACGAACGACCATCGCCGTTCTCGACACAGGATCCGAAAAAATTTCGCCCGCGCGGTCCGAAACCGCGCGGGCGAAGGGTCAGAAGCGGAAGCCGAGGCCGACCGTGCCTTGGTGGCGGTGGCCGCCCCAGTCATAGTCCGAGTAGCGATATTCGGTGCGAACCAGGAACTTGCCGATGTCGAGCTCCATGCCGGCACCCAGGCGATAGCCGTCGCTGTTGCCGGCGAGCTTCTGGTCGGGCGAGGCCGGGGTCGACAGATTGTCGTAGCTCTCCTTGATCCGCACGTTGGTATAACCCGCCTTGCCGTAGAGCATCAGGTTCGGCGCCACGACCATTCCGAGCCGGCCACCGACGTACAGGTCGCGCCCGATATGATAACAGTTGCGCTGGCTGCTGCCGGCGATGCTGGAGGTCTGGCACTCGCCCGTGGTGGTGCCCGTCACCTCGGCTTCGGCGCCGTAGCGCAGACTGCCCGATCCCAGATCATAGGTGACCGCGCCGCCGTAGACGAAGCCGGTCGGATCGTCGCTCCCGCCGCTCGAATGATCGACGCCGCCGATCGCGACGATGCTGGGACCGGTGAACGGCTCGGCGTCCTGCGCCATGGCAGGGGCCGCGACGAGAATCGCAGGCAGAATCATTGCTTTGGCAAAAAATCGCATGTCATTGCTCCTGATGGTTGGGGATACCGGCAAGGGGCGCCGGCGTGGGTACGCAAATGCTCCTCGAGCAGAACGCGACCGCTGCATATCGGCCGGCACCGGTGGTCGTTTCGGAGCCGGGCCGATTTTTGCCCGAATTATGGCGTGCGGAATTTAGTCCGCCGCAACGCTGAACCTCAGTTCAACGGCAGGTGTCAGGCGTCGAGGACCTCGCGCACCTTCAACGCCAGCTGCCGCAGCGTGAACGGCTTCGCCAGGAAGGCAACGTCATGGTCGAGCATGCCGTTGTGCACGATCGCGTTGCGCGTGTAGCCGGTGGTGTAGAGCACCTTGAGGTCCGGCCGCTTCTCGCGCGCGCGATCGGCGAGGATGCGGCCGTTCATGTCGGGCATGACGATGTCGGTGAACAACAGGTCGATGCGCGGCTGGATCTCGAGCACGGTCAGCGCCTGGCTGGCATCGCTCGCCTGCACCACGACATAGCCCAGCTCGCGCAGCGCATCGACCGACATGTGCCGCACATTCTCTTCGTCCTCGACCACCAGGATGATCTCGTCGTCCCGGGCGCGCGGCAGATCGCTGGCGACCGCCTCGCCGCCCGCCAGCGCTTCGGCCTCGCCGAAATGGCGGGGGACGTAGAGCTTGACCGTCGTGCCGACATCGGGCTCCGAATAGATCTTCACATGCCCGCCCGACTGCTTGACGAAGCCGAACACCTGGCTGAGACCGAGGCCGGTGCCCTTGCCCACGCCCTTGGTCGTGTAGAAGGGATCGAACGCCCGCTCGATCACGTGCGGCGGCATGCCGGTGCCGGTATCGGTGACCGAAACCATGACATATTGTCCCGGCGTCACCTCGTCATGCGTGGCGGCATAGGCGTCGTCGAGATGGGTGTTGGCGGTCTCGATCGTCAGGCGGCCGCCGTCGGGCATCGCGTCGCGGCCGTTGACGCACAGGTTGAGCACCGCATTTTCGAGCTGCGCGCCGTCGATGAAGGCCGGCCACAGCCCCCCGGCGAGCACGGTCTCGATCCGGATATTCTCGCCGATCGTGCGGCGCAGCAACTCGGACATGCCGCCGACCAGCTTGTTCGCGTCGACCGCCCGCGGCGCGAGGGGCTGCTGGCGCGAGAAGGCGAGCAGACGCGCGGTGAGCTGGGCGGCGCGCTCGGCACCCTCCATGGCGTTGTCGATGCAGTCGAGCGCCTTGGCGCGGTCGCTGTCGAAGCGGCGCTTGGCCATGTCGAGGCTGCCGATGACGATCGCGAGCATGTTGTTGAAATCGTGCGCGACGCCGCCGGTGAGCTGGCCGATCGACTCCATCTTCTGCATCTGCCGCACCTGCGCCTCGGCGGCGGTGCGGTTCTCGATCGCTTCGGTGAGCTGTTTGTTCGCGGCGAGCAGCGCGTCCCCAGCGTCGAGCGCGGCGCGCGCGCGGCGGCGCGCATCGCGCGTCGCATAGACCGCGAGCGCGAAAACCGCGAGCGCGCTGAGGATGAGCCACGCCGTCAGCCAGGCCGAGCGGTTGCGCAGATCCTCGTCGCGCGCGGCGAGCAGGCGGTTCTCCTCCGCCTTCATTGCAGCCAGGGTCGCGCGGCAACGGTCCATCAGCGCCTTGCCAATGCCGGCGCGAACGGCTTCCGAGGCACGGTCGAACCGGTTCCGGCGCGCCAGGTCGAGCCCGACCGTCAGCCGGTCGATCCGCGCGGTGGCGCATTTGGTGAGCTCCGCAGCAGCCGCCGCCTGTGCGGGATGGCCGGCGACCAGCGCGCGCAACGCCGACAATTCGGCACCGATCCGGCGGCGGCCGTCGAAATAGGGCTGGAGGTAGATCGCGTCGCGCGTCACCAGATAGCCGCGCTGGCCGGTCTCGGCATCCTGCAGTCGGGAGAGGACCGAGCTCAGCTGGTCCTGCACCTTGAGCGTTTGGATGACGCGCTCCTGCGCCGCGCGCTGTGCGCCGAACAACAGCGCGGCGCCGAGCACCGCCGTCGCCACGATGGCGAAACCGATGATCAGCGCGATCAATCCGCGGTCGCGACGAGCGTCCCCCATGCGCTTGGGAATACGCGAAAAAAAAGGCGCGGCAAGATGCCGCGCCCGTTTGTTTCGTTACTGCGGCGGCAACCCTCAGTTGAGCCGCGAGAGGCCGGCGATGGTGGTGTCGACCAGCGCCTTGTCGGCGCCGGCATCGTGCTTCTGCGCGATGATCGACGCGGCCGCCTTGGCCGCCGCGTCGGCGGCACGCGCGCGGACCTGATCGAGCGCGGCACGCTCGGCCGCGGCGATCTTGTCCTCGGCCATCTTGCCGCGGCGCTTGACCAGCTCGTCGGCGTCCTTCTTGGCCTTGGCGACCAGCGCCTTCGCCTCTTCGTCGGCGTGCGCGACCATCTCGGCCGCCTGCGCCTCGACGCTGGCGATCTTACGCGCATATTCGTCGCGCAGCGCCTCGGCCTCGGCGCGCAGCGCCTTGGCCTCGTCGAGCCGCGCCTTGATCGCCGCGATCTGGTTGTCGAGGCCGCGGGTGATCAGGCCCGGGACCTTCTTCCACAGCAGGATCGCGATGAACGCCGCCATCGCGATCGACACCCACACCGTGGCATCGACGAAGCCGAAGCTCGCGGGCTCGGGATGGTGCGCGCCTTCCTCGGTGGTCAGCGCCTTGGCGCCGGCCTCGGGCGGCAGGGGCATGCCCTTGCCGTGCTCGGCCTGGCTCAGATTGTGCGCCACGGGATCCTCAGCCATTGATCGCCGCCTTCACTGCATTCTGCGCCTCGGCCGCGGTCACCTTCGCGCCGGAAACCTTGGCGACGATGTCCTGCGCCGCCTCGGCGGCGACCGCCTCGATCTCGCCCTGAGCGGCCTGCGCAGCGGCGGCGATGCGCGCCTCCGCCTCGGCGACCTTGGCGTCGATCTCGCCGCCCGCCTTGGCGAGCTGCTTCTCGGTCGCCGCGGCGGCCTTGCCGCGCGCCTCGGCGAGCTTCTTCTGCGCCGCCTCGCGCGCCGCATTCTCATGGCCGCGCCAGGTCTCCTCGGCGGCGTCGGCCGCAGCGCGCGCGGCCTCGGCGGCCTTGAGATCGTCGGCGACGGTCTGGTCGCGCTGATCCACGGTCGCCTGGACCTTCGGCGCCATGCCCCGGCCGATGAAGAAATAGACGAAGCCGAAGGTCAGCAGCAGCCAGAACAGCTGTGACGCCCAGGTCGCCGCAAGTTGCGAGATTTGAGGCATTTCAATCCAATCCGTTTGCGGGCGGGGTTCACGCCCCCGCCCGAATCCGGAGAATTACGCGACGAAGATCAGGATCATCGCCACGACGAACGCGAGCAGGCCGAGAAGCTCGGCGGCCGCGAAGCCGATGAACAGGCGGCCCTGCTGGCCATCGGCCGCACCCGGGTTGCGCAGCGCGCCCTCGAGGAACTGGCCGAAGACGGTGCCCACGCCGATCGCGGCCATGCCCGCGCCGATGGCGGCCAGGCCGGCGCCGATGAGCTTCGCCGCTTCCGGGCTGATCATGACGGTCGGTTCCATTTCAAAACTCCTGCTTCAGATATCGTTGGTTGGTACGAGTGAACTCAGTGCAGATGCTCGGCGTCGTGGATGTACAGCGACGTGAGCAGCGCAAAGACATAGGCCTGGATGCCGGCGACCAGCACTTCGAGCGCCGAGATGCCGACCATCAGCGCGAAGCTGGGGATGCCGACCACGCCGCCCCACAGCGGGCTGGCGGCGCCGGAATTGATCACGAAACCCGCCAGCACCTTGAGCAGGATATGCCCCGCGGTCATCGCGACGAACAGTCGCAGACCCAGCGAGAAGGGGCGGAACAGGAACGAGATCAGCTCGATCAGGAAGATCAGCGGGATCATCGGCACCGGCGTGCCGTGCGGCACGAACAGGCTGAAGAAGTGGAGGCCGTGCTTCCAGAAGCCGACGATCAGCACGATCGAGAAGCTCATGATCGCCAGCACGCCGGTGATCGTGAAGTGGCTGGTGAAGGTGAAGGGATGGACGCCGAAGATGCCGAGCGGCAGCAGGCCGAGCAGGTTGGCGAACAGGATGAACATGAACAGCGAGAAGATGTAGGGCAGGTATTTCCGCCCGCCCTTGCCGATATTCTCGTCGACCAGCTTGGCGATGAAGCCGGTGAAGTTCTCGACCAGCATCTGCCAGCGGCCGGGCACGACCGCCTGCTTCATCCCGCCGGCCATGAACACCCACAGCACGACGACCGTCACGAGCATCCACATCGCCGAGTTGGTGAAGGCGATCTGATGTCCCGCGATGTTGAAGCCGTCCCAGATCGTCTGCACCTCGAACTGGTGCATCGGGTCGATCTTGCCAGATTCCTCAGCCACGCTTGCGTCCCAAATTAACCGAAGCGCCCGAAAGTCACTTCGAGCGCTGGTTCGAAATCTTGATGATGTTCCTGAAGGCGGATGCGATTCCGAGGAACAACATCACCAGCAGGAGCCAGGGAGAGGTACCAAGCAGCCGATCGAGCAGCCACCCGATCAACGCTCCTCCCACCAGACCGCCGATCAGCAGGCTCAGGACTCGGTTTCCCAGGCGATAGCTTGCTTCGCCCTTGTCTTGCCCCTCGCCCCTGCGGATCGCCTCGTCGGATTGTGCTTGCGCCAGCCGCTCGTTGAGCGAGGTGATGCGCGCATCCTCCTTGAGGGGGTCCAGTCCGGGCTCGTTCTCTGCCATTTCGTCTCTCCCAAGGCCTTACACCGGGCGAAACGCATGTGCCGAGCGGCGAGCCCGCCAAGGCACGCGCGCTTTAGAAAGGGGGGTGCGCCGAGTCAACCGCGGCGCAACATCCTGTCAGCGCATCGCCCTTCCCTGCCGGCCGCGGCGCGGATAGGCTCGGCGCATGGGGGCAGCCGACAGCGAGGGAATCACCGACGGCACGGGCCATCGCGCCCGGCTGCGGCAGCGGCTGCTGGCCGATGGCGAGGGCCTGCTCGACCATGAGCTGGTCGAATATCTGCTCGCGCTCGCGATTCCCCGGCGCGACACCAAGCCGCTGGCCAAGGCGCTGCTGCACGAGTTCGGCGGAATCGCCGGGCTGCTCACCGCGGACGCCGAGGCGATCGCGCGCGTGCCCGGCATGGGCGAGACCTCGGTCGCCGCGCTCAAGATCGCGCATGCCGCCGCGCTCCGGCTGCTGCGCGGCGAGGTGGCGGCGCGGCCGGTGCTGGCCAATTGGCAGGCGCTGCTCGACTATCTCCGCGCCGACATGGCGCACCACGCGATCGAGCGCGTGCGCGTGCTCCACATGAACAGCCGCAACATGCTGATCCGGGACGAGCTGATGCATGAGGGCTCGGTCGACGAGGCGCCGGTCTATGTCCGCGAGGTGATCCGCCGCGCGATCGATCTGGGCTCCGCGGCGATCATCCTGGTCCACAATCACCCGAGCGGCGACCCCGCCCCGAGCCGCGCCGACATCGAGCTGACCCGCAACATCGTCGAGGCCGGCAAGCGGCTCGGCATCGCCGTGCACGACCACCTCATCATCGGCACCGAGGGCCATTCGAGCCTCAGGTCGATGGGCCTCATGTAGCCGAAAAGGTCACCGCCTCGACCTTGTTGCCGTCGGGATCGAACAGGAACGCGCCATAGTAATTGGCGTCATATTCGGGCCTCAGTCCCGGCGCGCCGGCGTCGCGGCCGCCATTGGCCAGCCCCTCGCGATGGAACGCGTCGACATCCGCCCGCGTCCGCGCCTCGAACGCGATGTGCGTGCCGTTGCCACCCGTCGCCGGCTCGCCGTCGAGCGGGCGCTCGACGCTGAACGCGAACACCCCCGAACCATAGTCGAGCGACTGCTCGTCCTCGCTGACCAGCCGGTAGCCGAGCAGCGGGATCACCGCCTGATAGAAGATGCGCGAACGTTCGAGGTCGCTGCCGCCGACCGAGACATGGTGGATCATGCTGGACTCCTCTCCCCTATGAAAACGGCCGCCGAACCACTTGGGTCCGGCGGCCGCGGGACGGGAGATGCGAGGAATCCCGTCCCGGAAAGCGCTTACGAAGCCGCCGGGGCGAGGAAGGTCTTGAGCTCCTCCTTGTTCACGCCGCCCGACTTGTCGGCATCCGCCGCGGCGAGCGCGCGAGTCAGCCATTCCTTGTCGGCGGCCGACTGGCCCTGGAACGCCGGCTCGCTGGCCGAGCGCAGCGCGACCATCCAGCTGTTGAACTCCTCGGCCTTCAGGCTGCCGTCGGCGTCCTTGTCATAGGTCGGGAAGCCCTGGTCGACGACCTGTGCGATCTGCGCGGCATTGGCCGGCTGCTGGCCCGATTGCGCGGGCTGCTCCGCGGTCTGCGCCGGCTGTTGCGCGGGAGCCGCTTCCTGCGGCTGCTGCGCGGTCTCAGCGGGCGCGGCGGGCGCGGTGGCTTCGGCCGGCGGCGTGGTCTCCGCAGGCGGCGTGGTCTGCTCCTGCGCCGGCGGAGCCGTTTCCTGCGCCGGGGCCTCCTGCGCAAGTACCGGTGCCGAAATCATCACTGCACTGGCAAGAAGAATGGATTTAAGCATCATTGATCTCCTAAGTTATTCTATCCGCTTGCTTGTTAGAGCAGATAGGATAGCTGGACTGAACTGCAACCAATCAACCCGTTGCATATTTATCACGTTCCATGACAAAATTTCTCATTCGTTCGACTTGTCAGCCCCGGAACTCGCTTCGTCTCGTCGACGTGGCAAATTCGCGATGAAGCGAGGCGATTGTTTTTGGCGCGCTCGCGTTTGCCGGGGCGGAACTGCTTTGCTAGGGGCGCCCGCGCAGCACGAAAGGCATTCCATGGTCCCCCGCTATTCCCGCCCCGCAATGACCGCGATCTGGTCGCCCGAGACTCGCTTCGGCATCTGGTTCGAGATCGAGGCGCATGCGACCGAGGCGCTGGCGGAGCTGGGCGTGGTGCCGAAGAGCGCGGCCAAGGCGCTGTGGGACTGGTGGGCGACCAAGCCGCAGATCGACGTCGCCGCGATCGACGCGATCGAAGCCGTCACCAAGCACGACGTGATCGCCTTCCTCACCTGGGTCGCCGAGAATGTCGGCGACGAGGCGCGCTTCATGCACCAGGGCATGACCAGCTCGGACGTGCTCGACACCTGCCTCGCGGTGCAGCTCGCGCGCGCGGCGGACATCTTGCTCGCCGACCTCGACCAGTTGCTCGAGGTGCTCAAGCGCCGCGCGTTCGAGCACAAGCTGACTCCGACGATCGGCCGCAGCCACGGCATCCATGCCGAACCGGTGACCTTCGGCCTCAAGATGGCGGAAGCCTATGCCGAGTTCGCCCGCAACAAGGCGCGCCTCCAGGCGGCGCGCGCCGACATCGCCACTTGCGCCATCTCGGGCGCGGTCGGCACCTTCGCCAATATCGATCCGCGCGTCGAAGCGCATGTCGCCGCCAAGCTCGGCCTCGCCGTCGAGCCGGTCTCGACTCAAGTCATCCCGCGCGACCGCCACGCGATGTTCTTCGCGACGCTCGGCGTGATCGCCAGCTCGATCGAGCGCCTCGCGGTCGAGATCCGCCACCTCCAGCGCACCGAGGTGCTCGAGGCCGAGGAATATTTCTCGCCCGGCCAGAAGGGCTCGTCGGCGATGCCGCACAAGCGCAACCCGGTGCTGACCGAGAACCTCACCGGTCTCGCCCGCATGGTGCGCAGCGCCACGATCCCCGCGATGGAGAATGTCGCGCTGTGGCACGAGCGCGACATCTCGCACTCCTCGGTCGAGCGTTACATCGGCCCCGACGCGACGATCACGCTCGACTTCGCGCTCGCGCGCCTCACCGGCGTGATCGACAAGCTGCTCGTCTATCCCGCGCGGATGCAGAAGAATCTCGACCGCATGGGCGGTCTCGTCCATTCGCAGCGCGTGCTGCTCGCACTGACCCAGGCCGGCGTGTCGCGCGAGGACAGCTATCGCCTGGTCCAGCGCAACGCGATGAAGGTGTGGGAGAGCGACGGCGAGCTGTCGCTGCTCGAGCTGCTCAAGGCCGACCCTGAGGTCACCGCGGCGCTCTCCCCGGCCGAGATCGAGGAAAAGTTCGACCTCGATTATCACTTCCGCCAGGTCGACACGATCTTCGACCGCGTGTTCGGGGCCTGACGCGACAGAGATTGACGCGAACTCCAGTTGCTGTGACAGTTTCGTAACACGGCAGGAGTGGGCACATGGCGAAGGACAAGAAGAACAAGGCGGCAAAGCCGAAGAACGCGAAGAAGGATCCGGCTGCGAAGTTCGCCAAGGAGATCGGCAAGCAGGCCGACAAGTTCGTCGAGATGGCCCGGCACCCGTTCATCGCCGACATCGTCTCCGCCGGCCTCGCAGCGCTCGCCGTGAATGTCGGCAAGGCAGCCAGCAAGTCGAGCGAGGCCAAGCCCGCGGGCAAGAAGGGCGATATCGGCGAAAGCGCCAAGATGCTCGCCACCGCGCTGGCGGCCAAGGCGGCCGAGCGCGTGTCGAGCCGGTTGTTCGACCCCGCCCCCACGGCGCCTGAAGCACCCGCCGCGCCGCCTGCACCGGCCAAGCCCGCCGCCAGGAAGCCGGCGGCGAAGAAGGCTCCGGCGAAACCCGCGACCAAGGCCACTGCGGCCAAGCCGCGCACCGCCGCCAAGCCCAAGGCTGCGCCGGCCAAGGCTTCGGCAACCAAGGCTCCGGCCGCGAAACCCGCTGCCGCCAAGCCCGCGGCCACCAAGACCGCTGCCAAGCCTGCGGCGGCGGCCAAGCCCAAGGCGCCGGCCGCGCGCAAGCCTGCGGCGAAACCCGCCGCCCGCAAGCCGGCAGCGCGCAAGCCGGCGGCCAAGCCGGCCTCCTGATCGTGCAGCGATGAGCGCGGTCGAGATCATCGGCCTCGCCGCCAGCGTCAGTCTGCTCGCGGGCTGGCGGCTCTATCTCTGCGTCTTCGCAGTCGGCCTCGCCATGTACACCGGCTGGGTCGACCTGCCCGACAAGTTGCACATGCTCGACGTCCTCGCCAATCCCTGGGTGATCGGCATCGCAGGATTCGGCGCGGTCGCGGAGTTCTTCGCCGACAAGGTGATGTGGCTCGATTCGGCGTGGGACGCGGTGCACACGCTGATCCGCCCGCTCGGCGGGGCGCTGCTCGCGCTCGCCATCGTGGATCCCTCCGATCCGGCGTGGCAAGTGGCGGCGCTGCTGCTCGGCGGCGGCGCCTCGCTGCTCACCCACGGCGCCAAGGCGAGCACGCGCGCGGTCGTCAACACCAGCCCCGAGCCGGTGAGCAACGCGGTGGTCTCGACCGGCGAGGATATCGTCACCGGCGGGCTGCTGTTCCTCGCGCTGTCCAACCCGATCGCGGCGGTGGTGATTGCGGTGCTGATCCTCGCCGCGACGATCGCCGCGCTCGTGCTGCTGCGGCGATTGCTGCGGAAATTGCTGAACCGCGAGCGGCACGCGCCCGACCCGTCACCCCGGGCTTGACCCAGGGCCGAGCTTCCTTTCCGTCACCGCCCGAAGAAGCCCGGCCCCGGCTCAAGGCCGGGATGACGGTGGAGATTCGAACACCTCATCCAGAAACGCGCGCATCGCCTGCCAGCTGCGCCGGTCCGCGCTCGCGTCATATCCGAACCCAGGTCGCGCCGATCCCCTCATGCTCTTGTCGGTAAAGCCATGCCCGGCATGGCCATAGCAGTGCAGCTGCCAGTCCGCGCCTGCCTCGGTCAGCTCGGCCGCGAGCGCGGTCACCGCTTCGGGCGGCGCGAGCGGGTCGTTCCACCCGTGGCAGATCAGCAGCTTCGCCGCGATCGGCTTGGGATAGTCATAGCCCGGCGCGTCGAAGATGCCGTGGAACGCCACCACGCCCAGCACCCCGCCGGCCCGCGCAAGATCGATCACCGACTTGCCGCCGAAACAGAAGCCGATCGCCGCCGTCCGTGATGCGTCGACCTCCGGCAGCGCCTTCAGCGCGGCGACGCTCGCGTGCAGCCGGTCGCGCAGCAGTACGCGGTCGGCATTGAGCTGGTTCATATACACCGCCGGATCGGGCGATTCGCGCGTGGTGCGCTTGCCCTGGCCATAGGTGTCGGCGACGAACCCGACATAGCCCAGCCCGGCCAGCCGCTCGGCGATCACCCGGTCCTGCTCCTTCTCGCCGAGCACGTTGGGGACGATCATCACGCCGGGCCGCGGTCCCTCCCACGCGGTATCGAACGCCGCCACGCCCTCGAACGGGCCGCCCGGCCCGTCATACAGTATGGTTCGCCTTTCGATCGCCATGACCATCCTCCGTTGCCCTGCCGTGCGCATCCGCTAAGGACGCGGGCGAATTCCCGCAAGGAGAAGCCCATGCCCACGCTCGTCCTGATCCGCCACGGCCAGTCCGCCTGGAATTTGGAGAACCGCTTCACCGGCTGGTGGGACGTCGATCTGACCGAGCAGGGCGTCAGCGAGGCCTGGGCGGCGGGCGAGCTGATGAAGGAGAAGGGCCTCGACTTCGACTTGACCTTTACCAGCTTTCAGAGCCGCGCAATCAAGACGCTCAACCTCGCGCTCGAGGCGATGGGCCGGCTGTGGCTGCCGACCGAGAAGAGCTGGAAGCTCAACGAGCGCCACTATGGCGGCCTCACCGGTCTCAACAAGGCCGAGACCGCGGCGCTCCACGGCGACGACCAGGTCAAATTGTGGCGGCGCAGCTTCGACATCCCGCCGCCGCTGCCCGAGGAGGGCTCGCCCTGGGACCTCGCGCAGGACCTGCGCTACAAGGGCATCCCGATCCCGCAGACCGAGAGCCTCAAGGACACCATCGCCCGCGTCCTGCCCTATTGGGACGAGCGCATCGCCCCTGAGCTCAAGGCCGGCAAGCGCGTGCTGATCGCGGCCCACGGCAACTCGCTGCGCGCGCTGGTCAAGCACCTCTCGGGCATCTCCGACGCCGACATCACCGGGCTCGAAATTCCGACCGGCCAGCCGATCGTCTACGAACTTGCCGACGACCTGACGCCGACCGACCGCTATTATCTCAACGAGCGCTGAGCCTCAGGTTTCGTAGGCGGGTTCGGTCCGGCCGGGCATCATGCTCGGCGCCGGACCGGTCGCGGGCCGCAGCCCTTCGCGCTCGCTCGCCGGCACCGGAGCGGTCGGATCGGGCCTGAACGCTTCGGGCGCACGGTCCTCAGGACCCGGATGCGGCTGGTCGAGTGCCAGATCGGGCGCCTCGTGCTCGGCGTTTCTCGGCCCGCGCAGCCGCATCGCGGCATAGCCGATCACCGCCGCGCCCGCCGCGATCGCCGCCGCGCCGATCGAGATCGCGGCGATGCCCGGCCCGTCCGAGCGGTTCGCCTTGGACTTCTTCTGCTTTTTCTTGGCCATGGGTGCCTCGCCTCACGTCAGGGATTTCCCCGACAACGGGCGAGGCACCCGTGCCGTTCCGCCTCAGCTGAGCGTGTGAGTCAGCGTGATCTCGGCATTGAGCACCTTCGAGACCGGGCAATTGGCTTCGGCCTCCTTCGCCAGCTTCTCGAACTCGGCCGGGTCGATGCCGGGAACCGAGGCGGTGAGGGTGAGATCCGAGCGCGTGATCGCAAAGCCGCCGTCCTTCTGCTCGAGCTTGATCGCCGCCTTGGTCTCGAGCGTGCCGTCCGAATAGCCCGCGCGCGCCAGCGCGAAGCTCAGCGCCATGGTGAAGCAGCCGGCATGCGCCGCGGCGATCAGCTCCTCGGGATTGGTGCCCGGCTCTTCCTCGAAGCGGGTATTGAAGGCGTAATATTGGTCGGTCAGCACGCCCGACTGGGTGGTGATCGCGCCCTTCCCTTCCTTGCCGAAGCCGGAATAGCGGGCGGTGGCGGTACGCGTGGTCATTGGCGTTCTCCTGATGGGAATGGGGTGAGTCGGTTGCGCAACCCCTATGTAGCGCAAGGGCCCCGCCTTTGCGCCGCGCGGATTACCGATTAGAGAAATCGAAATCGCATGAAGAACCCCGACGTCCTCTCCCGCCCCTTCTTCGAGCAGAAGAGCCGCGCCTTCTGGCTGCTGCAGGGCGCCGGCTGGGGCGGCTATCTGATACTGCGCGCCGTCTCGAATACCTCGATCAACGCATTCAGTTTCCAGGACATCATCCGTGTCACGATCGAATCGATCGTGGGCTATTGCCTGACGCTGCTGCTTTCCGCGCTCTACGGCTATTTCCGCCGCCTGCCGCGCATCACCGGGATCCTCGCGACGATTGCGACGCTCGCCGCGGCGACGCTGATCTACGCCGTGCTCAACGCCTTCACTGTCTCGGTGATGCGCGGCGAGCCGGGGATCGAGATTCCGCTGGTGCTGGGCAGCCTGTTCCTGAACTTCATCGTCATCGCCGGCTGGTCGGCGCTCTACTTCGGCATCAACTTCTACCTGATCGTCGAGGACCAGATCGACCAGATGCAGGCGCTGGAGAGCCAGGCCAGCTCGGCGCAACTCGCGATGCTGCGCTACCAGCTCAACCCGCATTTCCTGTTCAACACGCTCAACTCGATCTCGACGCTGGTGCTCTTGAAGCAGACCGACCGCGCCAACGCGATGCTCGCCCGCCTCTCCAACTTCCTGCGCTACACGCTGGCCAACGAGCCGACCGCGCACGTCACGCTGGCGCAGGAGGTGGAGACGCTGAAGCTCTATCTCGAGATCGAGAAGATGCGCTTCGACGAGCGGCTGAAGCCGGTGTTCGACATCGATCCGCGCACGGTCAAGGCGCGCCTGCCCTCGCTGCTGCTCCAGCCGCTGGTCGAGAACGCGATCAAATACGCCGTCACGCCGCAGGAGGAAGGCGCCGAAATCTGCGTCGTCGCTCGGCTCACCGGCGATCGGGTGCAGATCACCGTATCGGACACCGGGCCGGGATTGATCGAGGGCAAGAACCGGCCAAGCCTTTCAACCGGGGTCGGGCTCACCAATATAAGGGAACGTCTGGCGCAGGCTTTCGGGCCGGATCATCGTTTCGAAGCGCGCTCGGACCCCGGACGGGGGTTTCGCGTGGAGATCGAAATTCCGTTCCAGATCGAGGAGCAGACGCGGGAAGCAGCCTGATCGGAACCATGCCGTAACGAGCTCGTTAGGCAGGGGAAGACAGGCATCAAAGGCAGGGGATAGTGTGGCAGCGCGCCGGGGGCATCGGCGCGGCGCCGGATGAGAGTAAGAGGAATCATGACGATCCGCACCATCCTGGTCGATGACGAACCCTTGGCCATCCAGGGCCTCGAGCTGCGGCTCCAGGCGCATGACGACGTCGAGATCATCGACAAGTGCCAGAACGGCCGCGAGGCGATCCGCTCGATCAAGACCCACAAGCCCGACCTCGTCTTCCTCGACATCCAGATGCCCGGCTTCGACGGCTTCTCGGTCGTCCAGGGCCTGATGGAGGTCGAGCCGCCGCTGTTCGTATTCGTCACCGCCTATTCGGACCACGCGATCCGCGCGTTCGAGGCGAATGCGATGGACTATCTGATGAAGCCGGTCGACGAGGCGCGGCTCGCCGACACGCTCGAGCGCGTGCGCCAGCGCCTGACCGAGAAGCGCGGCGTCGAGGAAGTCGAGAAGCTCAAGGAAGTGCTCGCCGAGGTCGCGCCCGAAGCCGCCGAGGAGCTCGCCACCGACAGCGGCGAGGTCGCGTCGAGCCGCTACGAGAAGCTCATCAACATCAAGGACCGCGGCCAGATCTTCCGCGTCGACGTCGACACGATCGAGGTGGTCGAGGCCGCCGGCGACTACATGTGCATCAAGACCGCGGACAACACGCTCGTCCTGCGCGAGACGATGAAGGACCTCGAGAAGCGCCTCGACCCGCGCCGCTTCCAGCGCGTCCACCGCTCGACCATCGTCAACCTCGATCAGGTCAAGCAGGTCAAGCCGCACACCAATGGCGAATGCTTCCTGATCCTCGATTCGGGATCGCAGGTGAAGGTCAGCCGCTCCTATCGCGACGTGGTGGCGCGCTTCGTCCACTGAGGACGGATCTCTAGGTCGGCCCCTCTTAATTCCTCCCCCCTGGAAGGGGAGGAATTAGCAAGCGCGCTGATCCGGCTGGCACCCACCTTCACCGCAACTTTCGGGTTGTTCCCTCTTCGTTCCGGCAGTAGAACGGCCGCAAAGAGGAGGAACCCCCCGATGACCGACATGTTCGATCGCTTCGCCGCGCTGCACGTCCCGCGCGAACCCCTGGTGCTGTTCAACATCTGGGATGCCGGCTCGGCCCGGGCGGTCGCCGCCGCTGGCGCGCGGGCGGTGGCCACCGGCAGCGCCTCGGTCGCGATGGCCAACGGCTTCGCGGATGGCCAGGCGGTGCCGCTCGACCTGGTGCTCGACATCGCCGCGCGCATCGTCGCGGCGGTCGCCGTGCCGGTGACGATCGACTTCGAGGGCGGCTATGCGGTCGAGCCCGAGGCGGCGGCCGCCAATGTCGCGCGGCTCGCGGCGACCGGGGCGGTGGGCTGCAATTTCGAGGACCAGGTGGTCGGCGGCGAGGGCATCCATCCCTGCGCCTTCCAGGCCGAGCGCATCGCCGCGATCCGCGCCGCGGCCGGCCCCGCCTTCTTCATCAACGCGCGCACCGACATCTTCCTGCAGGCCAAGCCCGACACGCATGACGAAGCCAAGGTCGATGCCGCGATCGAGCGCGCCCATGCCTATGCCGCCGCGGGCGCCAACGGCCTGTTCGTCCCGGGCCTCGCCAATCTCGAGCTGCTCGCGCGGGTGTGCTGGGAATCGCCGCTGCCGGTGAATTTCATGGCCTTCCCCGGCGCGCCCGACGCCGCGGCGGTGGCACAGGCCGGCGTCGCGCGGATCAGCCACGGTCCCTTTCCCTATCGCGCGGCGATGCAGGGGCTGGAGGACTCGGCGCGAGAGGCGTTCAACCAGTAACCCAGCCGTCACCCCGGCCTTGTGCCGGGGTCCATCGGGAGGCAAGCGAAGCGCGGGCGCGGAGAAGGCATCGCACGGGGAGCGGTGGATTCCGGCACAGGGCCGGGATGACGGTACGGGTCAGGCCTCTTCCGAAGCCTCGCCCTCGCCGCCCTCGCCCGCCGCCCCGGTCTCGAACCACGCCTCGACGGGGCCGCTCAACTTGATCGTCAGCGGATCGCCCTTGCGGTCGGTCTTCTTGCCGAGCTGCACGCGGATCCAGCCTTCGGAAATGCAATATTCCTCGACGTCGCGGCGCTGGTTGCCCTTGAAGCGGATGCCGATGCCGCGCTGGAGGAGGTCGGCGTCGAAATGCGGGCTCTTCGGGTTGACCGAGAGCCGATCGGGAGGAGTGTCGGTCATGGCGCGCGCGTCTAGCGCATGCGCCGGACAAACAAAAGCGGCGCGGGATGAACCCGCGCCGCCCTTGTCACCGCTGTGCTTGGGGTCAGCAGTAACGAACGCGGACCCGGCGCCCCAGATAGGGATCGTAGACGCGGCGGATCGAGCAGCCGCGCCAGCCGCGGCGTTCATAATGCCGGTAGTAATAACCGTCGCGCGGATAATAGCCGCGGTCCCGGTAATAGGGCCGGTCATAGTCGTAATAATAGCGGTCGTAATTGTAATAGCGCCGGTCGTAGCGGTCGTAATAGCGGTCGCGGCTCGACGAAGCGAGCGCAGCGCCGATCACGACGCCCGCGATCCCGGCGGCGATCGCAGTACCGGTATTGTCGCGGTCGCGGTAACGATAATAGCGCTGCGCCTCCGCCGGGGCAGCCGCGGTGAGCGCGGTGGCGCCGAGCGTCAGTCCGAGCACCGCCTTGGTGATGGTCTTCATGACTTCCTCCTCGTGCAAAGAGCACTTCTCGACGCCGGACAACGCATCAGCGGGCGTCTTGGCTGCACCTTGCCCGAGTCGACCTGAATTGCCGCGGAATCGCGTGTTCACTTGCGGTTTAGAGTCGTTTGGCGTTTGAAGGCGGCACAAACAGAGGAACCGTCCATGAACCTGTGGCTGATGAAGTCCGAGCCCGAAACCTTCAGCTGGGACGATCTGGTCCGCGACGGCAAGACCGAGTGGGACGGGGTGCGCAACTATACCGCCGCGCTCAACCTCAAGGCGATGAAGGTCGGCGACCGCGCCTTCTTCTACCACAGCGTCCAGGGGCTGGAGATCGTCGGCATCATGGAGGTGAGCCGCGAGGCCAAGCCCGACGGCGACGGCAAGCACTGGGTCTCGGTCGAGGTGAAGCCGGTCGAGCCGCTCGCCAGGCCGGTCACGCTCAAGCAGGTCAAGGCCGAGCCCAGGCTCGCCGAGATGGACCTCGTCAAATTCTCGCGCCTCTCGGTCGGCAAGGTCACACCCGACGAGTGGAAGCAAGTCATCGACATGTCGAAGGCGTAACGACCCGCCAACGGGTTCCCCTCGCGACTCCGCGCCGCTAGGGAAGATGCTTAATGCCCGCCGACGACCTTATGATCGCCGGCCGCTTCGACGGCCTCGAGCATCGTTTCCCGGTCCGTGTCTATTTCGAGGACACGGACCTGTCGGGGGTGGTCTATCACGCCAACTATCTCCGCTTCATGGAGCGGGCGCGCTCGGACATGCTGCGCCTCGCCGGGATCGACCAGCGCGCCGCGCACGAAGCCGGCGACGGCGCCTATGCCGTCACGCGCATGCAACTTCGCTTTGCTGCACCCGCCCGGCTCGATGATGCGTTGACCGTCGTCAGCCGGCTGCTCCGCGTTCGTGCGGCGTCAGTCGATATTCAGCAACGAGTCATGCGGCACGACGAATTGCTCGTTCAGGCAGAGGTCGAGGCCGCGTTCGTGGCGCCCAGCGGGCGTCCCAGGCGGCAGCCGGCCCATTGGGTCGAAGCGTTCGTGCCGCTTGTATCGAAGGGGAATTGAGCGACACATGGAATTGTTCGTGAATACCGACGCTGCGGCGATGTCGCCGCTGGGGCTGTTCCTCCAGGCCGATTGGGTGGTCAAGGCGGTGATGATCGGCCTGCTGCTCGCCAGCATCTGGACCTGGGGCATCATCTTCTCGCTGCGCGGCCGCATCGCCAAGGCGCGCAAGTCGACCGACGCGTTCGAGCGCGACTATCGCAAGTCCGACGACATCGACGTCTTCTACCGCATGCACGGCGACAGCGACCATCCGGTCGCGCGCGTCTTTGCGGCCGGAGTCACCGAATGGCGCCGCTCGACCGGCGGGCGCGCGCTCGACAAAGAGGGCACGCGCGAGCGGCTCGCCACGACGATGGGCGCCGCGGTCGCACATGAGATCGACAAGCTCTCCGACCGGCTCAACATTCTCGCCACGGTCGGTTCGGTCGCGCCGTTCGTCGGGCTGTTCGGCACCGTCTGGGGCATCATGCGCAGCTTCACCGCGATCGCCAGCGAGCAGAACACCTCGCTCGCGGTGGTCGCGCCGGGCATCGCCGAGGCGCTGTTCGCCACCGCGATCGGTCTGTTCGCGGCGATCCCCGCGGTGATCGCCTACAACCGCTTCAGCCACGGCATCAACAAGGTCGAGGCGCACCTCAATCGCTTCGCCGACGGCTTCCACACCACGCTCAGCCGCCAGCTCGACAGCGGCCCGGTCCCGGGCAAGCCGGGGCTCTGATGGGCGCGCAGCTTCCCTCCGCCCGCGGCAAGGGCCGCCGCGCGCCGATGGCGGACATCAACGTCACGCCGCTGGTCGACGTGATGCTGGTGCTGCTGATCATCTTCATGGTCACCGCGCCCTTGCTCACCGCGGGCGTGCAGGTGAACCTGCCCGAGAGCCGCGCCAAGCCGCTCGATCAGGACGCGAAGCCGGTCCAGATCTCGATCGACCAGGCGGGCAAGCTCTATCTCGACAACACCGAGGTGACCGAGGAAGGCCTGCCCCCGCTGCTCGAGGAGATCGCCAGCCAGCGCGGCGCGGACAAGCCGCAAGTCTATCTCCGCGCCGACCTGCGCCTCGAGTACGGCAAGGTCATGCGCGTGATGGGCGAGCTCAACCGCGTCGGCCTCAACAAGGTCTCGCTGGTGACCACGCCGGTGGACGGCGGCTGACATGGCGCTGGCGCTCGACCGTCGCGAGGGAACGGGGATCGGCCTGGCGGTGCTGGGCCATGTGATCCTGTTCGGCCTGCTGACGGTCGGCTTCCTCGCCACGCCGAACCCCGAGAAGCTCCAGCCGACCCCGATCGAGATCTCGCTGACCGACGAGGCCGGCCTCGTCAGCGAAGCGCCCGAGATCAACCGCGAAGCCCCCGCCGAGCGCCTCGCCGAGACTCCCGCCCTGCCCGAGCCCGTCACGCCGCCCCCGGTCGAGCGCCCCGAGCCCGAGCCGGTGGTGCGCCCGGATCCCACACCGCCCAAGGCCGAGCCGCGCCCCTCGCCGCGCAAGCCCGAGCCGCAAAAGGCCGAGCCCAAGAAAGCCAGCGCCGCCCCGCCCAAGGCCCAGCCCCAGCCGACGCGGCGTGAGGTGCGCCCGACCGGCCGCCTTTCGGGCATCGTCGACGGCCTCACCGACCAGCCGAGCAAGGGCAAGGCCAAGACCCCGCAGGCCAGCCAGATCGGCGCCGCGGTCAAGTCGAGCCTCGCCGCCGAGGTCATCCGCCAGCTCCGCCCGCACTGGCGCTCGCCCACCGGCGCCGATGTCGAGCTGCTCCGCACCACGGTCGAGATCCGCCTCAACCGCGACGGCTCGCTCGCCTCACCGCCGCGGGTCATCAACCAGACCGGCGTCAACGCCAGCAACCGCGCGCAGGCCGACCTGCACAAGGAACGCGCGCTCAACGCGGCGCGCCTCGCCGCCCCCTTCAACCTTCCGGAAGAATATTACGACGCCTGGAAGATCCTCCGTCCCAATTTCGACAGGAACCTCAGCCGATGAAGCCCGCACTCTCGCTCGTCGCCCTCCTGATCGCCACGCCGGTGGTCGCGCAGGAGGAAGTGACCCCGCCCACCATCCCGGCGCCCGCCCAGCAGGAAGAGGGCCTCAGCGTCGACGTCACCGACACCGCCTCGGCCGATCTCACCATCCTGATCCCGGCCATGCCGACGACTCAGGCGGTGCAGACCCCCGCGGGCAATACCGAGGCGCTCGGCCGCCAGATCGCCGAGGTGATCGCCGCCGACCTGCGCAACTCGGGCCTGTTCAAGCCGATCGGCCCCAACGGCGTGCGCACCCCGACCACCGGCGAGGTCCGCGCGCCCGACTTCGCCTATTGGCGCGGCGCCAGCGCGCAGGCGCTGGTCCAGGGCTATGTCCAGGCTGGCGGCGGCGGGCGCCTCACCGTCGGCTGCTATCTCTACGACGTCGCGCTCGGCACCGAGCTCACTCGCCAGGGGTTCGAGGTCGGCCCGTCCGACTGGCGCCGCGCCGCGCACAAATGCGCCGACGCGATCTACACCCGCCTGTCGGGCGAGGGCCCCTATTTCGACAGCCGCGTCGTCTATGTCTCCGAGACCGGCCCCAAGAACCGCCGCATCAAGCGCCTCGCGATCATGGACCAGGACGGCGCCAACCACCGCTTCCTGACCAACGGCCAGTCGATCGTGCTGACCCCGCGCCTCTCCCCCGACGAGCGGCGCATCGCCTATATGAGCTACCAGGGCGACAAGCCCGCGCTCTATGTCTACGACCTCGCCTCGGGCCGCCAGCGCTTGCTCGTCACCAACGTGTCGCTCGCCTTCGCGCCGCGCTTCTCGCCCGACGGGCGCTGGATCCTGTTCACCATGTCGACCGCGGGCAATGCCGATGTCTACCGCATCTCGTCGACCGGCGGCTCCCCGCAGCAGCTGACCAGCGGCCCCGGCATCGACACCGGCGGCAGCTACTCGCCCGACGGCCGCCGCATCGTGTTCGAGAGCGACCGCTCGGGCACGCAGCAGCTCTACGTCATGAACGCCGACGGCTCGAACCAGCAGCGCATCAGCTTCGGCGGCGGGCGCTACGCGACCCCGGTGTGGAGCCCGCGCGGCGACCTCATCGCCTTCACCCGCATGGGCGGCGGCGGCTTCCGCATCGGCGTGATGACCCCCTCGGGCAGCGGCGAGAAATTGCTGACCAACGCCTGGGGCGACGAGGGCCCGTCCTTCTCGCCCAATGGCCGCGTGCTGATGTTCTATCGCGGTGCGCAGGGCCGCTCGGGCAAGGCCGATGTCTGGTCGGTGGACCTCACCGGCACCAATGCCCGGCGCATCCCCACCCCGCTCGATGGATCCGATCCGGCCTGGGGACCGTTACGCCCCTGATGCCGATCACTCACTCACTCACGAAATCCGCAATAGCCTAGGAGGCACCACCAATGGCAAAGCTCAGAACCGCCCTCATCATCGGCACCATGGCGATCGCCGTCGCCGCCTGCTCGAAGAAGCGCCCCGAGACGCTGCCGCCGGGCCCCGGCGTGGTCGATCCCGGCCCCGCGCCCGGCACCGACACCGGCGGCACGGCGCAGCCCGGCACCCCCGAGCATTTCAAGCAGAACGTGTCGAGCGACACGATCCACTTCGCGCTCGACCAGTACGACATCGACGCGCAGGCGCGCACGATCCTCGACAGCCAGGCGCAGTGGCTGACGCAATACCCCAACACGCGCATCACGCTCGAGGGCCATGCCGACGAGCGCGGCACGCGCGAGTACAACCTCGCGCTGGGCGACCGCCGCGCCAACGCCGCCAAGAACTATCTCGCGGCGCGCGGCGTCTCGGCGACGCGCATCACCACGATCAGCTACGGCAAGGAACGCCCGATCGCGCTCGGCTCGGACGAGCAGAGCTGGGCCCAGAACCGCCGCGCGGTGACGATCGTCATCAACTGATCGTTTGCGACGGACAGCGAAGGGGCGCGTGCCGCAGGGTACGCGCCCCTTTTCGTTGCGCCCGCAAACACGCCCGGTTGCGGCTATTCCGTCATCCCGGCCCTGTGCCGGGATCCACGGCACCTCGGGCAATGCGATAGAGCCTCTTGCTTCCACTTCGCCTCCCGTTGGATCCCGGCACAAGGCCGGAATGACGAAGAGAGCAACCACTGCTAACGACCCGATAGCAGACGCTCGCGATGGATTGTGGAACGTCGGTTTGCAGGTGGTGAAGCGGCGCGCCACTGCAAGCTCTGGAGCAGCTGGAGAAAAAGCGTTGGCGAACTGGGCGTCACTAGGAATGAGAGCCGATGGGTTGGATTGGCCCTTGAGCGATGCAACCGAGTGGCCGGACTTCTCTTTATGGCGGCGGATAGGCGAAGTGCATCTTCCACATCCGGCCTACCTTAGTCAGATTCACCGTTTCGACATTTACGAGATTGACGAGGATGGCATCACCAAGGTTTTCGCCTTCGGTGAGATGTCGCCCGGAGGGTACGCCTTTTACGTTCCAACTGATCCGTGAGACTTGCACAATCGCCTCGGGTGTCAGGCAGCTAAAGTGGCCTGTCGCCTAACCACCCACTTGCCGCCCGCGCCGTGAGCCCGGCACGCCAGAACAAATAAAGAACCTTCCTACACGTTACAAAGCGCGCATAGACTGGTCGATGCGCGACTCCGACTCTCCCGCCTTCGCCGAAACCGTGGCGATCCCCTCCTTCGTGCCGGCACCGCTCGCCCGCCGTCGCCATGACGGCTGGACGTCGATCGCCAGCACGCGTTCATCGCCGAGCTCGCCCCCACCGGCTGCGTGGGCCGGGCTGCGCGCGGCGGGAATGAGCGTCACCTCCGCGTACAAGCTTCGGCGGCGCACCGGCGCGGAAAGCTTCGCGGCCGCCTGGACGACCGCGCTTGCGGACGCGCGGCGGCGCGCCCTCGAATTCGCGCTCGACCGGGCGCTGGCCACCGATCTTCAGCCGCGCCGGTATCGGGGGAATTTCACCGGAACGATCGTGCGCGGCGACGACACCCGCGCCATCCTGCTCACGTTGCGCGCCGCCGCCGCAATGGCGCCGCAGGCGCGGCCGCCCGCCCAGGAAGGAGGAAGACGAGGCGTGATCGGCGGATCAGCCGGCCGGCTTCGGCGCCTCGGGCGGCGGCGGACCGAACGCCTCGTCGAGCAGCCGCGCGAGGCGCAGACCCCCGCGCTGCACCTGCAGGCGCAGCATCGGCACCAGCTGCTCGATCGCCGCGTCGTCCAGCTTGCCGCGCTCGGGGATGTCGGCTCGGCACGGGTCGCCGCCGAACGCCGCCGCATAGGCCTGTTTCGCCGCTTCCCAATTCTCGCGGCTCCAGTCCTCGACCGTCCCCGCCCCCATCGCACGCCGCTCGTCCGCCGGATAGGCGACCATCAGCGGCGGCGGCGTGGAGATCGCGCGCTCGGCCAGCCAGCCGTCGAGGATGCTGTGCAGGTTCAGCCGCTCCGGCCCATAGATGCCATAGTCCGACCGCGCCCGGTTGCCGCCCAGGTCGCCCTTGTCCCCGGCATGCAGCGGCTGGTGCAGGTCGCCGACGAAATGCGTGAGGAAGGCGAGCGCCATCACCTTCTCGCGCACCGGCACCTTGGGGTCCTGCAGCAGCTTGACGTCTCGCTCGATCTGCGCCGAGACGCAATTGCCGTCGGGGCAATTGCCCTTGAGCGTGAACGGCTTGCAGATGCCCACATTCTGATAGTGCCAGTTATAGGCATAGCTGAAGCGCGGCCCGAGCGGCTTGATGCAGTCGGCCCAGACGCTCGCCTGCTCGATCGTGCGCGCCGGGCAGGTCGGCGTCTCGAGCAACGCCTGGCGCGCCAGCAGCCGGTCGATCGCGCGCCGCGTCTCGGGCTTGACGTTCCTGTAGGCGATCGCGGCGATCGTCTCGTGCCCATATTCCCAATAGGCGAAGGCGGGCGAGGCGATCAGCGTCGCGGCGAAAACGACGGCGGCGAGGATGTGGCGAATCATATGGCCGCCATACCCCGTCGATGCGAAATCGCTTGCAATATTCGCGAATGTTCTATATATGTTCTAAAATGTGCTTCGTGTTCCTGGCGGCACGCGCGCATCCAGACCGCAAGCGGATCGGGGGAGCCATAGCGTAAACTTTGTGTCAACTTCCGGCGCGAAACATCGTTCAGTCCTCGTCGCCGTAGATCGCGACCGTCTTCTTGCCCCCCGCCGAAACCTTGCCGCGATACATGCCCGGCGTGTTGAAGCTCCACGCCATCTCGCCGGTGGGACCCGTCAGGATCACGCCGCCGGTGCCGCCGAGTGCCTTGGTCTCGGCCATCACCACGTCCGCCGCGGCCTTGAGGCGCTCCCCCTTGAACCGCACCCGCGCGCAGATCTCGTGCGCCACGCCCTCGCGGATGAAATATTCGCCTGCCCCGGTCGCCGAGACCGCGCAGGCCCGGTCGTCGGCATAGGTGCCGGCCCCGATCACCGGCGAATCGCCGATCCGGCCCCAGCGCTTGCCGGTCATCCCGCCGGTCGAGGTCGCGGCGGCGACATGGCCCCTGGCGTCCATCGCCACCGCGCCGACCGTCCCGAACTTGCGATCGACGTCGAACCAGCTGGTCTTCTGCGCCTTGAGCGTCTCGAGCTGGCGGCGGCGCTCCTCGGTCGCGAAATAGGAGGGGTCGACCTGCTCCAGCCCCTTTTCGGCGCTGAACTGGTCCGCGCCTTTCCCCGCCAGCATCACGTGCGGACTGTCCTCCATCACCCGCCGCGCGAGGCTGATCGGGTTCTTCGAGCGCGTCACGCCCGCGACCGCGCCAGCCTTGCGGGTCGAGCCGTCCATGATCGAGGCGTCGAGCTCGTTGGTGCCCTCATAGGTGAACACCGCGCCGCGGCCGGCGTTGAAATTGGGGTCGTCCTCCAGCACCTTCACCGCCGCCTCGACTGCGTCGAGCGCGCTGCCGCCCGTGGCCAGCAGCTTCGACCCGGCCTCCAGCGACGCGTCCAGCGCCTTGCGCACCGCCGCCTCGCGCTCGGGCGTCATCTTGCCGCGTTCCATCACGCCCGCGCCGCCATGGATCACCAGCGTCCATTCGGGCTTGTCCTGCGCCGTGGCGGGAAGCGACATCAGCAGGGCTCCGGCGATGAGGAACAGGCGGGTCATTCAGGCCTCCGGGCTTGGGGCGGGACGGTCGCGCCGCTCCATCCTGAGCCCGATCAGCGGCCGCAGCAACGGGATCTCGCGGCCATAGCGATAGAAGATCCAGCAGCCGAGCGCGGTCGCGGCGACGAGGATCGCGAATTCCGCGAACCCCGGCAGGGCGAGCTTGAGCAGCCAGTACATCGCAACGACGATGATCGTCTGGTGGATGAGGTAGAAGGGAAACACCGCCTCGGTCAGCATCGGTCGCAGCCTGTGGTCGCGGTTGAGGAAGACCTCCGCGATCCCGATCAGCGCCACGATCGTCATCCAGCACTGGATGTAGCGCGCGGCGAGCATGATCCTTCCCACCACCCACGGGGGATCGGCGGCATAGGCGATGTCGATCGCAATCGACACGACATAGCCGGCGAGACCCAGCACCGCCGCCGGCTTCCACAGCCGCGCGATCCAGCCCATCACCGGCTCCGACCCCGCGAGCGCGAAGCCGAACAGGAAGGCCGGGAAATAGGCGAGATGCGCGACGCCGTCGTTGACCACGTCGTGGCTGTCGGTCCAGCGCTGGAAGATCACCACCTGCGTCAGCAGCAGATAGGCGGCGGGCAGCCACAGCACCCGGGTGCCGGCGAAGATCCGGTCGAACGCGCGCTGCACCCAGCTTCCGCCCGGCACCAGCACGATCAGCGCCAGCGCAAGCGTGTAGAGCCACAGATAGCCGACGAACCACAGATGGTTCCAGGTCGGCACGATGATCCCGTCGAGCGTGCCGAAATACCAGTAATGGTGCGCCCAGAAGGTCCAGTAGTCGAACCAGTAGCCGTGCTGGGTCACGAGCTCGACCCAGGTCTGCGGCGGCACGATCACCGCGACGCCGAACAGCAGCGGCACGATCAGCCGCCAGGTGCGGTTGGCGACGAAGCGGCCCGGCCGGCGCGACTTGGCCCACAGCGCGCGGCTCGCATAGCCCGAGACGAGGAACAGCAGGGTCAGCCGCCAGGGGCTGGTGAACAGCATCGGCACCGTCACCCATTCGGCGGGCGCCGCGGTCTTCACATGATAGCCCCAGGGCACGAAGACCATGCCGACATGATAGAGGATCAGCAGGCCGAACGCCCCGATCCGCAGCCAGTCCATGCCGTAATGCCGTTCCACCGCCGCCCATTAGCGCGGCCTGAGGTCCATGTCAGGCCGGTTGCGGCGAAATCTCGGGCAATGCGCGGGCTGGCCGCGGGCCGAGCCCGATCAGCGGCCGCAGCCAGCCGATCTCGCGCCCGACCAGGTAGAAGGCCGCGCAGATCGCGCCGGTGCCCGCGAGCAGCATCGCGAACTCGACCCAGGCATCGAGCTTGAGCGGAAGCGAATACCAGGTGATCAGGACGATGGCCGGCTGATGGATCAGGTAGAAGGGGAACACCGCCTCCGCGATCGACTTGCGCCAGCGATGGTCGCGGTTCCAGAAGCGGTCGGCGAGCACGAACAGCGCGATGGTCATGCTCCACGCCATCGCCACCTGCGCGGCACGCTCGCCCGCCATCACCCAGCGCGGCGGGATCGCCTCGCCGGGAAAGACCAGCTCGACCACCACCACGACCGCGCCGGACAGTGCGGCGATCGCCAGCGCCGCCCTCCACCTCCGCTCGAGCGGCGCCCAGAGCTGCGGCAGCCCGGCAAGCACAAAGCCGAACAGGAACATCGGCAGATATTGCGCATGCCCCGCCCAGTCGCGGAGCAGCCCATGATCCTCGGGCACGACGAACAGCAGCGCGAGCTTCGCGGCGGCCAGGCCGGCGATCGGGAACCACAGGATGCGCCATCCCTTCGACAGCCACCCCACCAGCCACGCCGCGCCCGCCTCGATCCGGGCGCGGCCGATCGCCAGCGCCGCGGCGAGGATTGCGGTATAGGTCCAGAGATAGGCGACGAACCACAGATGCTCCCAGCTCGGGAACTCGCGCCCCCAGAACTCGCCCGAACGCCAATAGTCGGACAGCCAGAAATGGAGATAGCCGTGCGGATACCCCTTCTCCATCACCCGCACCCACATCTCCACCGGCACCAGGAAGGCCATGCCGAAGGCGAGCGGCACCAGCAGCCGGACGTTGCGCAGGCGCAGGAACCTGCCCGCGCTCCCCGCCTTCTGGAACAGGTGCCAGGAGGCGTATCCCGACACCGCGAACAGCAGCGCCAGCCGCCAAGGGGTGAGCAGCGACATCGGCGCGATCAGCTCGGGATAGCTGTGGTTGGTCTTGATCACCCAGGTCCAGGGCGCGAACACCATGCCGATATGATAGAGGATGAGCAGGGCGAACGCCGCGATGCGCAGCCAGTCGAGGCCATAATGGCGGTTGGTACGCACGGGTTGATCGCCTACATCGGTCACGGCACGCCTATAGGCCCGGGGGATTAACCAATTGGTTATCGGCCGCCCGCCTTTCTCGGCCGCGGCGGATAGGGTATAGGGCGCGCAAACCCCAGAGGAATTTCAATGTCCGTGCGTCCCTGGCGCGATATCGTGCGCCGCCAAAGCCGCCAGATCATGGTCGGCAACGTGCCCGTCGGCGGCGATGCGCCGGTCACCGTCCAGACGATGACCAACACGCCCACCGAAGACGTCAGGGCGACGATCGACCAGATCCGCCGCTGCGAGGAGGCGGGCGTCGACATCATCCGCGTCTCCTGCCCCGACGTCGCGAGCACCGCGGCCCTGAAGCAGATCGTCCGCGCCGCCCGCGTGCCGGTCGTCGCGGACATTCATTTCCACTACAAGCGCGCGCTCGAAGCCGCCGATGCGGGCGCGGCGTGCCTGCGCATCAACCCGGGCAACATCGGATCGGCCGAGCGGGTGAACGAGGTGGTCAACGCCGCCAAGGCGAACGGCTGCGCGATCCGCATCGGCGTCAATGCCGGTTCCCTCGAGAAGGACCTGCTCGAAAAATATGGCGAGCCCTGCCCGGAAGCGCTGGTCGAGAGCGCGCTCGACCATATCAAGCTGCTCCAGGACCGCGACTTCCACGAGTTCAAGGTCGCGGTGAAGGCGAGCGACGTGTTCCTCGCCACCGCCGCCTATCAACAGCTCGCCGAGGCGGTGGACTGCCCGCTGCACCTCGGCATCACCGAGGCCGGGGGGTTCGTCGGCGGCACGGTCAAGAGCGCGATCGGCATCGGCTCGCTGCTGTGGTTCGGGATCGGCGACACGATCCGCGTGAGCCTCTCGGCCGAGCCCGAGGAGGAAGTGCGCGTCGGCTTCGAGATCCTCAAGGCGCTGGGCATCCGCAACCGCGGCGTGCGCGTCGTCTCGTGTCCGAGCTGCGCGCGCCAGGGCTTCGACGTGATCCGCACCGTCCAGACGCTGGAGGAGCGGCTGCAGCACATCCGCACGCCGATGAGCCTGTCGGTCCTCGGCTGCGTAGTCAACGGCCCGGGCGAAGCGCGCGAGACCGATATCGGCCTGACCGGCGGCGGCAATGGCAAGCACATGATCTATCTCTCGGGCGTCACCGACCACACGGTGTCGAGCGAGGACATGCTCGACCACATCGTCAGGCTGGTCGAGGCCAAGGCCGCCGAGATCGAGGCGGCGAACGAAGCCGCGGCGGCGGCGGCGGCATGACGCACAAGCCCGCGGAGGTGGCCGTTGCGCCGTCAGAGGCGCGCGGCGCCGTCGCCGCGGGCAGTTCGGCGATCGGGGCATCGGCGCTGGGTGCGGTCGCTGTCGGCGCCCTGGCGTTGGGCGCACTCGCGCTCGGCGCGCTTGCCGTGGGTCGCCTGTGGATCGGCCGGGCGCATATCCGCAAGCTGCGCATCGACGAGCTGGAAGTGGGACGAATCGTCCACCGGGATCTGGGTGGCAGCGACCGGGCCTGACTTCTCCCGAGACCGGCGAAAGGTCTCAAAAGTCACACTCCCACGCGCGTGAGCGCAGGATGGTGCGGTCAAGTTGACGAAGTTGACACGTTCGACGGGTGTCGCGCGACGCGTCAGGCTGGGATCGACGGGTCAAAGAGCGGCGGGGCATTGGCCCTGCCAGCCGAGCGAAGCACGCGAAATCCTACATTTCAAGCAGCGCCGGCCACATCCAGCAACCAGGCCGCGAACGCCTGCATCGCCGCGCTCTCGCGCCGCGAGTTCAGCCGCGTGAGCCAGTAGCGGCCGAGCGCGACCTCGGCGGCGAAGGGCTTGACGAGGCGTTCGGCGGCGAGGTCGCCCTCGAACATCGCCGGCGGCGCGAGCGCCACGCCATGGCCGGCAAGCGCCGCCGCGACCATCACCGCCGAACTGTCGAACACCGGGCCGGAGAGCCGCGGGTATGGCGTGCCCGCCGCCTCGAACCAGCGCGGCCATTCGTCCGCGCGGTAGGAGCGCAGCAGCGTCTCGCGCGCGAGATCGGCGGGCGTGGTGAGGCGCGCGGCAATGACGGGCGTGCAGAGCGGCGACAGGGGCGCGGCCAGCAGCGGCACCGCGTGCGTGCCATGCCAGGCGCCGTCGCCGAAGCGGATCGCGAAATCGAGCCCCTCGCCCGCCAGGTCGACGCGATTGTTGTTGGTCATCAACCGAAGGTCGACCTGCGGATGCGTGCGGTGGAAGCCGTCCAGCCGCGGCAGCAGCCACCCGGTGGCGAAGGTGCCGACCACGCCGACCGTCAGCACCTCGCGCATCCGCCCGCCCTCGTAGCGGTCGAGCGTCTCGCCGATCCGGTCGAACGCGTCGCCGAGCACCGGCACCAGCGCCAGCCCCTCGTCGGTGAGCGCGAGACCGCGCGGCAAACGGCGGAACAGCGGCACGCCGAGCCGCCGCTCGAGCAGCGCGACCTGATGGCTGACCGCTCCCTGGCTGACGCACAGCTCGATCGCGGCGCGGGTGAAGTTGAGATGCCGCGCCGCCGCCTCGAAGGCGCGCAGCGCGTTGAGCGGGAGCTGGGGGCGTTCCATGCGCGAAGCATGAACTGCGCTCATGCCTAAGTCGAGAATTGATGCTTTGTGCGGCGGATTCTCCGCCGGCATTGTGCGCCGGACGGACCAGCGGAGGCAAAGGCGATGAGGAAAACTGAATTCTTGCTTGCGGCATCAACCCTGTTGTCGGGGCAGGCCGACGGACAGGCCGCCGATCGCGACGATCCGCTGCTGCGCCCGATCGCGCCGGCTTATGCCGCGCAGTGGCTCAAGCCGCAGCCGCCGGTGCGGCTCCATGGCGAGAGCTATTATGTCGGGTTCGAAGGGCTAGCCGTGGTGCTGGTGCGCACCTCCGCCGGCCTGATCCTGATCGACGGCGGCGTGCCGCAGGCGGTGCGCGCGATCCAGGCGAGCATCCGCGAGCTCGGCTTCGACCCGAAGCAGATCAAGTACATCCTCGTCACCGAGCCGCATTGGGACCATGCTGGCGGCGTCGCCGCGCTGGCGCGCGACAGCGGCGCGACGGTGATCGCGGTACAAGCGGCGGTCGGCGAGTTGCGCGCCGGCAAGGTCGGCGCCGACGATCCGCAGGCGAGCATCCACGAGCCCATGCCCGGCGTGACGCGGATCCGCGGGGTGCGCGACGGCGAGCAGCTGCGGCTCGGCGGGGTCACGATCACGGCGCGGGCGACGCCGGGACACACGCGGGGAAGCACCAGCTGGCAGTGGCGATCGTGCGAAGGCAAGGCGTGCGCGACGATCGTGTTCGCCGCGAGCATCAACCCCGTGAGCGACGACGATTACCGCTTCACCGCGCATCCGGAACGCGTGGCGCTGCTGCGTCAGGGCGCGGCGAAGCTCGCCACCCTGCGCTGCGACATTGCCATCCCCTCCCACCCGGGCACCAACGATACGCTGCAGCATCTCGCCACGCTGGAGCGGTCCCGGGCGCGCAACCCGCTGCTGGACAGGCATGCGTGCCGTTCGCTCGCCGCGACCTATGTCCAGCGGATCGACGCGCGGCTGGCGAAGGAGAAGGCCGCGCGCTAGGCGGCGATTGACCCGGCCGCGCGGGACCGCCAAGCGCGATCGGGTGAATCGTTCCGCATCCCCATTGATCGCCTTCGCCGTCGCCGCGCTCGGCATCGCGATCTTCTCGTCGATGGACGCGCTGATGAAGGGGCTGGTGATCGCGCTCGGCACCTACAACGCGCTGACCTGGCGCATGCTCGCCGGGACGGTGGTGAGCGGCGTCCCTTACGCACTCTCGCGCCCGCGCTGGCCGGCGCCCGCGGTGATGCGCATCCATATGGTGCGCGGCCTCGTGTCGGCGGTGATGGCCTATCTCTTCTTCTGGGGGCTGGGCCGCGTGCCGATGGCGCAGGCGATCGCGCTGTCGTTCATCGCCCCGATCATCGTGCTGTTCCTCGCCGCGCTGATCCTCAAGGAACGGATCACCCGCGTCGCGCTCATCGCCAGCATGATGGCGTTCGCGGGTGTGCTGGTGATCCTGTGGGGACAGGCGCGCGCCGAGCTCGGGCCCGAGGCGTTCTGGGGCGCGATCGCGATCCTCGTCTCGGCGGTCTGCTATGCCTGGAACATCATCCTGATGCGCCAGCAGTCGCTGGTCGCCGGGCCGGGCGAGGTCGCCTTCTACCAGACGCTGATCGTGACGGCGATCTATCTGCTCGCCGCGCCGTGGCTGATGGTGGCGCCGCCGCTCGATCAGGTGCCGGCGCTGGTCCTCGCGGCGATGCTGGCGACGGCGTCGCTGTTCCTGCTGTCCTGGGCCTATGCCCGGGCCGAGGCGAGCTATCTCGCGCCGACCGAATATACCGGCTTCCTGTGGGCGACTTTGTGGGGCTGGGTGGTGTTCGGCGAGCGCGTATCCCTTTTCACCGTCGCCGGGGCGGCGCTGATCGTCGGCGGGTGCATCCTCGCCGCCGGGCGGCGCGACCATGCCCCGGTGGCCGACAGCGAGGCGCATCTTCCATGATCACGATCCGGCAAGCAGGACCCGAGGATTTCGAGCTGGTGGCGGAATTCATCCGCAAGCTCGCCGAGTACGAGAAGCTGGCGCATGAGGTGCGCTTCGACGACGAGGTGCTGCGCGGCCATCTGTTCGGTGAACACCCCGCCGCCGAGGTGCTGATCGGCGAGGTCGACGGGGTGCCGAGCGGCTTCGCGCTGTTCTTCCAGACCTTCTCGACCTTCGAGGGCAAGCCCGGCATCTGGCTCGAGGATCTGTTCGTCGAACCCCATGCGCGCGGCGCCGGGCTGGGCCGGGCGTTGCTGGCGCGGCTGGCGGCGCTGGTGGTCGAGCGCGGCGGGGCGCGGCTCGAATGGAACGTGCTCGACTGGAACGAGCTCGGCAAGGGCTTCTACCGCTCGATCGGCGCGGCGCATGTCGAGGGCTGGGAGCGCTGGCGGATGGAGATCGACGCGATCGAGGCGCTGTCCCGTGGCGTTTGACGCGGGCCTGCTCGACTGGGTGGTCGAGGCGCTGGAGCCGGTCGGCACCGTCACTCATCGCAAGATGATGGGCGGGGCAACGCTCTATCTCGACGGCACGGTGTTCGCGATCATCTCGAGCGACGACGTGCTGTGGTTCAAGGCCGACGCGCTAAGCGACGCGATCTGGGACGACGCCGGCTGCGAACGCTTCACCTTCGAGATGAAGAACCGGCTCGCCAGCATGAACTACCGCCGTGCCCCCGACGACGTGTTCGACGATGCCGACGCGATGCGCCAATGGGCGGCGCTGGGCCTGGAAGCCGGGCGGCGCGCGCCGGCCAGGAAGCCGAAGGTCAGCCGCCGAGCGCGTTGATCGTGAAGGCGATGATGCCGAGGTTGAAGATGAACGCGATCAGGCAATGATAGGTCACCGCGCGGCGCATCGGCCGGGCGGTGATCGTCACGTCGCTGGTCTGGAAGGTCATGCCGAGGCACCAGGCGAAATAGACGAAGTCGGAATAATCGGGCTCTGGCGTCCCGGGGAACTCCAGCCCGCCGGCATCCTGCCCGTGGCGCTGCGAATAGAAGAGATGCGCATAGTGGAGCGCATAGACCGTGTTGGCGAACAGCCAGCAGATCGCGAGCGTGGCAATCACCAGCGTCAGGCTGCGCGGCTCGGGCGTGCCGGCGGGAACGAGCACGCTGGCGACGGTGGCGAACACCGCAAGGCTGATCGCGGCGGTGATGACGAGCAGCGCGACGCGGTTGGCGTCGTTGTCGCGCGCGGCGGCGCGGATGTGGTGCGATTCGTGGCGGAACAGCGGCAGGCACGAGGCGAGGAACAGCAACGCCGCCGCGTCGAATGCCGCCATGATGCCGAAACGCTCGCCGAGCGGCGGGATCGCGACCGCGCACCCCACGCCCAAGATCGCGGCGAACAGCAGGAAGCGCGGCGGCGCGACCAGATTGCCGATGCCGCGGCGGTGATGCGTGCGATGGAGCCCGTCCCGCATCACGCCAGATTAGAGCGTTTCCACATCGAGTGGAAACGCTCTCGTATTTTGATGCCGCATTTTCCGACTCGTGACCGTGAACGGTCAACTTGAAAGTGCTTCAGGCGAGATGCGGGCGGCTGGCCGGATCGCGGCGGCTCAGGCCGCCGCCTTCGCCTTCTTCGCGGCCTCGATCGCCTCGAGCGTGATGCGGCGCGCTTCGTCGGCATCGCCCCAGTCGCCGACGCGGACCCACTTCTCGGTCTCCAGGTCCTTGTAGTGCTTGAAGAAGTGCTCGATCTGCTGGAAGATGATCGAGGGCAGGTCCTCGCGTTCGCCGACGTCCGAATAATAGGGGAAGGTGGTGTCGACGGGGACGCAGATCAGCTTCTCGTCGCCGCCATGCTCGTCCTCGAGCTTGAGCACGCCGATCGGGCGCGCGCGGACGACGCAGCCCGGGATGAAGGGCGAGCGCGAGATCACCAGCGCGTCGAGCGGGTCGCCGTCGGGCGACAGCGTGTGCGGCACGAAGCCGTAATTGGCCGGATAGCGCATCGGCGTGTGCAGGATGCGGTCGACGAACAGCGCGCCCGACTCCTTGTCGAACTCGTACTTCACCGGCTCGCCGCCGGTCGGCACTTCGATGATGACGTTCAGGCTGTGCGGCGGGTTGTCGCCGACAGGGATCATGTCGATGCGCATCTAGTCTTCCTTTGTTGGTTCGGCTCCCCGTCAGCGCGGGGCTAGCAACCGATCCAGGCCACCCTCTCCGGTGCCGATTTTTTCGAGGCGCGGATAGCGCAGGCCACCGTGATAGTCGATGGCTAGTTCGCGGTAGCGCGTGCCGCTCTTGACCAGCAGCTTG
The DNA here is from genome assembly GCF_049532975.1 of Sphingomonas sp. MS122. Taxonomy (GTDB): domain Bacteria; phylum Pseudomonadota; class Alphaproteobacteria; order Sphingomonadales; family Sphingomonadaceae; genus Sphingomonas. The sequence continues at coordinate 2,058,814 of NZ_CP186695.1, read as the reverse complement.
ATCGGGTCCTTCGTCCCCTTGGCCGCCTTGATCGCATCCTTGAGGCGATCGTCGGAATATTCGCGGCCGTTCACCGCGACGAACGTGTCGCCAAGGTCGAGCCCGGCCTCGAACGCGGGCGAATCCCAGGTGACGGTGCCGATCGCCCCGCCCTTCCCGACCGAGACGCCGAGCGAATAGCTGAAGTCGGCCTTGCTCGCGCGCTTCTCGCTGTCCTTGAACGCGGCGGTCGGTTCCTCGGTATAGACCAGGCGATAGCCGTTGGCGGTGAAGCCGGCGAGCGGCGCGCGCTCGGACAGGCCGTTCAGGCGGGTGCCGAGAAAGGTCGCCCAGTCATAGGGCTGGATCGCGTTCAAGGTCGCGACGACGTCCTCGAACTTGTAGGTGAGCACGCCCCAGTCGCCATCGCGCATGCCGAAGAAGGCGCGGGCGAAATCGTCCATCGACCTGGTCCCGCCGCTCTCCTTGCGCAGGATCGAATCGGCCTCGAGCCACACCAGCAGCCCCTCGTTGTAATAGTCCTCCGAGCGCTGCCAGCTCACCCAGCCCTTGGGGCGGCGCGCCGAGATGATCGGATCGTTGGTGGTGTCGATCAGCGGCCGCCATGTCCGCGCCGGCCGGTTGTCGAGGCTGGCGGCGATGTTGGCCAGCATGTCCAGCGTGTCCTGCTTGCTGACGATGCCCGAGCGCGCCTGGAGGATATAGCCCCAGAACTGGGTCTGCCCCTCGTACACCCACAGCAGCGAATCGCGCATCGGCGTGCGGAAGTCGGGCGTCCAGCTGTCGGCACCGCGGCGGAACTTGCCGTTCCAGCTGTGCACGAACTCGTGCGGCAGCAGGTTGCGCGAGCCGGGACCGTCGTTCCACTTGGTGAAATAGCCGGGCTTCACGCCATTCTCGGAGCTGCGGTGATGCTCGAGCCCGATCCCGCCCATCTCGTCGCTGATCGACAGTAGGAACTCGTAGCGGTCGTAATGCTGCGCGCCGAACAGCTTGACCGACTGCTCGACGAGCTTCCTGTGCGCGTCGATCTGCTCGGGGGTCGCGGCGAGCTCGGCCGGCTCGTCGGCGAAGACGTTGAGGTCGACGCGGTCCGACAGCTTGAACTCGCGATAGTTGCGGCCGGCGAAGACCGGCGAGTCGATCAGCGTCTCGTAATCGGTCGTCTCATAGACATAGTCGCGGCCGACCTTCCGCGCGGGCAAGCCCGAGACCGCCGTCCAGCCCTCGGGATAGGTGACCGTCGCCTGGATCGGGATGCGGCGGGTGAACCAGCCCGCCGGATAGAGGCTGACCTGCTCGAACTCGAGGTTGAGCATCGTGGGCGCGATCGAGACGCGGCCCTGGTCGGGATCGGTGGCGCCGGTGAACTGGAACGTGATGTCGAGCTGCTTCGCGCCGCGCGGCACCTCGACATGGAACGCCCAGACGTCGACCGTATCGCGAGTCCACGGCACCGCCTTCCCGCCGGCGGTGATCCTGAGGCCGGTCAGCTTCTCGATCTCACCCCGCGCGGCGTGCTTGCCGGGAAGCCAGGCGGGCATCAGCAGCACTATGTGCCCCGCCTCGGCCACCGGCAGCGTCTGCTTCACGCGATAGATCGCCTGCTGGACGTTGGTCGCATCGACCTTGAGCTGGATCGTGCCGGGATAGGCGGCGTCGCGCGCGGCGGGGATGCGATTGTCGAACGGCAGCGGCTGGGGCGCTGAGTTCTGGGCGGTGGCGGCGGTAGTGGCGGTGGCGAGCAGCAGGGCGGTGAGCGCGAGGGCGCGGCGCATAAGGGCCTCAATCGAAAGGAAGGATATGTTGTCACACCTTTAGGCGGGGGGATGCCGTGAGGTAAAGTGCCAACAATCGCGGCGCCGCGGACCAGTCGCGAAACACCCTTCACGCCTTGCTTACCATTCGCGCGCTATGCGGAGCGCGATGTATCACGACGCCGCCCTCGCTCCGCAGGCCAAGGCCGATCCGCGGCCCAAGTCCGCGGTCAGCACCGGCTGCGGGCTCGCCGGCTTGGTCGGCATGGCCTGCTGGCTGACCTATGCGCGGACGCACGGGCTCGACGGGCCCTATGCGGCGTTGGTCAACCTGCTCGCGGGCGGCCTGCCGATGGTGTTGTGGGCGGTGCTGGTCGACAAGGTGCACCGCAACCCGACCACCGGCGTCAACTGGGGCGAACCCAGGCCGCTCCGGGAAACGCTCGACATCTCGATCACCAAGATCGCCGGGCTGTGGCTGACCTGGGGCGGGATCGCCGCGATCTATGCCGTCTGCCGCTTCTATTGGGAGGGCAATTTCGCTTTCGCCATGTGGTGCTTCCAGATGGCGGCGCCGGCGCTGTTCATCCTCTCGGTCCCCTACATCCTGTGGATCGACCGGCGGCTGGAAAAGCCCAAGGACGGCGCGTGGATGCTCGGCGCCTGGCTGCTCGGCAGCAAAAGCGAGCCGATCGACGAGGGCGCGATCCACAATCACCTGCGCAGCTGGGCGGTGAAGGCGTTCTTCCTCGCTTTCATGCTCGCGATCGTGCCGGGCGGGTTCAGCGGCTTCGTCCGCGCGAGCACCGACGGCATCCTGAGCAACCCGATCGCGTTGGCCAACTGGCTGATCACCGGCATGTTCATGTTCGACGTGGCGTTCGCGACGGTGGGCTATATCCTGACCTTCCGCCCGCTCGACAGCCATATCCGCACCGCCAACCCCTATGCCGCAGGCTGGGCGTTCGCGCTGATCTGCTACCCGCCCTTCATCCTGATGGGGAATGGCGGACCGCTGGACTATCATCCGGGGACGTCGGACTGGACTCACTGGCTGGCGGGGCACGACGTGCTGCTGTGGATCACCGGCGCGGTGCTGGTGGCGCTGACCGCGATCTATGCCTGGGCGACGATGGCGTTCGGCTTCCGCTTCTCCAACCTGACGCATCGCGGGATCATCACCCACGGGCCCTATGCATGGACGCGGCACCCGGCGTATCTCTCCAAGAACCTGTTCTGGTGGATCAGCACCTGCCCGCTGCTGGTGACAACGGGCAGCCTGTACGACGCGGTGCGCGCGACGGTGCTGCTCGCCGCGGTGAGCGGCGTCTACTACATCCGCGCCAAGACCGAGGAAAAGCACCTCGGCGCCGATCCGGCGTATCGCGAGTATAGCGAGTGGATGGAGCGCAATGCGCCCGTGCCGCGGCTGGTGGCGTGGGTGACGGGATGGACGTTCAAGCCGGGCTATGCGGGGTTGAAGGACGTGGATCAGGGCGCGGGTTGATCTTCAGCCCGCGAAGTTGACGAAGTTACGCGGAACGCGATTCATTCTGTCAACTTGGCCGCCTTTGTCGGGGGATGCCCGGGGCCATCAAGCCGATCGAATCGACGCAATCAAAGAGCGGCCGACGTGCGGCCCGATGACCCAAGCAAATCAATTCCAACATTGCAAGCGGGGGCTGGAATCCTCGCTACGCAGGTCCGCCCTCTTTTCATTTCGAAATTTCCATGATATTCGAAATATCGAAATGAGGGAGATGACCGATGAAACGCCTGCATCTGCACGTCAGTGTACCTGACCTCGAACCGGCCATCGCCTTCTACAGCACATTGTTCGATGCATCGCCTTCGGTGGTGAAGGACGACTATGCAAAGTGGATGCTCGAAGATCCGCGCGTCAATCTCGCGATTTCCTCGCGCGCTCGCTCCGCCGGTATCGATCATGTCGGCGTGCAGGTCGACAGCGCAAGCGAGTTGGCGGAACTGGCCGGACGTCTGAAGGCCGCAGGTGCAACGACGTTCGATCAGGAAGCGACGACCTGTTGCTATGCCCAGTCCGACAAGTCTTGGGTGACCGATACCGCTGGCGTCCGCTGGGAAACCTTCTTCACCCATGGCGAAGCAACCGCCTATGGCGAGGACGAGGTTATCTCCGACACGGCGAGCGCCTGTTGCGCGCCGAAGCCAGCGCAGGCCTGCTGCTGATGCAGCTTCCCATCGCCGTCGATGCGCTGTCCGCTCTGGCACATGGCAGCCGACTTGCCGTGTTTCGCCTGCTCGTCCGGGCAGGCAGGGAGGGGATGCCCGCAGGGGAGATCGCGCGCGAAATCGGCGCGCTCCCCAACACACTTTCCGCGCATCTAAACGTCCTTGGGAATGCCGGGCTTGTCCAATCGCGTCGCGAAGGCCGCTCGATTATCTATTCCGCGGACTATGACCGCATGCGTGGCCTGCTCGGCTTCCTCATCGCCGATTGCTGTGCCGGGCGGCCGGAAATCTGCGGTTCGCTTGGCGACCTCGCCAAACCTGCCGATTGTTGTCCGTGAGGGCGGCGCGGCCGCTCGCCTCCGAATTTCTTGGAACGGCGATGCTGCTGGCGATCGTCGTCGGTTCCGGGATCATGGGACAGCGCCTGTCGCCCGAGAACGAGGCGATAGCCCTGTTGGGCAACACGATCGCCACTGGAGCCGGGCTGGTCGTCCTCATCCATATGTTCGGACCGGTATCGGGCGCCCATTTCAATCCAGCCGTGACGCTGGCCATCTGGTTGAAAGGCGAAACGACCACACCAACCGCAGGGTTCTACATCGCCGCACAGGTTATCGGCGCGATTATCGGCGTCTGGACCGCGCACACCATGTTTGCCGAACCGGTCTTTCAGATTTCAACGAAGGCGCGGGACGGAATGCCGCAAGGCCTGGCCGAAGGTATCGCCACCTTTGGGCTGATCGGGACGATCCTCTGCACGCGGCGCCATCGTCCCGATTCCGCACCGGCGGCCATCGGTCTGTACATCACCGCCGCCTATTGGTTCACGGCCTCGACCTCCTTCGCAAATCCCGCCGTCACGATCGCCCGCAGCATGTCGAACAGCTTCGCGGGAATTGCGCCGCATTCCGCGCCCTTATTCGTCGCAGGACAGATCGCCGGAGCCGTGGCCGGGCTGGGCTTCTTCGCATGGCTATTGAAAGAGGAACGCGCATCATGACCGACGCCTTTCCCATTACAATCTATCACAACCCCGAGTGCGGAACTTCGCGCAATGCCCTCGCGATGATCCGGGCAGCCGGCTATGTTCCTCAAGTCATCGAATATCGCGAATCCGGCTGGACGACTGGCCTGCTGACCCAATTGCTCGAAGCGATGGGGACGACGCCCCGGGATATTCTACGCGAAAAGGGCACTCCCGCAGGCGATCTCGGCCTGCTGGAGCCGACAGCTTCCGACGAAGCGATCCTTTCGGCGATGACGCGGCACCCGATTCTCGTGAACCGTCCGATCGTCGTCACGCCGAAGGGAACGAAGCTTTGCCGCCCTTCCGAAGTGGTTTTGGAATTGCTTGCGCGCGTACCGGACAGTTTCGCCAAGGAAGATGGCGAAGTGGTCCGCGCCTAGCCTATCCCAGCAACCCCTTGGCGAACTCGCGCACCGCCGGTCCGATATCCGCGCGGCTCAGCGCCAGCGCGAGGTTGGCCTGCGCGTACCCGGCCTTGTCGCCGCAATCGTAGCGCACGCCCTGGAAGGTGACGCCGTGGAAGGGCTGGCCGCCGATCATGCGGGCCATCGCGTCGGTCAGCTGGATCTCGCCGCCCGCGCCCTTTTCCTGCCCCTCCAGCACGCGCATCACCTCGGGCTGGAGGATGTAGCGGCCGATCACGGCGAGGTTGCTGGGGGCGGTGCCGGCCTTGGGCTTCTCGACCAGGCCCTTGACCTCGGTCAGCACGCCGTCGCGCGTGCCGGGGGTGATCACGCCGTACTTGTCGGTCTGGTCCTCGGCCACTTCCTGCGCGCAGATGAGGTTGCCGCCGACCTTGTCGTATGCCTCGACCATCTGCTTGAGGCAGCCGGGCCGGCTCGCCGCACCGACCATGAAGTCGTCCGCGAGAAGGACCGCGAAGGGCTCGTCGCCGACGATGTCGCGCGCGCACCACACCGCGTGGCCGAGGCCCATCGGCTCCTGCTGGCGGACATAGGCGACCGCGCCGGGCTTGAGCCGCGTCGCGTCGAGGATCTCGAGCGACTTGCCGCGCGCGGACATGGTGTTCTCGAGCTCATAGGCGATGTCGAAATGGTCCTCGATCGCGCTCTTGCCGCGGCCGGTGACGAAGATCATCTGCTCGATCCCGGCCTCCAGCGCCTCGTCCACCGCATACTGGATCAGCGGGCGGTCGACGACGGGCAGCATCTCCTTGGGGAGCGCCTTGGTCGCGGGGAGGAAACGGGTGCCGAGCCCACCGACGGGGAACACGGCCTTGCGCAGCGGCTTGATCGTCATGCCGCGGCGCATAGCGGAAGCCGCGGACGGCGCAAAGCGGCTCGACTTGGCGCTAGACATAATAGTCGCGTAACGGCACGCGGATATCCGCATGACGATGAGCAACCTCGCCAACCGCCGCATCCTGGTGACCGGATCCGCCGGCTTCATCGGCTTCCACACCGCGCGGCATCTGCTGGATGCAGGTGCGCAGGTGCTGGGGATCGACAATTTCACCCCCTATTACGACGTGTCGCTCAAGGACGCGCGCAACGCGATCCTGGCCGAGCGCCCCGGCTTCTGCCTGGCGCGGCTGGGGATCGAGGAGGCGGATGCGCTGGGCGCGGTGTGGCGCGAGTTCGCGCCGGACACGGTGATCCACCTCGCGGCGCAGGCGGGGGTGCGATATTCGATCGAGCATCCCGACGCATATGTCGCCACCAACGTGACGGGGACGTTCAACCTGCTCGAGCTGGCGCGGCACCATCCGGTGCGCCACTTCCTCGCCGCTTCGACCAGCTCGGTCTATGGGGCGAACACCGAGATGCCGTTCGCCGAGACCCAGCGCACGCAGACGCCGATGAGCCTCTATGCGGCGACCAAGGGCGCGACCGAGCTGATCGGGCACAGCTATGCGCATCTCTACGGCATTCCGCTGACCTTCTTCCGCTTCTTCACCGTGTACGGGCCATGGGGGCGGCCCGACATGGCGCTGTTCAAGTTCATCAAGGCGATGGCGGCGGGCGAGGCGATCGACGTCTATGGCCATGGCCGGATGGCGCGCGACTTCACTTATGTGGAGGATCTGGTCGCCGTGCTGGTGGCGCTGATCGATGCGGTGCCGGGGGACGCGCCGGTGTCGGCCGGAGACAGCCTGTCGCCGGTGGCGCCGTTCCGCACCGTCAATATCGGCGGCGGCAGCCCGGTGCCGCTGATGGACTATATCGCCGCACTGGAAGCGGCGATGGGCGGCGAGGCGAAGAAGAACTTCCTCCCCATGCAGGCAGGCGACGTGCCCGCGACCCATGCCTCGCCCGAGCTGCTGCGCGAGCTGGTCGGGTTCGTGCCGGAGACGCCGGTGCGCGAGGGGGTGCAGGCCTTCGTCGACTGGTATCGCGGCTATTATTGATTGAGAGCCGCCCCGGCCCGCTCCCCCACCCGGCCACCCATATGATGCTACCGCTGGGCGGCCGGGTGGGGGAGCGGGCCGGTGCGGCTCTTAACAAACTCCGTGACGGGTCTTTAACGCGGCGGCGCTAGAGGGGCGGGCATGACGAACGCGAAAGTCCTGGTGATCTTCGGCACGCGGCCCGAGGCGATCAAGCTGTTCCCCGTGGTGCGCGCGCTGGGCGAGGTGCCCGGGCTGACGGTGCGCACCTGCGTGACGGCGCAGCATCGCGGGCTGCTCGACCAGGTTCTCGAGATCGCCGGGCTCACGCCCGACATCGATCTCGACCTGATGGAGCCCGGCCAGTCGCTCGACCGGCTGACCGCGCGATTGCTCACCGGGCTCGGTGAGGTGATGGATGCCGAGAAGCCCGGCCGCGTGCTGGTGCAGGGCGACACCGCGACCGCGATGGTCGGCGCGCTCGCCGCCTATTACCGCAAGGTGCCGGTGGGGCATGTCGAGGCGGGCTTGCGCTCGGGCGACATCTGGCAGCCCTGGCCCGAGGAAGTGAACCGCCGCATCGTCGCGCCGATCGCCGACCAGCATTTCGCACCGACGCAGACCGCGGCGGACGCGTTGAAGCGCGAGAATATCGATCCGGCGACGATCCATGTCACCGGCAACACGGTGATCGACGCGCTGCTCGCCACGCGCGAGCGGATCGCGGCCGAGCCGGGGCTGGCGGCGGGGCTGGACCCGATCGCGGCGCGCTTCGATGGCAAAAGGCTGGTGCTGGTCACCACGCATCGGCGCGAGAATTTCGGCGGCGGGATGGAGTCGATCGCGCGGGCGATCGCGCGAATCGCCGACCGGCCCGACACCGCGGTGCTGTTCCCGATGCACCCCAACCCCAATGTCGTGTCGGTGATGGACACGGTGCTGGGCGAGCGCCCCAACGTCGCGCGGATCGAACCGCTCGACTATCCGACCTTCATCCGCGCGCTCGACCTGTGCGAGGTCGTCCTGTCCGATTCGGGCGGCGTGCAGGAAGAAGCCCCCGCGCTCGGCAAGCCGGTGCTGGTGATGCGCGAGACCACCGAGCGGCCCGAAGGCGTTGCCGCCGGCACCGCCAGGCTGGTCGGTACCGATGCCGACCGCATCGTTTCCGAAATCTCAACCCTGTTGGACGACAAGGGCGCCTACCAGGCCATGGCGCGCGCCCACAATCCGTTCGGCGACGGCCATGCCTCGGCAAGGATTGCAAAGGTCGTCGCGCATGGATTTGGGCTCTGAACTCAAGGTCGCCGTTCTCGGCCTCGGCTATATCGGGCTGCCCACCGCCGCGGTGATCGCGCGCACCGGCGCCAAGGTGCTGGGCATCGACGTCCACCAGCACGTCGTCGACACGATCAATGCCGGCAAGGTGCATATCGAGGAAGTCGATCTCGACGGCCTGGTCTCGGGCGTGATCGCGCGCGGCACGCTGCGCGCCTCGACCCAGATCGAGGAATCGGACGTCTTCCTGATCGCGGTGCCGACGCCGTTCGGCGAGAATCACGCGCCCAACATCGGCTATGTCCTGCAGGCGGCGACCAACATCGCGACCGTGCTCAAGCAGGGCGACACCGTCATCCTCGAATCGACCTCGCCCGTCGGCACGACCGAGAAGGTCGCCGAGCTGCTCGCCCAGCTCCGCCCCGACCTCAAGGTCCCGGGGCACTGCACCGGCATCGCCGACGTCGCCATCGCCTATTGCCCCGAGCGCGTGCTGCCCGGCCGAATCCTGGTCGAGCTGATCGACAACGATCGCGTGGTCGGCGGGGTCACGCCGCGGTGCGCGCGCAAGGCACTGCAATTCTATCGCCGCTTCGTGCGCGGCGCCTGCGTCACCACCAGCGCGCGCGCGGCGGAGATGACCAAGCTCACCGAGAACGCCTTCCGCGACGTCAACATCGCCTTCGCGAACGAACTGTCGATCGTCGCCGACGGCATGGGCATCGACGTGTGGGAGGTGATTCGCCTGGCGAATCGCCATCCGCGCGTGAACATCCTTTCTCCCGGGCCCGGGGTCGGCGGCCATTGCATCGCCGTCGACCCCTGGTTCCTGGTAGCGGCGGACCGCGCGAACACCCCGCTGATCCGTACCGCGCGCGAGGTCAATGACGGCAAGGTCGACTATACGGTCGCGCGTGCCGAGGCGCTGATCGCCGAACTACCGGGCGCGCCGGTCGCCTGCCTCGGCCTCGCCTTCAAGGCCAATATCGACGATTTCCGCGAGAGCCCGGCGCTGCATGTGGCGGAGGAACTCGCCGCGCGTCATGGCCCGCGCATCCGCATCGTCGAGCCCTATGCGTCCGCCCTGCCCGCCCCGCTCGCCGAGGCCGGCGCGCAGCTGATCGACATCGACACGGCGCTGGAGCTCTGCCCGATCCTGATCGTGCTGGTCGACCACGACGTGTTCAAGTCGGTCCCGCTCGCCGAGCGCGCCGACAAGCTCGTCTATGACACGCGCGGCATCTGGCCCGACCAGCCGGCGCGCGGCGAGCCGGCCGCGCCGCTCAAGATCGCGGTCTGAAACTCAGGGCGCGCGGACGAGCAAGGCTTCCCATTTGCCATCGAGCGGCTCGCCGCGCCGGGCGTAGAAGTCCGGCAGCGGCGCATGCCCGCCTGCCGCGGCGATCCGCGCCGCCTGCGCCGCGACCGTCGCGGCGCGGTCCTTGAACGGCGGGTGCGAGCGGCTGCGGACCTTGCCCGCGATCAGCCGCGGGCCGAACCCGCCCCAGAACCGCGCCGCGATCTCGGTCGGATAGCCGGCGCGGGCGAGCAGGTGGACCGAAAGGATGTCCGCCTCGATCTCGGTCTGGCGGAACAGCCCGACATTGCGGCCGAAGCCGGAAGCCAGGCCGAATTGCGCGCCGGCCGCGTCCAGCCGCGCGGCGTGGTGCAGGATGTTGTGCGCGAGCTCGTGCGCGATCGGCGCGGGCAGCAGCGATTCGTCGACCTCGTCGAGATATTCGGAGGTGATCTGCACCAGATCGCCATTGGCGCGCGCGTCGAAGCCGTCGTCGATCCGCAGCTCGTAGCGCGTGCGGCATGCGGGAACCGGCGTGATCCGCACGCGAAGCGGCGTGCCGCCGCGAATCACCGCCATCTCGATCGGGCGGGCGGGCGGCAGCGCGGCGATCGCGGCGTGCAATCCCGCCAATTGCGCGGTCGAGGCGGCCTCGGGCAGGCCGCGCGGCATCGCGACGCCGCCGATCGCAACGACCGTGTCGTCCTGCCTGAGCCCCGCGCGCTCGGCCGGCCCCCCGGGCACCACGCCTTCGACGGCGACCGTGTTCGCGCCCTCGAACCGGAAATGCCGGCGCACCGACTCACGCGCGGCGGGGCCATATTGCGCGAGCGTGTGCAGCTGCAGTCCGAGCCCCGGCTCCTTCGCGTCGCACAACGGCGCCGCCGCGACGCTCAACCGGTAGCCGATCGACGCGAGGCGCATGTCCCCGGCGCGAATCGCCTCGAGCAAGGCGGCGTCCTGCGCCCGCGCCGGCGCCGACAGCGCCACGGCCAGCCAGACGAGCCCCGACAGCCACCGCGCCATCCCCGCCATCGCCTGCTTCCCGGTCATCGCGCCCTCATGGACGATGGCGGTTGCCAGGAAAAGCGCGCAGGGTCTATGCGGCAGCCCAAGAACGATTGTTGATCACCATGCTTCGCCGTCTCCTTTCCGCATTCTCGCGGCCCGCCGCCGCCGAATCGCCCGCCCCTGTCGGATCGGTCCCTCCGGGTACGCGCGTCTATGCCGTGGGCGACATCCATGGCCGGCTCGACCTGCTCGACGAGCTGCTGCTGCGGATGGAGGCGGACAATGCCGAGCGCGGCCCCGCCGACACGACCGTCATCTTCCTCGGCGACCTGATCGACCGCGGCCCCGATTCGGCGCAGGTCGTGCAGCGGCTGATGGAACTGGGCACCGGGTCGGACCGGATCCGCTTCCTGCTCGGCAACCACGAGGAAGTGTTCCTCAAGGCGATGGCCGGCGACCTCAAGGCGCTGCCCTTCTTCCTGCGCATCGGCGGCAAGCCCACCGTACTGAGCTACGGCATCACCTCGGCCGAATATGGCGGGAGCGATTATCCCGAACTGCTCGAGCTGCTGCATGCGCGCGTGCCGCGGGCGCATCTCGACTTCCTGGCGGGCTTCGAGGATCTGATCGTCATCGGCGACTATGCCTTCGTCCATGCCGGCGTTCGCCCCGGCGTCGCGCTTGCCGAGCAGTCCCCTGCGGCGCTGCGCTGGATTCGCGACGAGTTCCTGAGCCACGAGGCGCCGTTCGAGAAGATCGTCGTGCACGGCCACACCATCTTCGACGAGGTCGAGGAACGCTTCGGACGAATCGGCATCGACACCGGCGCCTATGCCAGCGGGCGGCTCACCGCGATGGGATTCGAGGGTACCGAGCGGTGGATACTCCAAACGACAGGGGCGGTAGCACGGCATTAATGCTTGGATGTCTATGTGCGCTGCAGTATAGAAGAACGAACCTAGGCGAGGCGCGGCGAAAGCCGCGATTTTCGTGTAGGACGGAACCTTCGGGCGAGTGTTGTGTTGGCGCAACGGTCGGCCAGGGCTCTGACTTTGAGTAAGCTTATCAGTTGCAGGCATGCTCTGGTTGTGCCATAGGCTCCGGCGATGACCCTGAGATTAGGATAAAAAGGGAGTATATTCATGCGATTGGCGAAGATGATGATGGCCGCTGCGGCCTGCTCGCTTGCGGTAGCTCCGGCAGTCGCCTCGACGGCGGCGTCGAAGCTCTCGCTTTCGTCGGCTGATGCGGTTCGCGCCTCGACGGCGACCGGCAAGTCGAACCAGGCCGCCGGCGGTTTCCTGATCCCGCTGCTCGCGGTGGTCGCTGTGATCGGCGGCATCATCGTCCTGGTCGACGAGGACGATACGCCCGACAGCCCGTAAGCGGCCGGATTATTCCAGTACATCGAACGGCGGCCAAATGGCCGCCGTTTTTGCGCGTGCCTCGTACGCGCGGCCCAGCTCGCGAAAAATGGGCGTTCGGAAATCCTCCCGGACGGTGCCGGCACCTGCCAGCGCGGGACGGGCAAGCTGGCCGACGGCCAGCCTCTCCATCACGCGGCGCAGTTTCCCGGTTCTTTCCCGGGCCGGTTTCGCCTAACAGGTGCGCGGCCGATCCCCGGCCGTGGCATCATGACATTCGAGGAACTTCATGCCCGATCAACGCCCCGTCGCGCTCGTAACCGGGATCACCGGCCAGGACGGCGCCTATCTCGCGCAGCTCCTGCTCGACAAGGGCTATGTCGTTCATGGCGTGAAGCGCCGCTCGTCCTCGTTCAACACCGGTCGCATCGAGCATATCTATCAGGACCCGCACGAAACCGACCCGCGTTTCATCCTGCATTATGGCGACCTCACCGATTCGACAAACCTGATCCGCATCATCCAGCAGGTGCAGCCGGACGAGATCTACAACCTCGCCGCGCAGTCGCATGTGCAGGTGTCGTTCGAAACGCCCGAATACACCGCCAATGCCGACGCGGTCGGCGCGCTGCGCCTGCTCGAGGCGATCCGCATCCTCGGGCTCGAGAAGAAGACCCGTTTCTACCAGGCGTCGACCTCGGAGCTCTACGGGCTCGTGCAGGAAGTGCCGCAGCGCGAGACGACGCCCTTCTACCCGCGCTCGCCCTATGCCGCGGCGAAGCTCTACGCCTATTGGATCGTGGTCAATTATCGCGAGGCCTATGGCATCCACGCCTCCAACGGCATCCTGTTCAACCACGAAAGCCCGCTGCGCGGCGAGACCTTCGTCACGCGCAAGATCACTCGCGCCGCCGCCGCGATCTCGCTCGGGCGGCAGGACAAGCTCTATCTCGGCAATCTCGATGCCCAGCGCGACTGGGGCCATGCGCGCGAATATGTGCGCGGCATGTGGCTGATGATGCAGCAGGAGCAGCCGGACGACTATGTGCTGGCGACGGGGGTCACCACGCACGTCCGCAGCTTCGTCGAATGGGCGTTCGAGGATGTCGGGATCGCGCTCGAATGGCGCGGCGAAGGCGTTGACGAGAAGGGCTATGACACGGCCAATGGCCGCTGCCTGGTCGAGGTCGACCCCCGCTACTTCCGCCCGACCGAGGTGGACCTGCTGCTGGGCGATCCGGCCAAGGCCCATCAGAAGCTGGGCTGGCGGCACGAGACCTCGCCGCGCGAGCTGGCGCGCGAGATGGTGCTCGCCGATCTCGAGGTGATGAAGTCCGCCCCGGTGATGAAGGAAGCCTGAGATGACGCAGATCGCGGGCAAGCGCGTCTATGTCGCCGGCCATCGCGGCATGGTGGGCAGCGCGATCGTGCGGCGGCTGGAGCAGGAGGATTGCACGATCCTCACCGCGACGCGCGCCGAGGCCGATCTGCGCGACCCGACGGCGGTGGAGCAATGGTTCGCCGCGAACCGGCCCGACCTCGTCTTCCTCGCGGCCGCCAAGGTCGGCGGCATCCTCGCCAACGACAGCTACCCCGCCGACTTCCTTTACGAGAATCTGATGATCGCGGCGAACGTGATCCACGCCGCGCACGGCAGCGGGGTGGAGAAGCTGCTGTTCCTGGGATCGAGCTGCATCTATCCCAAGTTCGCCGAACAGCCGATCCGCGAGGATGCGCTGCTCACCGGCCCGCTCGAGCCGACCAACGAATGGTATGCGATCGCCAAGATCGCCGGGATCAAGCTGTGCCAGGCTTACCGTAAACAGCATGGCGACGATTTCATCTCGGCCATGCCGACCAACCTCTACGGGCCGGGCGACAATTACGACCTCAATTCGAGCCATGTGCTGCCCGCGCTGCTGCGCAAGGCGCACATGATGAAGACCGGCCAGGCGCCGACGATGCCGATGTGGGGCACCGGCGAGCCGCGGCGCGAGTTCCTGCACGCCGACGACTGCGCCGACGCGTGCGTGTTCCTGATGAAGACCTATTCGGGCGCCGAGCACGTCAATGTCGGCACCGGCGAGGACATCCGCATCGTCGACCTCGCCCGGCTCGTCTGCGAGGTGGTCGGCGTCGAGCCACGAATCGAGCACGACCTGACCAAGCCCGACGGCACGCCGCGCAAGCTGATGGACGGAACGAAGCTGCGCGAGCTCGGCTGGGCCGCCTCGATCAGCCTCGAGGACGGAATCCGCCGTACCTATGCCGATCTGCTCGCCGGCGGCCGGTTCGATTCGATCCCCGAGGCCGCGGAAGGCCCGGCGCGCCTTTGATCGCAGGGACGCGGGTGCGGCCCCGCGCGCTCACTTCCACGCGGTGATATAGGCGTAGGAGGTGTACCAGGACCATTCGTTCTTCGCCGCGACCGCGGAGAGCGCGTCCTCGATCTGCTTCACGACCGGAAGCTTGTCGTAGTAATAATGGCCGTAGAATTCGCGGATCTCGACCTTCTCGTAGCCGATCTCGGCGAACTTGCGGCGCATCCCCTCGGTATCGCCCTTGCACATCGAGTAATAGGCCGGAAACTTCGGCGAGACTTCCTTGCGGATCGGGAAGAAGGCGGTGAGCAGCTTGCGGCCCAGCGTCTCGGGCAGCAGGCTGTTGAGGATGAAGGGCGAGGCCCACAGCGTCGGGATCAGGTGGAATGCGACGCCGCCGGGCTTCAGAACCTTGTAGACGTTGCGGTGCATGGCGTGGCCGTCGCGGACATGCTCGGCGAGAAAGCGCGAGAAGACGACATCGTACATCCCCTCGAAGTTCGAAACGTCGCCCGACACATCGAAGCACGCCTTGCGATATTCCGGGGGCGCGACCGCCAGCTCGTCGGCGCTGATGTCGTTGACCGTGTAGCTGTTGAGCTTCACCGGCATGTCGCCGAGCGAGAAGGACGGCCGGCGGCCGCCGCCCAGCTCGAGGATGTCGCCGCCTTCATAGTTGGCGACGATTCGCCGCAGCTCGTCGGGATAGCCGTCCAATGCCGTCGACCAGAGCTTCGAATTGTCGATCTTCACGCGAAACCTTCCACGGTCCCCCCGGACCCGCATGGGAATTGTCAGTTAGGAAGCCGTACTAGGGAAGCCGGGCCAAAGATTGCCTCGATTCCGTTGGGAGACGTCCCAGCGGCAGATAGTAGGCGCACCGTGATTGCATCGCAACCAGCGGGAATCGCGATCACATCCTCGACTGCGGCGCCTTCCGGCGCCAGCGGCGCCTGCTTGCTCCACAGCACATTGCCGCCGCGGCTCGCGCCGCAACGCAGCTCCCAGCGCGCCACGGCGCCCTCCGCCGAAGCGGCGGTACGCTGGATGGCACGGAACCGGTAATTGCCCGGGGCGACGTAGACGATCTTGCGCGCGATGGCGCCCGTCGCCGAGGTCTCCATCGTCGCGTGCAGGCGGATGGCCTCGCCCTTCTCGTCGCGCAGGAACGCGCCGGAGACGCCGGGGCTGGCGAACAGCTCCCAGGTCAGCGGTGCGAATTTCTCCTGCGTCGTCGGCCCGGTGAAGCCCATTTCGGCAAGGATCGCGGGATCGGCACCGTTGAGCGAGCGGTAATAGCGCGCCGCCTCGGCAAAGGTCCCCGCTTCCACCAGCCGCTTGAGCAGTTCGGCCTCGAGTGCGGCGAAGACCTCGTCGCGCGGCAGGCCGCCGGTGCGCTGGAAGAAGCGCGCGATCACGCCGGGCTGCTTCGTGTTGCGCACCGCGAAGCGGGCGAAGTCGCCGAGCCACGGCGCCGGTTCGCGCACGTAGCGGGCGAACGCCGGCCACAGCACGGGATCCTCGGCGGCGACGGTCAGCACGGGGAACAGCACCTGCTGGCTGCCCGGCTTGGTGCGCAGCGCATGGTCATAATGGCTGAGCGCGCCCGCGACATCGCCGCGGGATACTGCTTCCTCGATCAGCCAGAACTGCGTGGCGAGGTCGCGTCGAGTCAAGCGGTTGGCCACGGCCATGGCCGGCCGGCCCGCCTCGAATCCGCCCTTCATCGACGCGCTGATCCCGAGCACGCGGAGCGCCACCGGGTTGAGCGCCTGGCGCGACAGGCTCTCGCGCGCCGCCGCCACGATCTCCGGATCGTCGGCGGCCTTGGCGCCCGCCGCGGTGAAGCGGCGATCGGCCTGCGCAGCCAGCGCTACGGCATCGTCACCGATGAACTTGAGCGCCGTGTCGGGGTTGCGGCGGTGGAAGTTGTTGACCACCGCCCCCGCAAAGCTGAACCACGCCAGCGCGAGCGCGACGCCTCCCGCCACGGCGCCGCGAACCGCGACACCCGGCGAAATCGACGTCGAACCGGATGCCCCCGGCATCAGCGCGACGCCGACGAATCCTCGGCCTCGCGCCCATAGCCATAGCCGTAACCATAGCCATAGCCGTAGCCGAGGACGGTCTCGCGCTTCATCTTGATCAGCACGCCGCCGAACATGCGCGCCTGCGAGGCGCGCAGCCGGTCGATCGACGCCGCAACGGCCCGCATCGGCACCCCGCCCGCCTCGACGACATAGACCACGCCCTCGGTCGCACGCGCCAGCAGCGGCGAATCGGCGAGGCCGAGGATCGGCGGCGCGTCGATCACGACATGGTCATAGTCGCTGGCGAGCTGGGCTACGAGCTGGGCCACGCGATCGCTGCTGAGCAGCTCCGCCGCGTTGGGCGGAATGGGCCCCGCGGTCATCACGGCAAGGCCCTGATACTGGGTCGGCTGGACCAGCCGGCGCCAATCATCCTCGCCCGCCAGATAGTTGCTGAGCCCCCGGTCGTGGCTCATGTCGAAGAAGTGATGGATCGACGGCGAGCGCATGTCGGCGTCGATCAGCAGCACGCGGCGGCCGGTGCGCGCGAGCACGATCGCCAGCGCGAAGCTGGTCGTGCTCTTGCCCTCGCGCGGCCGGGTCGAGGTGACCATGAACGAGCGTGGCACGCCGTGGTCGGTCGAGAAGGCGAGATTCGACCGCACCGTGAGATAGGCTTCGGAGGCCGGCGACTTGGGATCGAGCACCAGCTCCGCGACATCGCCCTCGTCGAACAGCGGCACCGAGCCGAGCAGCGACAGGCCGAGCTTGTTGACGTCGCTCGGCGCGCGCAGGCCCTCGTCGATCTGTTCGAGCGCGAACACCACGACGCCGGCGATGACCAAGCCGATCAGGATCGCGACCGCGACATTGAGCGGCAGGTTGGGCGACGATGGCCCACCGGGCGCGCGCGCCTGGTCGACCACGGCGATGTTGTTCGCGCCGACGCCGGCGACGCCGATCTCCTTGTAGCGCTGGAGCAGGCCCTCATAGAGCTGGCGGTTGGTGTCCACCTCGCGCTGCAGGTTGTTGTACTGGATGCTCGCCTGCTGCTGCGTGTTGAGCTGGCTGGTCAGTTCCTCGACCCGGCTGCGCAGCGTCGCCTCGCGCTGCTTGGCGCTCTCATAGTCGGAGGAGACGCCGCCACGGGTGCGCGATTCCTCGCGCCCGATCGCGGCGTCGAGCGACCGGATCTGCTCGCGCAGCGCCTGCGCGGCGGGATAGCCCGGCTCATATTGCACCATCAGCCGGGCATATTCGGACTGCGCCTCGGCGCGGCGCTGGCGCAACGCGGACACCGCGCCGATGTTGCTTTCGACCGCGCCCGCGCCGCTGCGCGCACGCGCCTCGGCGGCGGCACGATCGGCGGTCGCCTGCGCGAGCGCACGGTTGAGCGTTTCGAGGTCGTCGGCGACCAGGGTGCGGCTCACCGTGGTGCGGCCGTTCTGGTCCTCGGTCTTGGCGAGCGGAATGATCCGGTTCTGGGTCGAATAGGCGACGAGATCGCGCTCCGACTGCTGGAGGCGCGTGCCCATTTCGGTCAGACGGCGCTCGAGGAAGCGCCGCGCATCCGCGGTCGAGGCGAAGCGGCGATCGATCGAATCCGCGATGAACTGCTCGGCCCAGGCATTGGCGATCTTCGCCGAGATGGCCGGCGACGCGCTGGTATAGCGGATGTCGACGAGCGACGAACGCGGGATCGGCACGATGTCCACATTGCCGCGCAGGATGCCGATGGCGAGCTGCTGCAGCCGGTCGCGCTGGGCGGCGCTGCGCACGTTGCCCGCCGGCCGCTCGAGGCCCGATTCGGCGAGATCCACGCCATGCGCCTTGAAGAAGGCGTCGTCGTCGGCGAGCTTGAGCACCCGCGCCACGCGCTCGGCCACCGATCGCGCGGCGAGCAACGTGTACTGGGTCTGGTAGAATTCCTGGTCGAAGCGGTTGCCCGAGGTGCTTTCGACACCCTCGATATTGGTGATCCGCTTCTCCTCGCGGCTGATCTCCATACGCGTCGCCGCGGTATATTGCGGCGTCATCATCAGGGTGATGATGAGGCCGGCCAGACCGCTGAGCACGACAATGCCGAGGATGACCCAACGCCACCGCACCAGGATCCGCCAATATTCGAGCAGGACCGGCGCGCCATAGGCATTGCCGCCGGCCGGGATCCCGCTCGGCAGCAGCGGTTCTTCGGCGGGGCGATCGGCGATCGCGACGGCGGGAGTGAGCTGGTTCATACGATTGGGTCTCGGTCCGTATAGAGGCGGCGCGTTAGCGGAGCAGCACGATCAGCGGCGTCGTGATCAGCGACGATCCCGCAATCACGTCCTTGAAGATGCGGCGAGCCTGCGAATCGCCCACCACGATGATATCGTTGGCGTAGATCTCCGGGTCCGAATAGGCGCCCCGGCGGATCGCGCGCAGGTCGTAGAGCGCGGCCATCTTCTGGCCGTTGACCGTGCGGAACACGACCACGTCGTTCTGGCGCGCGAACTCGCCCAGCCCCTTGGCGGTGGCGACGGCGCGCATCAGCGTCATGCGCCCGATCACCGGATAGAGGCCCGGCTCGCGCACCTCGCCGTCGACGGTGACCACCTGGCTCACCGTCTGTTCGAGGTTCACGGTGACCTGCGGGTCGCGGATATACTGGTTGCGAAGCTTCGACGCGATCAGCTCGGCAACGTCGTTGGGCGACTTGCCCGCAGCCTCGATCGTCCCGGCGAGCGGGAAGGCGAGCCGGCCCGAAGCATCGACCTGTACGATGCGCTCGCGCAGGTCGGGGATGCCGAACACGTCGATCTTGAGCTTGTCATAGGGCCCGACCAGATACTGGCGGGTGACCTCGGCGACGTCGGTCTGGGTCGGCGCGGGCAGCGCGTTGCCGCCCACCACCTGCACGTCGTGCGAACCGCCCAGCACGCGCGGGCCGGAGCAGGCCGCGACCGCGACCATGAGGACGGGGGCAATGATCTTGAGCTTCATCGGCTTCCTTACACTGGCCTGTTCGGGCTGACCGGGCATCGCCCTGCCACGGCACGATTTCTTCACGCGGTGCCACTCCCCTTTCGCCCCGACGGCGCCGCCATCCATACGGCTGCAAGCGCGAGCAGGCACGCAACGGACGGAACGCGAACGGGATAATCGACGATGCTGGCGAGGCCAAGCAGTAAGATGATCACCGCGCCGGCGATCGCGAGCCCGACGCCGCGCTCCCCGCCGCGCGGCATGCGCACCAGCCGGAGGCTGCGCAGCACCCACCCGGCGATGGCGGCGAGCGCGAGCAGCAGCCCCGGCACGCCGGTCTCGAGCAGCCATTCCAGCCAGTCGTTGTGCGCATGGTTGAGATAGCTCGGCTTGAGCAGCTCGTGCGGCTCGCCGGCGTAAAAGACCTCGACGAACGAGCCGACGCCCGATCCCACCGGCAGATAGTGGCGCACCAGCTCGAAGATCGGACCCCAGGCGTTGAACCGCAGCTCCTCGCTCTCGTCGGTGGCGATGAGCCGGTTGATCGCCTCGGCGCGCGCGAAATAGATGGCGAACGCGATCATCAGCATCAGCGCGAGCGCGACGACGCCGAGTATCAGCAGCCGCCGGCGGCGCAGCGAGATCTCGTGCCGGCGGCCCTTGCGATAGAGCAACGGCGCCGCGCCGATCGCGACCACCGCGAGCAGGAGGCCCTGACGCGAGCCCGAAAGCAACAGGAGCAACAGGCCGACCGCGCCTGCGACGCCCGCGAGCCACATCTTGAGCGACCCGGAGCGCGACGAATCCCCCTCGGGCGCGGCGAGCAGCACGAGCAGCGGCAGCGCGCAGCACAGGATCACCGCGAAATGATTGCGGTTGGCGTAGAGCCCGGTGGGCACGTCGAGGCTGCTGATGCGATAGATATAGAGGATCTCGCGATAGCCGCCGGCCACCTGCACCGCGCCGATCGCCACGCTCACCGCCACCATGATCAGCACCAGGACGGCGAGGCGCCGCTGCTGCTGGGCGTCGCAGCTAATCGCGAGCAGCATTGCCGCAGCGGGGATCATCAGCGCGAACAGCGCATTCCAGCCGCGCCACGGCACCAGCGCGATCGGACGCCAGGGCTGCTCGATGCCGCCGGCGCGCGCCGCTTCCGCGGCGAGCTCGCGCCCGGGCAGCGCCATCCACAGCGACGGCGGCAGCGGGATCAGATGAATGAGGGTCAGCAGCACCACCGCGCCGAGCGCGATCAGCGGCCAGCGATAGTGGCGCGCCGCCTCGCCCGTCATCATGAACAGCCCGATGCCGAGGCAGATCGCCGCGACCGGGCGCAGGATCGCGAGGCCGAGCACGTCGTCGCGCGCGCTTCCGCCGAGCAGGAACGCCGCGACGATCAGCGCCGCCAGCGCCCAGAAGGCGATGCCGCCGTGCGGCATCGAAATGGTGGGCCCCTTCCCCATCGCCTACTTCAATAGACCCTTGGCGCGCATTTCGTCGAGCGACGCTTCATAGGCGCTCGACCGAGCGCCCATTGCGCGCGCCCATTCGACGAATTTCGCTATGCCGCGTTCGAAATCATAGGCGGGCCGAAAGCCCAGCAGCGCCTCGATCTTGGTCATGTCGGCGTAGTTGTGGCGGATGTCGCCGATGCGGAAATTGCCGCTGACGGTGATCGGCACGTCGGCGCCGATCAGTCGCTTGAGCGTCTCCGCCACGGTCATCACGCTCACCGGCACGCCGGTCCCGACGTTGAAGACCTGGTTGGCCGCGGCCGGATGCTCGACGCCGAGCACGGTGGCCTCGACCACATCGTCGACGAACACGAAGTCCCGACTCTCCGTCCCATCCTCGAAGATGTTGATCGGCTTGCCCTGCATCATCAGGTTCGAGAAGATCGAGAGGATGCCGGTATAAGGGTTGCTGAGCGACTGGCCCGGCCCGAACACATTCTGATAGCGCAGGGCGACGCCCTCGACGCCGATCGAGGGGCACACCGTCATCACCAGCTGCTCCTGCACCTGCTTGGTGATGCCATAGACCGAAGAGGGATGGATCTTGGACTCCTCGTCGGTCGCGACCAGTTCGAGCGGGCTGCTAGCCCCCGGATATTTCACCGAGAAGTCACCCGCCGCCATATCCGCCGCGTCGCGCGCGCCGGGGTAGACATGGCCGAGCTCGGCCGAGCGGTAGCGTCCCTCGCCATAGATCGAACGCGACGAGGCGACCACGACGCGCTTCACCGAATGGGTCGTGTTGGCGAGGATGTCGAGCATCAGCGCGGTGCCGCCGATGTTGACCGCGTTGTAGCGCTCGATCTGGTACATCGACTGGCCGGTGCCGGTCTCGGCGGCGAGGTGGACGATCGCTGCCTGCTCCTGCAGTACGTCCTCCATCACCGCGCGGTCGGTCACGCTCCCCCTGACGAAGCGCACCTTGTCGGCGAGTGCCAGGAACGGTGGCGATTCCTGGGCATTCTCGCCATGGATCTGCGGCGAGAGCGTATCGAGTACCGTCACCGCATGCCCGCGCTCGACGAGGCGCAGTGCGAGACGCGAGCCGATGAAGCCGGCGCCGCCGGTGATCAGAATGTTCATTGCGCTCCTTCAGGCCCGCGAGGGCCGCAGCCGAAGCACCGCCTGAAGCAGGTGCCAGAGGAAAATCGCCTTGAGCTTGATCCGGACGATGTTCCGCGGGCGTTGAACGATCCGGCCCAGCCAGGCGAGACGATATCTGAACCACCAGGGCGCGAGCGGCGGCACCACGCCCGAATACCAGTCGAACACCGCGCCGATCGCCACCGTCAGCTTGGCATTCAGCCGCGGCGCGTTGCGGTGCGCCCACTTTTCCTGCTTGGGCGCGGACATGCCGATGAACACGATGTCGGGCCGGAACGCGTTCACCGCGGCGATCATCGCGTCGTGATCCTCCTCGGTGAACTCGGGCTTGAACGGGGGCGACAGGCCGTCGCAGACGATGTTCGGGTAGAGCTCCGCGGTCCGCGCCTTGATCTTCTCGATCGTCGCCGGCGCGGCACCCAGGAAAAAGGCGCGCCCGCCGCTGTCGTTCAGCCGCCTCATGAAATGATCGAAGACGTCGGGGCCCTGATTGGGGGTGATCGTCTCGCCCCGCGTCAGGATGCTGCCCAGGGCGAAATAGACGCCGTCGAGCACCAGATAATCCGACGCCTTGAACGCCGCCGCGGCCACGGGATCGCTGACCGAGATGCCATAGGTGTCCGGACCGATCGTGTTGAGCGTGCGGCAACGATCCCCGACGAGCGAGATCGTCGAGAGCGGCTGGTTGAACACTTCGTAACCGAATATGTTCACCGTCCTGGGATGCGTCGCGACGCGCTCCACAGAAGTCATCTCACCAGCGTCCTCATCCCCCAGACTTCGGTCGAAGCCCTTAGTTGCCGCAAATACGAAATACAACCGCGACTAATCCAGCAGACGGCGCAGCCAGTTGGAAAGGCTGTATTCTTCGAACGCGCGAGGATCGTGCAGGGGCTCGGCGAGAAATGCCTTGACCGGCGCGAAGTCGAGATTCTCGAGCAGCAGGATACGGTCGGGCGAATAGAATGGCTCGCGCGCAATCTGCGGGTTGGTGGCGATGATCTTCATCCCTGCCGCCAGATTCTCGAACACGCGCATCGTCAGCCCGCTCTGCTGCTGGCTGGCGAAGTCGAACACGCCAGCCGATGCGCGCATCATGTCGAGGATGCCGTCCGTGCCGATCGAGCGGAGCGTCATCCCCGGCAGCCATTGGCCCCTGCGCAGCAGCTGCAGCATGCGTGGCGGGCTGCAATGGAGATAGAGCTTGAGCCGGAGTCCAGCCGCCTTGCAATGGTCGTGGAGCCGCTTCACCGCTTCGAAGCGGGCCAGCGAATGCATCGATCCGACGAAGTAGATATCGTGGGCCGGGGCGGCGCGATTTGCCGCGACCTCGTAGAATTCGGGCAGCGCGAACAGCGGCAGATAGGCGATCCCCAGCGCCGCGGCATCGACCGGATCGAACGTCGCCGCCCTGTCGAAGAAGGGGAGCTGCGGCCGATAGTCGTGGGTCTTGAGCGAATCCCAGTTGTAGAGGGTGAAGACCGCGTCCGGCTGAGCCTCGCGCAGCGCCCGCAGGTTGTCGTGCGAATATTGGTGCGCCTGCAGGAACACCACCCGATCGAACGTCTGCCCGCGGATCGCCTCGAAAATACGGGCGTGATGCGCGTCCAACGCGCGCTGGTGCCGCGCCTTCGCGTAGCGGCGCAGCGCGCGGTTGATCGCGCCCTCGGGCTCGATCGGGAAGCGCCGCACGCTATGGCCCTGCGCGCGCATCTCGGCCTCGATGCGGTCGGTATAGGCATAATAGTCGAACGCGATGAAGAGGATGCGGCTCATCTGGCCTCGCTCGGGATGAATTGCCGGAAGCGGCGTCAGGCGCCGCGAAGACGCCCATCCGCCGGAACGGCGGGGTAGCGGGGGGCGAAGCGCGGCAGCAGCCGGCGCGAGGGCACGTGAAGCAGCCCGCTGAAGATCAGCATCAGGAAGAAGGGGTTGAGTGCAAGCGGCTCGGGGATCAGCGACGTGAAGGCGATGAAGAAGAAGACCAGCTTGTGGGGGAAGAAACGCTGGCGGAACAACCCGAACAGGAACACCAAGGCAAGCGGTATGCCCATCATGTACAGCAGCATAACGATCCCGTTCGAGTTGGCCTGCGAGCGGTTGACCACGTGCGTGTCGTTGAGCTGGGTTTCGAAATAGCCGTATTTCATCGCGGCCTGGAAGTATTGCTCGCTTCCGAAGCCGATCCCGGTCAGCGGGTAATGGGCAGCGACGTTAAGGCCGGTATAGGCGTCATATTCGCGCGCCCAGGTCGACCCGACCGAGACGCCCGTGAACTTCGCCTGGAAATTCTCCACCGCGACGAAAGTGAGGAAGATCGCGACCACCGGCGCGACGATCAGACCGGCGAGCTTCTCCAGGGCAGTCGCAGTGGGCAGCAGCCGCACATAATAGACCGCAAGTATGCCGCCGCTGACGATCAGCGCGGTGGTCGACTGGGTGGCGAGCACGCCCAGCAGCGCCGCGGCGCCCCAAGTCCGGTTCTTGAATATGAACAGGGCGATATAGAGCTGGATGTTCAGATAGATCTGAAGCACCGCGGGCTCGTAGAAGAACCCGTCCGGCCGCAGGAAGCGCGTGCTGTCCTCCAGCATGACGTGATAGGTGAAGATGAAGCCGATCGTGTTGTAGATCAGGTCCTGGTCGAACGCGACCGGACGGAACAGGCCGTTCACCGTCTCCGCCAGGATCACCGTCAGCACCGCCTGGAGCGAGAAGATCTTGCCGAAGAAGTAGAGGTCGCCCGCCATCGTACTGCGCGGAAGGTCGAGATAGAGGCCGAGCAGCAGAATGCCGCCCGCGAAATTGGCGTAGCGCGTCGCGACGTCGCCGAGCGGAAGGCCTCCGCCGCCGATCAGCGTGACCGCGAACACCACGACGAGCAGCAGGAAGATCGGTGCCATGGCGCGGCGGATGCCCAGCGTCGGCCCCTTGAGGACCAGCGCCAGGACTACGATGCCGACCAGCATCGGGATGCGCGGAAAGATGAACAGGCCGCCGGTGAGCATCATGCCCATGAAGAGCGCGAGGCGGCGCAGAAAGACTGCCCGGACCTCGGGATCCCTCAGGTCGAGATTGCGCAGCATGCTCGCTCCATCACTCGGCAAAATCGCCGTCGGGCTTCGTTCTGACCCAGGCCTTGCGGTCGGGGCAATAGCGCTTGACGATCCGCGCCGGAACCCCCGCCGCCACGCAGTAGTCTGGCACGTCGCGGCGAACGACACTGTTCGCCGCGATAACGCAGTTGCGGCCGATCCGACACCCGATAATGCAGGCGTTCTCGCCGACCCAGCTACCCGCGCCGATCTCGACCGGGCCGGCCCTGCGCAACGGCTGATCGGCGATCGCACGCGTCACGTCTTCATATTCATGAACATTGTCGGCCAGGAATACGCGGTCGGCGAGCAGCACGCGTTCGCCGATTGCGACGCGTTCGATGCACGAGACGTGCAGTTCGTGCCCGACGAGGCAATTGCGGCCGAAGCGGACCTCCGGAACGCTGCCGGCGATCGGATGGGCGACGAGGTAGGCGCCGTTCTGGACGTCGGCGCCATCCTCGAAATGCATGTAGCGCGCACCGATGAGGTGGCGCGGATGCTCGAGCCGCACACGCTTGCCGAAGCTCGCGAAACAAGGCGCGAGCATGCGGTAGACCAGCACCCAGGCGAAGTCGCGGAGACGGAAATGGATCATCGCACGGCCCCCGCGATCGCCGGCGCCAGCATCCGCTGCCAGGCGCGATAGCCCGCGCCAGTGAAATGGAGCCCGTCCCAAGTCAATTCGCTGCGAACCACGCCCTTGGCGTCGTCGAAACCGCGGCGCAGGTCGAGAAAGCGCGCGCCGTGCCGTACCGCCAGCGCGGGCAAAGCCTGGTTGGTCGCGGCGAGCTCGGCGCGCTGCTCGTCGGAGCAGCGCGTGCCGCACAGCACCGGCTGGACGATCACCTGTGCCCCGCCCTTGCGCAGCCTCGCGAGGAGCGAATCATAGACGGGCAGAACCTGCTTCGCGGTATTGCCGGAGAGGATGTCGTTCACCCCGATCATCACCACCACCAGCTTCGGACGATGCGCCAGGATCTCGCCGGTCCGCTTGTCGAGGCCGGTCACCATGTCGCCGCCGATGCCGCGATTGAGGATCGCGACGCCGGGGA
Organism: Sphingomonas sp. MS122; assembly: GCF_049532975.1. Classification (GTDB taxonomy): domain Bacteria; phylum Pseudomonadota; class Alphaproteobacteria; order Sphingomonadales; family Sphingomonadaceae; genus Sphingomonas. Next base: position 2,032,442 of record NZ_CP186695.1, on the reverse strand, counting down.
ACAATTCGTCCCAGCGCCCGCCGGCGGTGATCGAATCGCCGGCCATCACGACGTCGGCGGGTGCGGGCGGCAGGCTGCGGTCGGCCATCGCCATCGCCTCGGCCGCGGGATTGGTCGCCATCGGCCGCTCGGCGGGTCGGCGGTCGCCCTCGATCATGTTCTTGGCCAGCCGGATCGGCTCATAGGGAAACACCTGGTAGAAACCGACCGCGAGCCCCCACAGGAACGCCGCCGCGACCGCGGCGGCCGCCGGTCCCCAGATGCGCATCCTGGCCCATTCGCTCATGCCGCCTCCCCCGCGCCTCAGGCCGGGTTCGTCCCGTCCGCGATCCGCGCGCGGTGATTAAGCTCCGCCACGGCGACATTGTCGAGCAATGACCGCACCATGCGCTGCACCGGCGGCTGCGCGCCCCAATGCGCCAGCGGCTCGCGGCTCCACTTCACATAATCGGCGGGATTGAAGCGCGAGAACACCCAGTTGCACAGTTGAGTGACGTAGAAGCACAGCATCGCATCCTCGCGCATCGCCTCGGTCACCTCGAGCCGGCCGGCAACCGCGTCGTCGAGCAGCGCGTGGTAGCGCTCGGCATTGTCGGCGCGCCACACGAAGCCGAGCCCCGAATAATAAGCGCGCGAACCCGTGACGACGGGGCGGCCATAGGCGGTCGCCTCGATCCCGATGGTCGAGGAATGCACGACCACCGCCTTGACCCGCTCGAGCAGGGCATAGCTGTTGATCGGATCCTCGGCGGCGATGAACACCAGGCGGGGATGGTCGCCGAAATTGCGCTGGAGCAGCGCGCGATAATCGTCGCTGGTGGCGGCGAAGGACAGGCGCTCGGCCGGATGCTGGCGGACGATGACGGTCGCCTCGCTATGGTCGAGCAGGTAGCGCACGGTGCCGACGATCCAGTCGGCATTGCCCGGATAGACGAGCTGAAGCCCGAGCGCCGCCGCGTCCCAGGACGAGTTGAGCGCGATCAGGATGCCGCCGCGCAGTTCCTCGCCGCCCGCGCCGCTGTTCTTGATCTGCGATTCGAAATTGTCCGAGCCGGCCTTGCGCTTGGCGATCTCGTTCTTGCCATAGGCGATCACCGCCTCCCGCACGGCGGGATCGGCGGCGACGTCGGCCTTGATCGCGGCGAAGGCGCGCGGCACGTCCTCGAGCTGGCAGGCGAGCCCGTCGGCGGCGAGCATCGCGGTCTCGTAGCCGCCGGTGTCGAAGGTCGCGACGCGCATCCCGGCGGCGCGCGCATGGCGCAGCCAGATGCCAGAATTGCCGAACACCCCGCCGGGCACGAACAGGAGGTCGAAGCGGTGATCGCGCACGAACGCGGCGATGCGGCCCTGCGCGGCGGCGATCTGGCTGCGGCCGGCGAGCTCGTGCTCGGCCCGTCCGGCCTCGACCGTCTCGCCGCGCATCGCCCAGATCGTGTTGAGCGCGGCAAGGCGATCGATCTCCGCCTCGAGCGCGGCGTTGCTCTCGACGGGAGTGCAGTGCGACAAATGGAACACCGGGAAGTGCTGCGTGACGAGCTGCATCACCTTGCGGATGCGACCCAGCACGAAGCGGTAGCGCAGGGCGCCGGGGCCGAAGCGCTGGTCGTCGACGACGAAGGTCACCTTCGCACCATTTCCGGCGAGCAGCAGCCCGACCGCGAGCGAGAACCACGGCACCGGGGTGCCGAGCCAGGGCGAAACGACCACGCAGACGCTGATGCCATCGCCGCGCAGCGCGGTCGCCGCGAGATAGTCGCGCACGACGCCGCGCATCCGGCCGGCGGCGCCGATCCAGGGAAGCGGATTCCACCCGACCGCGCGCTTGATCCCGTCAATGATGCTCATGTCGCTCGCCTGATGTCCCCAACGGCCGCGCATGCGCCGCATCTTCGCCGCGCGCCTTGGCAGCATAAGCATGACGGCGCAATGACATGGCGCTTAGCTAGGGCACTGTTTTGCTGCGTTGCGGGATGAATGCCAGCGCGCGGTGGACGATCGGCTTGGCCCCCGCTGCCGAGACATGGTCGTCGTCGAAATAATAGAGCGTGCCGTCGGCCTGAATCACGCAGCGGCCCTTGAGGCGCGTGTCGCAGAAGATCGCCTCGGGCTTGACGCGGTGGAGCGCGGGCGCGGCGGCGGCGTCGAGCGTGGCGATCGCGGCGCGGTTGCGGGCGAGGAAGCGGTCGTGCGCGGTACTGATCGTTTCCGGCGCGCGGCCGCCGCGGCCGATCGCGACCATGTTGAGCCGTGCGGGCAGCCAGCCCGCCTCGGGCACCGGATAGACGACGATCGTGGGCTTCTTCGCCGCGAGTTGCTCGAGATAGGCGCGGACGGCCTGCGCCTTGGGCGCCGCGGCATCGCTCGCGGCACCGTCGGCGGTGATCGTCAGATTGCGGCGATAAGGCGCGTCGTCCTCGATCCCGCCCTCTTCATTGTCGAACCAGGGCAAGTCGACCGCGCCGTCCATCGGATAGAGGCGCATCGTCCAGCGGATCGCGACGATCACCGCGTCGATGCCGGGCGCGGTGACGCGCGCCTCCATCGCGCGGTTGGCGGCGGCGCAGCGCGCGCGATAGCCCGCGTCGAGCGGCTCGCGGCTGTCGAAGATGCCCGGCACCGGGTGGCACGCGGTGTGGACGAGGATGCCGGCAAGGCCGCGGCGCTTGAGCTCGGCATCGAGCGTCGGGCCGATCGCATAGGCATGCGAATCGCCGACCAGCGCGACGCTGGGCGCCTTGCCGGGAACGCCGAGATTGCACACGAAGATGCCGCCGCCGGCATCGGGGCATCCCTCGATCATCGACTTGGTCGGCGCGATCAGCGGCAGGTCGGCGGCGGCGATGCGCGACGGTGCGCCCTTGGTGAACGCGAGCCCCGCCCCGACCGCGATGAAGAACAGCGAGCCGATCGCCGACCAGGTGAAGATCGCGCGGCGGCTGAAATTGCCGCGGTTGCGGAACGGCGCCTCGACATAGCGCCACGACAGCCAGGCGAGGATCAGCGAGGCGGTGGCGAGCACGAGGTAGAGCCACACCGGCAAATGGCCGGGCGTCATCAGCCGGGCATAGGCGAACAGCGGCTGGTGCCAGAGATAGGCGCTGTACGAGATCAGCCCGACCCACAGCATCGGCTTGAGCGTCAGCAGCCGCCCGGTCAGCGTCTCGGGACTCGTGAAGGCGAGGATCAGCATCGTGCCGAGGATCGGCGGCAGCGCGGTGAGGCCGGGGAAGCGGGTATTCTCGTCGTAGAGGAACACCGGCAGCAGGATCAGCGCGAGCCCGGCGAGGCCGGCGGCTTCGCGCCAGCTGCGCTTCGCACGCATGAAATCGACGCCCGCAACCCCGCCCGAAGCGAGCAGCGAGCCGGCGAGCAGCTCCCACGCACGCGGGGGCAGCAGGAAGAAATTGACCAGCGGCTGGCGCGTGGTGAGGAAGACGCTGAGCGCGAACGATCCGCCGGCGATCATCGCGATCGCCGCGATCGTGCGCTTGAGCCCGAAGCGCAGCAGGAAGGCGAGCAGCAGCGGGAAGACGACGTAGTACTGCTCCTCGATGCCGAGGCTCCAGGTGTGGAGCAACGGCTTGAACTCCGCCGCGCCGCCGAAATAGCCGCTGGTGCGCCAGAACAGCACGTTCGAGACGAACAGCGGCACCGCGACCAGGCTCTGGCCGAAATTCTCGAGCTCGCCGGGCAGCATCCACCACCAGGCGAGCGGGATGCAGAACAGCATCACCAGGAACAGCGCCGGCAGGATGCGCCGCGCGCGCCGCTCGTAGAAGCCGGCGAGGGTGAAGCGCCCGCTCATCCGCTCCTCGAGGATGATCGAGGTGATGAGATAGCCCGAGATGACGAAGAACACGTCGACCCCGACATAGCCGCCGCCGAACGCGCCGATGCCGGCATGGAACAGGATGACCGGGAGCACCGCGACGGCGCGGAGGCCGTCGACCTCGGGCCGGTAGCCGCGGCCGCCGGGATGGTGCGCGGTGGGCTTCTCGCCGGGGATCTGGCCGGGCACGGCGGTCATTTGCGGCAGCCCAGCTGGAGGAAATCGGCCTCGCGCGCCGCCGGGTTGCGGGCCAGCACGGTGCCGCCGGCATGGCCGCGAAACTTGCCCATGAACGCCGCGAGATAGGGCGCGTCGACTTGCGCCCGCACCGCGGGGTCGGCGGCCGCCATCTGGAGCAAGGTGCGGGCATAGGTGACGTCGCCGCCGTGGAGGCCGTCGATGAACTCGCACTCGGTGCTGCCCTCGATCCTGGCGGGATCGGCGAAGTCGAAGAAGGGGATGCCGCCGAGGCACGCCTGGAGCTGGGCATAGCCGTCGGCGATATAGGCATAGTCGGGCTGCGACAGCCGCAGCCACACGCTGTCCGCGAAGGGTGGCGCGACCACTGCGGCGGCGCCGGTCGCGGCGCGCACCTTCTTCACCGCCGCGCAGATGCGGCCGACGAGGCGCGGGTCGGCGCGGGTGTTGCGCTGGAAATTCTGCTTGTCGCCGTCGATCCGCGCAAAGGTCAGCGCGAACTTCGCGTCATAGGCGCCGTCGCCGGTGAGGTTGTAATATTGACTGCCGTCCCTGGCGAAGCCCTCGTTGCGGCTGATCGCGTGGATGCCGAGATTGGGCGAGCGGAAGCTCTCGGATATCCAGTTGCCGCGGCGCAGCGCCTTGGCGCCCGCCCACAGCATGTCCGCCGAGACGTAGCGCGGATAGGCCGGAACCGGCCCCTGATTGTCGGTGTAGCGCGCGTTGAACAGCCACGGATCGACATAGACGATCGCGAGGCGCGGCTTGGCCGGCGCCTTGGCGACGTGATCTGCCACCGCCTCGAGGTCGGCGAGGTTGTTGACCGCGCCGCCCAAGGTCACGAACGGCGCGTCGAAGAACTCGGCGCGGACCTCCATCGCGCGGCTCGACCCGATCGCGATCACCTGCGGCTGCTGGCGATCGAACAGCATCAGCTTGTAGCGGTGGCTGTTCTGGTTGACCCCGCTGAGGAACAGGACGTCGCCATTGGGCACGGCGAGCTGGCGGTCGACGACCTGGGCGAGGCCGATCTCCCCGACGCGCGTGAACAGGATCTGGAACGCGCCCACGACCAGGCCCAGCGTCACCAGCGCCGTCACGAAGCCAAGCAGGAAGCGTCTCTCGGTCATGGTCAGAAGTTGAAGTAGATGAAGGCCGACACGCGGCTGAAGTTGAGCATCACGAACACCAGCGCCGCGCCGACCGCATAGCCGAGCATCCAGCCGCGCCATTTCCAGTTCTGGAGCCACGCGGCGATCTCGAGGCTGTTGGGGGCGAGCTTGACGATCAGCAGGCCGGCGGTGATCCAGGCGAGCAGCATCGCCGGGGTCTCGGGCACGTGCGGCGCGAGCGCGGCATAGGAACCCAAGCCGTGCAGACCCACCGCGCCCTCGATCAGCCGGATCGCGCTCTCGATCGTGGTGGCGCGGAAGAATATCCAGGCGAGCACCACCGCGACGAAGGTCACCAGCCAGGCGAGGAACGCCCCGCCCGGCACTGAGGGGAGGCCGAGCCGCGTGCGCAGCGCGTTCCAGCCATGGTTGATGACGAGATAGAGGCCGTGCAGCGTGCCCCATAGCACGAACGTCCAGTTGGCGCCGTGCCACAGCCCGCCCAGCACCATCGTCGCGAGCAGGTTGAAGTAGCGCCGCACCGCGCCGTGGCGGTTCCCGCCGAGCGAGATGTAGAGATAGTCGCGCAGGAAGTTGGACAGGGTGATGTGCCAGCGCCGCCAGAAATCGATGATGCTGCGCGACTTGTAGGGCGAGTTGAAGTTGATCGGCAGATCGACGTTGAACAGCTTCGACAGGCCGATCGCCATGTCCGAATAAGCCGAAAAGTCGAAATAGAGCTGGAAGGTATAGGCCAGCGCACCAACCCACGCCTCGGTCATCGTGACGGCCGTCCCGCCCTGCACCGCGTTGAACACCGGATCGGCGTAGAGCGCGAACTGGTCGGCGATCAGCACCTTCTTGAGCAGGCCGATCACGAAGATGGTCATGCCGAGATTGATGTTGGTGATGTTGAGCCGATAGGTCTCGGGCCGCCCGAACTGCGGCATCATCTGCTTGTGGTGCAGCACCGGCCCCGCGATCAAATGCGGGAAATAGGTGACGAACAGCAAATAATGGACCGGGTTGTACTCGCGCGCGATGCCGCGGTGGGCGTCGACCAGGAACGCGATCTGGGTGAAGGTGAAGAACGAGATGCCGAGCGGCAGCACCACATGCCACAGCGCCCAGTCGAACCCGCCCAGATCATTGGCGGTGCCGATGAAGAAATCGGCATATTTGTAATAGGCTAGCAGCGCGAGGTTGGCGGTGACCGCGAAGGCGAGCAGCGCCCGCCCCCGCGCGGTCGGCGCATCATCGACCCGCGAATGGGCGATGGTGTAGCCCATGACATAGTTGAAGCCGATCGAGCCGAGCAGCAGCACGACGTAGCGCGGATCCCACCAACCGTAGAAGAACAGCGAGGCGAGCGCGAGCCACAGCGCCGCGCCGCGCCGGCTGAACCGCGCGATCGCGAAGAAACCCGCGAACACCACGGGCAGATAGAGCAGGATGAACTCGTAGGAGTTGAACAGCATGCGCTCAGCCGCCCGCGCTCATGCTGGCCGCGCCGCGCAAGGCTCAGGCCGCTTCCGGCAGCGCGTTGCGGCGGATCACGTCGAACGCCTCGGGATAGCGGACGCGGAATGTGTCTTCCATGTACTGGAGGTTGAGGATCAGCCGGTCGCCCTTCACCGGGCGGGTGCCGCGATGGAAGCCGAAGGTGTTCTCGGCGAAGGTATAGCCGGCCGGGCCCTTCACCTTGTGCAGCCGCGCGGTGCCGATCGCCGCCTCGATCTCCTCGTTCGAATAACGCGAGATCGGGCCGAGCCGGATCGGCATGCTGTTGTGCGACTGGAGATAGACCTCGTGGTGCCCGCCATCGATCTCGACATCGGTGAGGAAGGCGAAGATCTTGAGGAAGCGGTAGCTGTCGATGTCGCGGTGCCAGGCGAGCGCGTCGTCATAACCGCCGATCACCTTGCGTGGCTGCTCGAAGCTGACCAGCGCGTCGATCGAGGCGGCTGCGACCATGCGCGTCTTGTCGAGCTCGAGGAATTCGGCGGCGAGCTCGACGAAGCGGTCGGACAGCGCGATCTGGGTGATCGGGCAGTCGGCGCGCCCGGTGGCGAGCAACCCGCGCGGGCGCTGGATGCGCTCGGCGCGATAATGGTCGAGATAAGCGGCGAGGTTGCGATAGTCGCGCCCCTGCTTGAGGTCGACATTGCGGCAGAAATGGCTCTTGAGCGCCTCGACCCGGTCGTCGGGCAGCGGCGCGAGTTCGGCGAAACCGACGCTGCTCAGGCTTTCGAGCTCGGGGTGCTCGGCCGATGTCCGCTTGCGGTCCCAGCTGCGGAAGAAGCCGAACGGGGTGAGCAGGCGCATCGCGAAGAAATTGAGCGCCTCGGGTACCGGCTGGCGCAGCTTGACCACGCCATAGCCGAGCTCGCGGGTTGCGAGCCAGACATGCCCGGCAAGGCGTTGCAGGAACTTGAGCACGCAATTCCCCCAATCCATTCAGGGCCCAAAGACCAGAGCGCTCCGGGCCGGTCAAGATTCGGCCGCGCGACCGACTAGCGCAGTGTCCCGTCGAAAAACAGGGGCCGTCGCGTTGACCTGCGCCCAACGCGCCCCTAGCGCGCGGCGATGATTCACCACGGGTGCGGGGGCAGATGCGGATTCGCCAGCTTCTGACGGCAAGCGCACTGTACGGCATCGCCGACATGCTGGTGCTCGGCGTCAGCGGCTTCCTGCTGCTCCCGCTCTACACCCATGCGCTGAGCCAGAGCGAGTTCGGCGCCTATGTCATCGTCAAGACCAACATCGAGCTGATCGGCTATCTGATCCAGTTCGGGCTGCTCTCCGCGGTCGGCCGGCTCTATTTCGACCATCGCGGCGGGGGCGAGCCCGGCCGCTACGTCAACTCGATCCTGATGTTCGCGCTGCTGGTGATCGCTGCGGCCGCGGGCATTGCGGCGGCGGCGGGCGATCCGCTGTGGCGGCTGGTGTCGCCGGGAACGCCCTCGCACCCCTATCTCTGGTACGCGCTCGGGATCGCGGCGCTGACCTTCACCGCGGGCCTGGGGTCGCTGTGGGTGCGGCTCGACAATCGCGTCAACCTGTTCGTCGGGATCCAGATCACCGCCGCAGCGATCGTGACGGTCGCCGCGTTCATCGCGCTCGAAGTGCTGCACCTGGGGTTGCCGGGGCTGCTCGGCGCCTTCGCGATCGGCTATCTCCCCGCGACCCTGGTGCTGCTGTGGCGGATCGGCGGGGACCTCGCCCCGCGCATCCGCCGCGCCGATCTGCTCCCCTCGCTGCACTACGGCCTGCCCTTCGCGGTGAGCTACATCGCCTTCTTCGTCCTCAACCGGTTCAGCGTGCTGACGCTGCAGCGCCACGTGACGCTCGAGGACATCGCGATCTTCGGCCTGGCGCAGCAGCTCGCATTGGTGATCACCGTCGCCTCGCAATCCTTCGGCAAGGCGATGCAGCCCGCGGTGTTCGGCGCCACGCCCGAGGCCGCGCCCGAGATATTGCGCCGCTCGAGCCGCCTGTTCATCCTGCTGATCTTCGGCGCGGCGGGCGGCGCGGTGCTGTTCGCGAGCGAGATTATCCGCATCGTCGCGCCCGCCGGCTATCTCTCGGGGCTGCCGGTGCTGCTGGTGCTGCTGGTCGCGGCGTTCGTCTATTCGCTGAGCCTCGTCTCCAACACCGCACTCGAATATCATCGCCGCCCGCGCACCTCGGCGGCGATGTCGGTGCTCGGCGCGGTGATGTCGGTGGTGCTCGGCCTCGCGCTGATCCCGCCCTATGGCCTGGTCGGCGGCGCGGTGGCGACGCTCGGCGCCTATGTCACGATGACGCTGTTCAGCCACATCATGGCGTGGCGCATCAGCGGGCAGTCCTATTTCGGCGAGCTGGCGATGGTCACCGTCACGCTGGCGGGGATGGCGTTGCTCGCCGCCTGGCCGGGCTGGAGCGGGATGCACGTCGTGCTGGCCGGCGCGATCAAGCTCGCCATCGTCGGGGCGATCTTCGCGGTGCTGGCGGCGATCTACGTCCCCAACCGCTTCCGTCAGGCGGTCGCGCGGGTTCGGGGGACGGTTTAGGAGAGCGCTCATTCCTCCCCCGCAGGGGGAGGAATGAGGGGCGTCATCCACTATGATGAGGCTATTTGCGCAGGAAGTTCTCGAGGATGCGCAGGCCGGCCGGGCCGCTCTTCTCGGGGTGGCACTGGAAGGCGGTGATGTTGTCCTTCTCGACCGCGGCGCACACCGCGAAGCCGGCATAATCGGCCTCGGCCAGGCGCCGGGCGGGATCGTCGGGCACGCAGTTGAACGAGTGGACGAAATAGGCCGAGCTGACGCCCGGCTCGGCGCCATCGAGCAGCGTGCCTTCCCAGCCGTTGCGCCCCTCAGGCACCAGCAGCGGGCTCCAGCCGATATGCGGCACCTTGCGCGTGCCGGCCTCGTCGCTGGGCGGGATCGCCGCGACATGGCCGGGGATCAGCCCGAGACCCTCGTGGCGGCCGAATTCGAGGCTGTAGTCGAACAGCAGCTGCATGCCGACGCAGATGCCGAGGAACGGGCGGCCGGTGGCGGCGAATTCCAGAACCGGATCGGCGAGGCCGGTCTCGCGCAGCGTCGAGATGCACGGCTCGTAGGCGCCGACGCCGGGCAGCAGGATGCGATCGGCGCGGGCGATCTCGGCGGCGTCGCTGGTCAGCCTGGCCTCGCCGCCCGCCTTCTCGATCGCGCGCGACACGCTGTAGAGGTTGCCGATCCCGTAATCGACGATGTGGACCACGCTCACGCGGCAATCTCCGTATCGCGGCGCACGCGCAGCCCCGCGTCGATCGCGGCGGCGCGGATCGCGGGCAGCGACATGCGGTTATAGTGAAGGATGTCGGCCATCGCGACCGCGTCGGCGCCATGCTCGACCGCCTCGACCATGTGCTGGGTCGAGCCCATCCCGCCCGAGGCGATCACGGGGATCGGCACGACCTTGGTCACCGCCTCGATCAGCGCGGTGTCGAAGCCCTTGCGCGTGCCCTCCTGGTCGACCGAGGTCAGCAGGATCTCGCCCGCGCCGAGCTCGTAGCCGCGGCGGCACCATTCGACGACGTCGACCCCGGTGAACTCGCGGCCATTGTCGGTGAAGGCTTCCCACTTGCCCGCGCCGCTGCGCTTGGCCTCGATCCCGAGCACCATGCATTGCGAGCCGAAGCGCTGCGCGATCTCGGTGATCAGCTCGGGGCGGCGGATCGCCGCGGTGTTGATCGCGACCTTGTCGGCGCCCGCGCGCAGCATCGCGCGCACATCGTCGATCGAGCGCAGCCCGCCGCCGACGGTGAGCGGCACGAACACGTCGCGCGCCGCCCGGGCGACGATGTCGCCGAGGCTGTTGCGGCCATAGAGGCTCGCGACGATGTCGATATAGATCAGCTCGTCCGCGCCCTGCTCGTAATAGCGCCGGGCATATTCCTGCGGATCGCCGATGACGCGCAGCCCTTCGAGGTGGATCCCCTTGATGAGGTTGGGGCCCTTGACGTCGAGCCGCGCGATCAGGCGGGTGTTCCTCATGCGCGCTGGTCCGTCCGCCCCCAGGGCGTGTGGCGCAGCTTCCACTCGCCGTCCTCGACCTTCCACAGGTGCGGCGAGCGGAAGCGGTCGACGGTCTCGAACAGCTCCTCGCGCGTCATGCCGACATAGTCGAGGAACTCCTTCTCGTAGCGCGCCGGATACTCGCCCTCGTAGCGCTCCATGAGCGCCAGGCCCTCTTCCTTGGTGATGTGGTGGTTGCGGATCTCCTGAGCGGAATCCATCATCGTGCGGCCGACGCCGAACTTGATCCAGCGGGTGTAGTAGAAGAAGCCGTCGACCTTGTCGTCGAGGCTGTTGTACTTGGAATAGGTGCCCTCGGTGCGCACCGGATTGGCCTCGAACCCGGTATGCTCCACCGCGTAGTAATACGCTTCCTGCGGCACCCACCGGACGTAGTAGCCGAGATATTTCCAGTCGATGCCCTTCTCGATCAGCACTTCGTTCTCCATCGGGAGATAGCTCTTGAGGTCGACCAGCGGCACGCCCTCCTCGAGATACTCGCCGATCGACTTGCCGCCGAGCAGCATGTCGCGCACGTCGCGGCCGCGATAGTAATCGAGCTGGAAGCCCTCGCTCTCCGCGTCCTTGCCGGCGGCGTAGCTCGAGGTCTTGTGGCTGATCTGCTCGCCATATTCGCCGGGCATCTCGCCGTAGAAGATCAGCGGGATGTTGAGCTTGGCCGCCATCTTGGCGACGAAGGTCTTCTGGCCGAGGATGAATGGCTGGAACGGGTGGAGCAGGTTGATCGTCGCGTTGCGCGTGAGCAGGCGATGGATCTTGCCGTTGGGCGTGAACAGATAGTTGTCGAAGCCGCCGACGTGCAGCCAGTTCTGGAAGTTCTTCCAGCCGATGTCGGTGTAGAGGTGCGGCGACCAGGTCACCGTCAGCGGGTTCATGCCGTATTTGTACTTGAGCAGGTGCGACTGCATCGCGCTGTCCTTGCCCCCGCTGCCGCCGACGATGCAGTCGTAGCTGCCGTCGTCGCGGCGATAGCGATCGCACAGCTCGACCAGCTCGCGCTCGCGCTCGTCCCAGTTGATCTCGGCCTCGTTGGCCTTGAGCTCGTTGAAGCGGCAGGCGTGGCACACGCCCTCCTCATCGAACTGCATCGTCGTCTTCGTCGAGCCGGCGCCGTGCGCATACTCGTTCGACGACATCGGCTGCTGGTTCGACATGTTGCACTTGACGCAGAAGCGCACCTCGCGCGGCAGGCCGTAGAAGACCTCGAGCTGGTCATCGGGGCGCTCGTAGCGCGACAGATCAACGCTGGAACTCGGGCCAATCTTCATGGGGAAACCTCTTTCGGTCAAAAACGGGCGTCAGGCGGGTTCGTGGTTGTTGCGCGCCTGCTCGAGGTCGGCGGGGCGCCCGACGTCGAGCCAAGGCTCGTGCATCGGGTAGACGATGGTGCGGTCCGATCCGGCCTGGAGTCGCTCGAACAGCGTCGGCATGTCGCAATGCTGATGGGTTTCGAGCGCGTCAAGCGCGCGCGGCTCGATCACGTAGATACCGGCGTTGACGTGGCTGCGATAGATCGGCTTCTCCTCGAAGCCGATAATCTCCATGCCGCGGGTCTTCACCACGCCGAACGGATGCTGCCATTCGTGGCTGCGCACGGCCATCGTCGCGGCGGCGCCCTGGCGCTCGTGGAAGTCGAGGATCTCGCTGTAGCGCACATCCGTCAGCACATCGCCGTTGGTGACGAGGAACGGGTGCTCGGGCCGCGGCGAGAGCAGGCTGAGCGCGCCGCCGGTGCCGAGCGGGGCGTTCTCGCGCAGATAGTCGATGCGCACGTTCCAGCGGCTGCCGTCGCCGAAATACTCCTCGATCATGTGGCCGAGATAGTGGATCGCCAGCACGAAGTGCCGGAAGCCCTCGCCGCTCGCGCGCTGGATGATGTGCTCGAGCATCGGCTTGCCGCCGACCGGCAGTAGCGGCTTGGGGCAATTCTCGGTGTGCGGGCGCAGGCGCGTACCCTTGCCGCCAGCCATTACCACCATGGTGTTGGGCCGCGCGCTCGGGCTCGCCTGCAGCTCGTCCCAGACATAGAGGCCGACGACGCGGCGCCCCTCGTCGACGATCGGCAGCTGATGGATCTTGTTGGCCTGCATCAGCTGCAGCACCATGTCTTGCTCGAGGCTCGGCGGCACCACCAGCGGGTCGCCATGGACGATCGGTGCGACCGGATCTGCGAGCTGAACCCCGCGCAGCAGGCCGCGGCGGATGTCGCCGTCGGTCACCGTGCCGAGCAGCCGATCGCCGGCATCGACCACCATTGCGATCTGAAGCCCCGATTTATCGAGGCAGCGGATCGCGTCCTGGACGCTCGACTCGTGCGGAAGCAGACAGGCGCGCCACTGCTCGGAAACCATCGTCTATCGCTCCCCGGTATCCGTTGCCAAGGCAATGTCGTGAAACGACTTTTTGAGCAATCCCGACAAAGGATGCCGGCGCAGCACGTCGAGAATCGCCATGGTCGCGCCACCGGTGCCATAGGGGTTCTCGACCCCTGCCAGCCCCTTGCGGAAATCGTCCGAGAACAGCCGTTCCAGGGCCGCCTCTATCGCGTCCTGTTGCGGCGCACAATCGATCACGCTCGCCGCCTTGAGCCGACCAGCCTGGCGATCGCCGATATTGACCGTGCCGATTCCAAAGCTCGGCGTCTCGATCAGGCCGCTCGACGAGTTGCCCACCACCCCGTCCATGAGCCGCATGCACGAAAGATAGCGCAGCTGGCCGAGCGAGGTGAACACGCGGGCGTGCGGACGCGCTGCGACAAAGCGGTCGACCATCGCCGCAAGCTCACGCCCGCCGGTGTCGGCATTGGGCATGGTGAACAGGAGATGCGTCTCCGGCCCCAGCGAATCGAGCGCGTCGAGCAGCGCCTGCATCTGCGCCGCCGCCTCGCCCGGCTCGAGCGTCGGCGGGTGGAACGTCACCATCAGGTTGCGCGCGCCGAACTCGAGGTCGAGCTGCCCTTCCAGCTCGGCGCGATCGAGCAGCTTCAGTCCCTTGATCGCGTCGATGCCGAGTCCGCCGACCAGGAACACGCGCTCGGGCGCTTCACCGAGCTGGATCACCCGGTCGCGATAGGGCGCCGCCGCGGTGAAGTGCAGGTGCGACATCTTGGTCACCGAATGGCGGATCGCCTCGTCGAACGCCCCCTCGGTGGTCTCGCCACCATGAATGTGCGCGATCGGGATGCCCGCGACCAGCGCCGCCGACGCCGCCGCGAGAATCTCGAAGCGGTCGCCGAGCACCACGACGAGGTCGGGCTTCAATCGCGCGAAGGCGTCGGCGAAGCCGATAAGCCCGAGACCCATCGCCTTGCTCACCCCGACGGGTGTGTCGCTGCTCAGCAGGATCTCGACACGCTCGTCGATCGGAAAGCCGTCGGCCTCGATCTCGCGCCAGGTGAGGCCGAACTCGGGCGAGAGATGCATGCCGGTGACGGCGAGCTGCAGCTCGAACGCGTCGTCATCGCGGATGCCCGCGATCAGCCCGCGCATCAGGCCGTATTCGGCCCGCGTGCCGGTGACGACGCAGATGCGGCGGGCGGCGCTCACAGCTCGATCAGCTCGTCGGCCGCGAAGGCGCGGTGGGCGGTGCGGCCGACCACCTCGTCCCAGCGCATCGGCGAGATGCCGGTGCCGGGGCGCTTGGCGGTGAGGTTGTCGGCGCTGAACGCCTCGCCCGCGGCGATGTCGCGCGCGGCGACGATCGACTTGCGCGCGATGGCGCGGTTCTTGGCCTCGCTCGGGCTCGGACGCTTGATGCCGTCGCCGGCCACCGCCTGCTCGATGTTGCGGATCGCCCGCACCATGTGCGCGAACTCGCCGGGCTCGAGGCTGGCGCGATGGTCGGGGCCGGGCAGGCCGCGGTCGAGCGTCAGATGCTTCTCGATCACGGTGGCGCCGAGCGCGACCGCGGCGATCGGCAGCTCGATCCCCATCGTGTGGTCGGAATAGCCGACCTCGACCCCGAATGCCGCGCCGATGTTGCGCATAGCCGGCAGGTTCACGTCCTGCATCGGTGTCGGATATTCGGTGTTGCAGTGAAGCACGGTGATCTGCGCGCGCGGCACCCCGCCCGCCTCCAGCACGCCGATCGCCGCCTCGATGTCCGCCATGTCGGCCATGCCGGTCGAGAGGATCACCGGGAGCCCCTTGCCCGCGATGTGGCGCAGCAGCGGCAGGTTGGTGATCTCGCCCGAGGGCACCTTGATCCGGTCGATGCCGAGCTCGACCAGCATGTCGAGGCTGTCCTCGTCGAAGCCGGTCGAGAAGAAGCGGATGCCGGCATCGGCACATTCGGCGACCAGCATGTCGTGATCGGCACGCGACAGCTCGAGCTTGGCGATCATCTCCTGCTGGCTCTCGCCGGTGCCGGTGGTTTCCTTCTGGTAATCGGCCTTGGGCGCGTGCGCCGCGGTGATCTTGCTCGCCTGGAAGGTCTGGAACTTGACCATGTCGGCGCCGGCATCCGCGGCGGCGCGGACCAGCCGGCGCGCCAGATCCATGTCGCCATTGTGGTTGACCCCGGCCTCGGCGATGATGAGCGTCTTCAACGAATCTTCCTTGCTGGTACGCCGACATAGACCGCGTCGGGCTCGCAGTCGCGGATCACCGCCGCGCCCGACCCGACCGCGGTCCAGGCGCCGATCTCGAGCTTGCGCGTGTCGTTACCCTGATTTACCGCCGCGCGCACCCCGATCAGCGCGCCCTCCCCGACCCGGACATTGCCGGCGATAGAGGCGCCGGGTGACAGGTTGGCGAAATCGCCGAGCTCGACATCGTGCGAGACGGTCGCGGCGAGATTGACGATGCAGAAGTCGCCGAACGCGACATTGTTGGTGAAGCGCGCGCCGGCGAACACCACGCTGCCGGTCGATGTCTCGAGCGAAGCGCGCGAGCCGCGGCCGAAGCTGGTGTCGGGGTGGATCAGGCTGGGGAAGCGCAGCGTGCCACGCAGCCGCCCGGCGATGGCGGCTCGGGTGCGGTTGTCACCAACGCCGACCACGAACGCCTCGGAAGCGGCCTGTGCCAGCGCGGTCTCCTCGTCGACGATTTCGTCGTCGCGCGTCCAGCCCTCGATCACCGCCGCGTCGCGCGTCACGAACACGGTGCGATAGCCGAGCGCGTCGGCGATGTCGGCGACGTCGCGCGCCTGCCCGCCGGTGCCGAGGATGAACAGCGGCGGCATCACCCCTCCCCCCGCAGCAGCATCTCGGCCACGCGCCAGTCGAGCGGCGTGTCGATGTCGACCGAACGCTCGGCGGGCATCGGATAGCCGCGCGTCTCCGCGCTCAGGAAACCGCGCGTCTCGCGCAGCCAGTCGGTGCGAGCGAAATACATCGCACCGTTGAGCGCATAGACCGGCGGCAGGTCCTGGCGCCGCGTCACTTCGGGCGTGGGCATCAGCGGCGCCAGCCGCGAACCGGCGTCCAGCCGGTACATCCAGTTGGGATGGTCCTCCGGCTCGCACACCGATACCACCGCGGGCGCACCGGTCTGCGCGGCGAGCGTGAGGATGCCCTCGATATCCGCGACCCCGCGCAGCGGCGAGGTCGCCTGGAGCAGCAGCACCGCGTCGTAGGACGGGAGCACGTCGATCGCGTGGAGCACGGGATCGATCCCCGGCGTCTCGTCCGCCGCCAACTCGGCCGGACGCATGAAGGGGACGTCGGCGCCCCATTCGCGCGACACCGCAGCGATCTCTTCGTCCTCGGTGCTCACCACCACCGCGTCGACCCCGGGCGCGGCCAGCGCGGCCTGGATCGTCCAGGCGATCAGCGGCTTGCCCGCGATCTCACGGATATTCTTGCGCGGGATGCCCTTGGATCCGCCGCGTGCCGGGATGAGGGCGAAGACGGCCATCGGCTCAGTCGGCCAGCTTCGGGCTACTCGGCAGGTTGATCACCGCCGCCGCCAGCCCCTCCGCGACGCTCACATCGGCGCGCGGGCAGGCGGCGTACATCGGCAGCCGGTGCATCAGCGTCCACAGCGGGCGCGACATGTAATCGGCGTCGTTGAGCACGCCCAGCACCGCCTCGTGCGCATCGGCCTGCGCCGCGTCGAGCACGATGGTGTTGAGCCAATAGTTGCTGACGCACTGCGCGGGCTCGACGAGGAAGCGTACGCCGGGCACCTCGGCAAAGGCGGCGGCGTAACGGTCGGCGAGCTTGCGCTTGCGCTCGATCATCCCCGGCACGCGCTCGAGCTGCGCGCAGCCGAGCGCGGCGTTGAGGTTGGGCAGGCGGTAGTTGTAGCCCACCTCGTCATGGATGAAGTTCCAGCGGTGCGGCACGCGCGCCGTGGTGGTGAGGTGCTTGGCGTGGCGGCCGAGCTCGGGGTCGTTGGTCAGGATCGCCCCGCCCCCGCCGGTGGTCATCACCTTGTTGCCGTTGAAGCTCAGTGCGGCGATGCGGCCGACATTCCCGGTGTGGCGGCCCTTGTAGTAGGACCCCAGCGATTCGGCGGCGTCCTCGACCAGCACGATCTTCCAGCGCGCGGCGACCTCGGCCAGCGCGTCGAGATCGCAGGGATGGCCGAAAGCGTGCATCACCACCAGCGCGCGGATCGTCGCGCCGGTGCGGCGGTTGACGCAGCGGTCGCCCGAGATCTCCGCCACCTCGCGCAGATGCGCGTCAAGCCGTTCGGCATCGACGCCCAGCGTGCGCGTCTCGGAGTCCACGAAATGCGGCGTGGCGCCGATATAGGAGACGGCGTTGGCGGTGGCGATGAAGGTGAGCGTCGGCAGCAGCACCTCGTCACCCGGCTCGACCCCGGCGAGCAGCAGGCAGATGTGCAGCGCCGCGGTGCCGTTGGCGGTGGCGACGGCATGGCTCGCCCCGGTGAAGTCGGCGAGATCGCCTTCGATCCGGTTGACATAGGAGCCCACCGACGAGACCCAGCCGGTGTCGATGCATTCCTTGACATAGGCCCATTCGTTGCCCGCGAACTCGGGCTCGTGGAGCGGGATCATGCCGTTGGGCGTGCCCAGCACCTGCCGCACCGCGCCGAGGACGTCCTGGGCGATCGCGGGAGTCGGATCGGTGGGGGCAGCGCTCGCCATGCGGGTCCTCAGATGTTGTAGATGTCGGTCTTGTAGCGCGCGAGGTTCGCCGGGTCGCTGAACCAGGCGATGGTCTCGTCGAGCCCGCGGCCGAAGCCCTCGCGCTCGCCGTATTCGGGGGCCCAGCCGGTCAGCTCGCGCGCTTTGGCATTCTCCGCCCACAGCCGCTCGACCTCGCTGCCGTCGGGGCGCAACCGCTCGTTCTCACAGACGATGCGAACCTCACGCCCCATCCGCTCGGCGATCAGCGCGGCGGTGTCGCCGACCGAGATCTCGTAGTTGCTGCCGATGTTGATCACCTCGCCCAGCGCCTTGTCGGATTCGGCGACCGCGACGAAGCCGCGCACCGTGTCGCGGACATAGTTGAAGTCGCGCGTCGGATGAGTCGCGCCGAGGCGGATCTCGTTCGCGCCCGCGGCGATCTGGGTAATGATCGTCGGGATCACCGCGCGCGCCGACTGGCGCGGGCCATAGGTGTTGAACGGGCGGATCGTCGCCACCGGCGTGTCGAACGAAAGGAAGAAGCTCTGCGCGATCTGATCGGCGCCGATCTTGCTCGCCGAATAGGGCGACTGGCCCTGCAGCGGATGCTCTTCGGTGATCGGGACGAAGCGCGCGGTGCCGTAGACCTCGCTGGTCGAGGTGTGGACGACACGTTCTATGCCCAGATCACGCGCCGCCTGGACGACGTTGAGCGTGCCCTTGACGTTGGTGTCGATGTACGTGTCGGGCGAGTGGTAGGAGTAGGGGATGGCGATCAGCGCGGCGAGGTGCATGACCACGTCGCAGCCCTCCATCGCCTTGCGCACGCCATAAGGGTCGCGGATGTCGCCCGCGAACACGTCGAGCGACTTGCGGATCTCCGGCTTCGAGGTGTCGAGCCAGCCCCAGCTGTTGAAGCTGTTGTAATAGACGAAGGCGCGCACGTCGGCGCCCTGCTCGACCAGATATTCGGTGAGGTGCGAACCGATGAAGCCGTCGGCTCCGGTAACGAGAACACGCTTGCCGCTCAGTTTCACGATCTGCCCCTCGATAGAACAACGCTTGCGTCCCGTGCCGAACGGCGGCGGGAGGGCCCCGATATCCACGCGCCGGCACCCCGTCCGCGGCCAGCGCATTAGCCGTGCCGCTGTTTTTCCGCAACGCGGTAACATTCCGTTTTTCTACCGTTTGGCACGCCCGTACTAACGCAGTGACCTTGTGGATAACTACGAATCGGAATAGGCAGCGGCCTCGATCGGCTGAGTCGGCTCAGGTTCAGGGGCATCATGAATTACAGCCAAAAGACCGCGCAGTGGGGACTCAACGCGGCCAAGCCATCCAGCAAATGGCGGGCCGCCAGCGGCGTCGGCAATGCCCGGCTGATCGCGGGCCTGTTCCTGCTCGACATCGCCTGCATCATGCTGAGCTTCCTCGCCGCAGGCGAGCTCTATGGCACGGTCGGCGTCACCCACAATACCGGCTGGATCCTGATCGCGGGCATCCTCACCCCGATCTATCTGGTGAGCGCCAGCAACCTCCACGCCTATTCGGTCGAGGCGCTCGAGAATCGCTATCTCAGCATCACTCGGTCGGTGCGCGCCTTCCTGACCGCGTTGTGCATCGTCATCCTGGTCGCCTTCGTGCTCAAGACCAGCGCGCAATTCTCGCGCCTGACGCTCGGCTTCGGCGCGGGCCTGTCGATCCTGAGCCTCGCCGTCGCGCGCTATGGCTTCACCCATTTCCTGCGCCAGTCGCGCGGGGCCGCGATCCATTCGACGGTGCTGATCTGCGACGCCGGGCAGCAAGTGCCCGAGAGTGATTTCTCGGTGCTGATGGCGGCCGATTTCGACCTCGATCCCGACAAGCACGACCCGCTGATGTACGACCGGCTATCCAAGGCGCTGGGGACCGCCGACCGGGTGGTGGTGGCGTGCCGGCCGGAGCGGCGCATCGCCTGGGCGAGCGCGCTCAAGGGCGCGAACATCCAGAGCGAGATGCTGATCCCCGAGCTCGCCGAGCTCGCCCCATTGGGCGTCGCGCGCCACGGCCCGATGCCGACGGTGATCGTCTCCACCGGCCCGCTCGACCTGCTCGACCGGGTGATCAAGCGCGGCTTCGACGTCGCGGTCGCGGGATCGGCGCTGGTACTCCTGTCGCCGCTGTTCCTGATCGTCGCGGCGCTGATCAAGCTCGACAGCGACGGGCCGGTGTTCTTCAAGCAGGTGCGCATCGGCCGCGGCAACGAGATGTTCAGCATGTTCAAGTTCCGCAGCATGCGCGTCGAGACGCTCGACGGCGCGGGCAACCGCTCGACCAGCCGCGACGATGACCGCATCACTAAGGTCGGCGCGTTCATCCGCAAGACCAGCATCGACGAGCTGCCCCAGCTGATCAACGTCCTGCGCGGCGAGATGAGCATCGTCGGCCCGCGCCCGCACGCGCTCGGCTCGCGCGCGGCGGACAAGCTCTTCTGGGAAGTCGACCAGCGCTACTGGCACCGCCACAGCGCCAAGCCGGGCCTCACCGGCCTCGCCCAGGTGCGCGGCTATCGCGGCGCGACCTTCCATGAGGACGACCTCACCAACCGGCTCCAGGCCGATCTCGAATATCTCGATCACTGGACGATCTGGCGCGACATCCAGATCGTGCTGATGACCTTCCGCGTGCTGCTCCACCGCAACGCGTTCTGAGGCGTCAGCGGGTCTCCGCCGGCGCAGCCGGGCGGTCGTCCAGCCGGGCCAGCAGGAATTGGGTCACCGTCCTGGCGGGGAGCTTGCTGGGCATGCCGGTCACTTCGAGCGCGTCGCCGTCCGGTGCGACATAGGTGCCGAACAGGCGATCGTAGATCGTGAACACGCCGCCATAATTGCGGTCGAAATATTTCTCGCGCACGCTGTGGTGGGTAAAGTGGAAGCGGTTGTCGACGAACAGCCAGCCGAGCTTGCCGAAGTTGATCGGGGCGCGCGAATGGATCAGCCGGCCCGCGCCCGAGCGCACCGCGATGATCCAGGCGATCCCCTCGTAATTCACTCCGACGAGCAACCCGATGAGGATCACGCCGATGCGGTCGCCGATCGCGTCGAACGGGTGCGAAACGTCGCCCATGGCTTCCATGTCCTCGATCGCATGGTGCACCGCGTGGAAGCGCCACAGGAACGGGATCTCGTGCTGGGCGCGATGGACCCAATAGCCGGCGAGGCCATGGAGCAGGAAGACCAGCACGATCAGGAAGAAATTGCCGAGCGGCGCGAGAAGGGCCGGCAGATGCTGCATCTCGACTCGCACCAGGGCGCCGAGCTCGCCCACCGGCAGCACCATCTGGAGCCAGGGGTTGAGGAAGTAGAAGAGCGAGGCGATGATCGCCTGCATCAGCATGAAGAAACAGGAGCGCGACCAGCTGCGCGGCGGCCCGACCAGCGCGATTTCCACCGCCATGACCACGGCCAGGATGGCGAGCGGACGGCCGACGAGCAGCGCGAACCACGCCGCCGTGCCGAGTCCCGCCTCGACATAGCCGCGCGGGCCGCCCGTCAGCAGGTCGGCCTTGACCCCCGAGGAAAGCGCGCGCGCCCAGCCGTCCAGTATGGGGCCGGCGGCGACCAGACCCCAGGCGACCGCGACGATGAGCGCGAAGCAGGCCCACAGGGTGGCGCGCCACAGCAGCGGGCGCGACCGCCAGCCGCGCGCGCTCAGCCCGCCTGCCGCCATCGGCTCGAACATGCCGGATTCCGCTCGCGACGCCATTCGATCAGCTATCCCTGGGTGACAGTCCGGACGGACGCCCCTACCCCAAAAGCGCCGTGGTGGCTATGGCCGCGGCACCAGCCGGTCCATCACCACGCCGAGCGACTCCTGCCAGCGCGGCGCGCGCCAGCCGAAGGTCCGCGCCAGCCGGGTGCAGTCGAGCCGCGAGTTGGCCGGGCGCACGGCGCGCGTGGGATAGCCGCTCGACGGGATGCCGGTCACTTCGGCCGCGGGGCCGCCGCGCTGCGCGCTTTCGGCGAAGATCGCACGGGCGAAACCGGCCCAATGCGTCTCGCCGGTACCGGCGAGGTGATAGACGCCGTTGGCGCCGTGCGCGGGATCGGCCTGCCAGGCGGCGATCACCGCCATGATCCCGTCGGCGATATCCAGTGCCGAGGTCGGGCAGCCATGCTGGTCCTCGACCACGTTGAGTGCATCACGCGTCTCGGCGAGGCGCAGCATCGTCCTGACGAAATTCGCGCCGAACGGACTGTAGACCCAAGCGGTGCGCAGGATCGCGTAGGTCGCGCCCGAGGCGGCGATGGCCTGCTCGCCCGCAAGCTTGGTCGCGCCATAGACGCCGAGCGGGGCAACCGGATCGTCCTCGCGCCACGGCCGGTCGAGCGCGCCGTCGAAGACATAGTCGGTCGAAAGGTGGATCACCGGCACGCCGAGCTTCGCCGCGGCGCGGGCGAGCACGCCCGGCCCCTCGCCGTTCACCGCCATCGCCAGCTCGGGCTCGTCCTCGGCCTTGTCGACCGCAGTATAGGCGGCCGCCGAGATCACCAGCGCGGGGTCCACCGCCGCAATGGTGCGCTCGATCGACGCGGGATCGGCGAGGTCCAGATCGGGCCGCCCCGCGAACACCAGCTCATGCCCGCCATGGCGCTCGGCGAGACTCTGCGCGACCTGGCCGTCGCGGCCGGTGACGAGGATCTTCACGCGGTCTTGCCCAGCCGCTCGCCGGCATAGCTGCCCGAACGGATCGGTTCCCACCACCAGCGATTGTCGAGATACCAGTCGACCGTGCGGGCAAGGCCGGTGTCGAAGCTCTCCTCGGCCTTCCAGCCGAGTTCGCGCTCGATCTTGGTCGCGTCGATCGCATAGCGGCGGTCGTGGCCGGGGCGGTCGGTGACGAAGCTGATCAGCTCGCGCCGGCTGCGCCCGTCGGCCAGCGGCACGCGCGCGTCGAGCACGTCGCAGATCGTCTCGACCACCTGGAGGTTGGTGCGCTCGTTGCGCCCGCCGACATTGTAGCTCTCGCCGACCACGCCTTTGGTCAGCACCAGCTCGAGCGCCTTGGCGTGGTCGTCCACGTACAGCCAGTCGCGGACATTCTCGCCCTTGCCGTAGACCGGCAGCGGCTTGCCCTCGAGCGCGTTGAGGATGACCAGCGGGATCAGCTTCTCGGGGAAGTGGAACGGCCCGTAATTGTTCGAGCAGTTGGAAAGCACGACCGGCAGGCCATAAGTCTCGTGCCAGGCGCGGACGAAATGGTCGCTCGCCGCCTTCGACGCCGAATAGGGTGATGACGGGGCGTAGGGCGTCTCTTCGGTGAAGATGCCGCTGTCGAAGGGCAGGTCCCCGAACACCTCGTCGGTCGAGATGTGGTGGAAGCGGAAACCGTCCTTCTTCGCGCCCTCCAGCCCCCGCCAATATTCGAGCGCGGCGGAGAGGAGGCGGAAGGTGCCGACGACATTGGTCTCGACGAAGGCGGAGGGGCCGTCGATCGAGCGGTCGACATGGCTCTCCGCCGCGAGGTGCATGATGCCGTCGACCTGTTCCTCGCGCAGCAGTGAGAGGATCAGCGGCACGTCGGCGATGTCGCCCTGCACGAAGCGATGGTTGGGGGCGTTCTCGATCGCCTTGAGGCTCGCCGGATTGCCGGCATAGGTGAGCAGGTCGAGATTGACGACGCGCTTGCCCTTGCGGACGAGGTGGCGGACCACCGCCGAGCCGATGAAGCCGGCGCCGCCGGTGACGAGGATGGTCTGCATGGGATCAGCCTTCGTAGACGAACGGGGAGTCGAAATCCTTCAGCCGCGGCGCGATCTTGTCCTTGTCCGACAGCGTCGGTCCCACACCGAGATCGGGCCAGTCGATGCCGAGATCGGGGTCGTTCCACAGGATCGCGCCCTCATGTTCCTTCGAGTAAGGGCCGCTGACTTTGTAGAGCACCTCGGTATCGGGGGTCAGCGTCATGAAGCAATGCGCGAAGCCGATCGGCACGAGCAGCTGGTTCCACTTCTCGGCCGACAGCTCGACGCCGACCCATTTGCCGTAGCTCGGCGAGCCCTTCCGGATATCGACCGCGACGTCGTAGATCGATCCGCGCAGGACGCGGACCAGCTTGTCCTGCGCCACCGGCGGCACCTGGAAGTGCAGCCCACGCACCGTGCCGACCTGCGCCGAGAAGCTCTGATTGTCCTGGATCCAGTCGATGTCGATCCCCTCGGCGGCGAAGGCCGAGAGCTTGAACACCTCCGAGAAGAAGCCGCGATGGTCGCCATATTTGGGCGGGACGACCTCGATCACGTCGGGGATGGCGAGGCGGTTGAACTGAGTCATGCGAGGCTCGCGACGCGCTTCTTGAGGTAATCGGCATAGCCGGTCTTGCCGAGGCTGGCGGCGCGCTTCAGCACCGCGTCGCCGTCGAGCCAGCCGAGCTCGAGCGCGATCTCCTCGGGACAGGCGATCTTGATGCCGGTGCGGTGCTCGATCGTGCGGACGAACGCGCCGGCCTCGTGCAGGCTCTCGTGCGTCCCCGTGTCGAGCCAGGCATAGCCGCGGCCGAGCCGGGTGATGTGGAGGTCGCCGCGCTCCATATAGGTGCGGTTGACGTCGGTGATCTCGAGCTCGCCGCGCGCCGAGGGCTGGATCGACCTGGCGATGTCGACGACGTCCTTGTCGTAGAAATAGAGGCCGGTGATCGCCCAGTTGGACTGGGGATTGGCGGGCTTCTCCTCGACACTGGTCGCACGGCCGGTCTCGGGGTCGAACGAGACCACGCCATAGCGCTCGGGATCGTCGACATGATAGGCGAAGACATTGGCCCCGCCCCCGGCGGCCTCGTCGGCGGCGAGGCGGCATTTCTCGCCCATCTTGTCGCCGTGATAGATGTTGTCGCCGAGAATCAGCGCACTCGGACCGCCGCCCACGAAATCGGCGCCGATGATGAACGCCTCGGCGAGTCCGTTGGGCTCGGGCTGGACGGCGTAGCTGAAGCTCACTCCGAACGCCGATCCGTCGCCCAGCAGCGCCTCGAACATCGGCAGATCGCGCGGAGTGGAGATGATCAGGATCTCGCGGATGCCGGCGAGCATCAGCACCGACAGCGGATAATAGATCATCGGCTTGTCGAACACCGGCAGCAGCTGCTTCGAGATCGCCAGCGTCGCGGGATAGAGGCGCGTGCCGCTGCCTCCCGCCAGAATAATGCCCTTCATATTCCGGCCGATTCCCCGCCTTGGTCTGAGACGGTCGCCGCCCTAGTCGATGGCGGCGGGGGAGACAACGGTCACGACAGCCAGTAGCGGATGATCGCGGCGACCAGCCCCAGAACGGCTACGCTCGCCGCCCAGATTCCGACGAGCCAGGCGAGGCGCTTCCACAGCGGCCCGGGCGCTTCGTCCACGCTCAATGATAGCCCTCCGCCCCGACCTTGCCGCGGAACACCCAATAGGACCAGGCGGTGTAGGCGAGGATGATCGGGATCAGCAGCCCCGCGCCGATCAGCATGAAGCCCTGGCTCGCCGCGGGCGCGGCGGCGTCCATGATCGTCACGCTGCGCGGGATGACATAGGGCCACATGCTGATCCCGAGCCCGATGAAGCCCATCAGGAACAGCCCGAGCGCGAGGAAGAAAGGCCGCACCTCGCGCTTCTTCCTGAGCGAGCGATGGAAGGCGAAGGCCGTGATCGCGGTGAGCAGCGGCACCTGCGCGGTCGCCAGCACTTGCGGGAAATCGAGCCAGCGCTGCCAATAGCCGTGCGACAGGAACAGGGTCGCGCCGCTGACCGCGACGATCGCGGCGAGTGTCGCAAGCCCGAACCAGCCGGAGAGGCGATAGGCATGTTCCTGCCCGCGCCCGTCGGTCTTCCAGATCAGCCAGGTCGCGCCGAGCAGCGCATAACCCGCGACGACGCTGAGCCCGGTGAGCAGCGTGAACGGCGTCAGCCAGTCGAGCCAGCCGCCGGCATAGGCGCGGTCGGCGACCGCGATCCCCTGCAGCAATGCGCCGAGAATGATCCCCTGGCTCAGCGCCGCGACGAACGAGCCGGCGGTGAAGGCGAAGTCCCACCAGCGGCGGTGACCCGGGTCGCGCCAGCGGAACTCGAACGCGACGCCGCGAAACACGAGCGCGAGCAGCATCGCGATGATCGGCGGGTAGAGCGCGGGCAGCACGATCGCATAGGCGAGCGGAAACGCCGCCATCAGCCCGCCGCCGCCGAGCACCAGCCAGGTCTCGTTGCCGTCCCACACCGGCGCGATCGAGTTCATCGCCTTGTCGCGCTCCTCCCCCACCTCGAAGGCGGGGAAGAGGATGCCGATGCCGAGATCGAACCCGTCCATCACGACATAGGCGAACACGGCGAAGGCGATCAGGAACGCCCAGATCATCGCCAGGATGGGATCAACGGCCATCGGGCAGCTCCCCCTTGTCCTTGAGTTCCTTTTGGGCAGGGCCGGGCGTGATCCCGGCGGCGCGGATCGGCGCGTCGTCGGTGATCTCGGGCTCGTGCGGCTGCGCTCCCTTCTGCATCAGCTTGAGGATGTACCAGGTGCCGAAGCCGAACACCGCGAAATAGACCAGCACGAACGCCACCAGCGAGGCGCCCACCGCGGGCGCGGCGAGCGGCGAGGCGCTGTCGACGGTGCGCAGCAGATTGTAGACGGTGAAGGGCTGGCGCCCGACCTCGGTCGTCACCCAGCCGGCGATCACCGCGACAAAGCCCGACGGCCCCATCAGGATCGCCGCGCGATGCAGCAGCGGCCAATCGTAGAGCTTGCCGCGCCAGCGCGCCAACAGGCTCCACAGGCCGAGCCCGAGCATCAGCAGCCCGATGCCGACCATGATGCGGAACGACCAGAAGACGATCCAGACTGGCGGCTCGTCCGTGTCCGGGATCGTGTCGAGCCCGGCGAGCGGCGCGTTGGGATCGTGCTTGAGGATCAGCGAGCCGAGCTTGGGGATCTCGACCGCATAGTCGACTCGCTTCTCCTTGGCATTGGGCAGGCCGAGCAGGATCAGCGGAGCACCCTCGGGATGGCTGTGATAATGGCCTTCCATCGCCATCACCTTCTGCGGCTGATGCTCGAGGGTGTTGAGGCCGTGCTGGTCGCCGACGAAGATCTGCACCGGCGCGACCAGCGCCGCCATCCACATCGCCATGCTGAACATCTTCCGCGCATGCGCGTCGGTCTTGTCGCGGAGCAGATGCCAGGCGCCGACCGCGCCCACGACCAGCGCGGTGGTGAGGTAGGCGGCGGTCACGGTGTGGATCAGGCGATAGGGGAAGCTCGGGTTGAACACGATGTCCCACCATGGCGCGGCGGGGACGAACTGCCCGGCTTCGTTGATCGCATAGCCGACCGGGGTCTGCATCCAGCTGTTCACCGACAGGATCCAGAAGGCCGAGATGAAGGTGCCGACCGCGACCATGCAGGTGGCGGCGAAGTGCAGCTTGCGCCCTACCTTGTTCATCCCGAACAGCATCACGCCGAGGAAACCGGCCTCGAGGAAGAAGGCGGTGAGCACCTCATAAGCCATCAGCGGCCCGATCACGGGCCCCGCCTTGTCCGAGAACACCGCCCAGTTGGTGCCGAACTGGTAGGACATGACGATGCCCGAGACGACGCCCATCGCGAAGGCGATCGCGAAGATCTTGATCCAGTATTTGAACAGGTCGAGGTAGAGCTGCTTGCCGGTGCGCAGCCACAGCCCCTCGAGCACCATCAGATAGCTGGCCAGCCCGATCGAGAAGGCCGGGAAGATGAAGTGGAAGCTGACCGTGAACGCGAACTGGATACGCGCCAGGATGATGGGGTCGAATGCGTCGAACACGTTGCCCTCCGCGGCGGGCTAGTGCGCCTTTCGCAATCGTTGGGCAAGTGCACGCGACGCAATCGCGCGTGCAGGCAATTCCCGGAAGCTCAGCGCCCCTGCGGGGGCTCCGCGCCCGGGGGCGGGCCACCCGGCATGCCGCCGCCCATCTGCTGCTGTTGCTGCATCATCTGCATGAACTGCGCCTGCGGCATGAACTCGAACAGCTCGACCTCGAACACCAGCAGCGAGTTGGCCGGGATCACTTCCTTGCCCTGCTGATCCTTGCGCGCCTCGGCGCCATAGCCGAGCTCGGGCTTGATCCAGAGGCGGTACTTGCCGCCCTTCTTCATCAGCTTGAGCGCTTCGGTGAAGCCGGGGATCATCCCCGTGACGGGCAGCGGTGTCGGCTGCTGGCTGGCGTCGAACTGGGTGCCGTCGCGCAGCGTGCCCTTGTACATGGCGAGCGTGATGTCGCCGTCGGTCGGGCTGGCGCCGGTGCCCTGCTTGAGCACCTCGTACTGCAGCCCCGAGGCGGTCTCGATCACGCCCGGCTGGCGCTTGTTCGCCGCCAGGAACTTGTCGTTGGGCAGCGAGGCGCGGACGGCCTCGGTCGAGGTGCCGACCCAGGCCAGCGCCACCGCGGCGGCGACCGCCACGGCGATGCCGATCCAAAGCCAGACGAGATAGCTGCGCTTGGTCGGCGGAATCGGCACGGCGGTGACGGTCGACATGGCTCAGCTATCCCGGGTTGCCGCGCGGAGCACGCGGCGGAAAGTCACAAAAGTCACGCCCCTACGCGCGCGGGGGCGGCACGGGCGTTAACGGGCGCGGTCGCGCCCGCCGGTTTCACCGCGCGCCGTCGCGCTCCATGCGCTTGCGCTCGAGCTTGCGCGCGCGGCGGACCGCGGCGGCACGCTCGCGGGCGCGCTTCTCGCTCGGCTTCTCGTAGTGACGGCGCAGCTTCATCTCGCGATAGACGCCTTCACGCTGCAGCTTCTTCTTGAGCGCGCGCAGCGCCTGGTCGACGTTATTGTCGCGAACGATGATTTGCATAAGGCCGTTCAACTCCGAATCATATTCAATAGAAAAGGGTTCGCCGAAGCACCTGCCCCGGGCGTCAGGAGGCGGCCCCTAGCAGGGAGAGGCCGGAAACACAAGGCGAAGCTGCCAACAGCGCGCCGGCACCGTGGCGCGAATGTCACAGCGCCCGCGCCTTACACCAGATTGCAGCGCTGCAACGCCGAGGATACGCTTCGCCGCCATTCCGGCCCCATGCGGGCGGCAACCGCGTTGGATCTCCAGACCCGCATCCTGATCGTCGACGACGACCCCGGCATTCGCGAGTTGATGGCGGCGTTCCTTTCCGGGCACGGGTTCCTGGTCGATTCGGCGGAGGATGGTGCGCGATGCGGCGCAAGCTGGCCCGATATGCCGCCACCGCAACGGTCGGGCTGGCGCTCCAGCCAGGCCCCCGCCCTCGCGCGCCGGGACCGCGCAAGTCGTTGTCCCGGCGCGAATCTTTCCGCATGACGAGTCGCGATGGCTGCGATAAGCTGCTGTTATCATGCGTCAAAATGTAACGATGCGCCGCCTCGCGGCGATGACGGCCATGCTGGCCCTCCTCTCCGGTTGCGGTGGTGGAGGCGGCGGCTCCGGCTCGATCGGCGGGGGCGGCGGCGGGACCGGCGTCACCCCCACGCCGAGCCCATCGGGCACCTGTTCGCTGCGCGCGCGGCAGGACTGGGTCGCGGCGCAGATGAACGAATGGTATCTGTTCCCCGAGACGCTGCCCACGGGCCTCAACCCGGCGGCATACTCGACCGTCGAGGACTATCTCGACGCGCTGACCGCGACCGCGCGGGCGCAGCGCAAGGACCGCTATTTCACCTACATCACCTCGATCGCCGAGGAGAACGCCTATTACAACTCGGGCTCGAGCGCGGGCTTCGGCTTCCGCCTCGCGCTCGACGGGTCGAACCGGCTGGTCATCACCGAATCGTTCGAAGGCGCGCCGGCGCTCAACGCCGGAGTCGATCGCGGTGCCGAGATCGTGTCGATCGGCACCAGCACCTCGAACCTGCGCACCGTCGCCTCGATCCTCGCGAGCGAGGGGGTCGCCGGTCTCAACAACGCGCTCGGCACGCCCGCGGTGGGGCTCACCCGCGTGTTCCAGGTGCGCGACGGCGCCGGCACGCGCAACGTGACGCTGGCGATGGCCGACTTCACGCTGACCCCGGTCTCGTCGCGCTACGGCGCCAAGGTGATCGACGACGGCGGGAAGAAGGTCGGCTACATCAACCTGCGCACCTTCATCAACACGGCGGAGACCCCGCTGCGCAGCGCCTTCGCCAACTTCAGGGCGCAGGGAATCACCGAGGTGATCATCGACGTGCGCTACAATGGCGGCGGGCTCATCTCGATCGCGGACCTCGTGAACAATTTGCTCGGGGCGGACCGCACGACCTCGACCGTCGCCAATTATGTGACCTTCCGCCCGTCCAAGGCGTCGAACAACGAGACCGTCTATTTCGCGCCGCAGCCGCAGTCGATCGCGCCGACGCGCATCGCCTTCATCGGCACCGGGGGCTCGGCCTCGGCGAGCGAGCTGGTGATGAACACCTTCATCCCCTATCTCGGCAACCGCGCGGCGCTGGTCGGCACCAACACCTATGGCAAGCCGGTCGGCCAGATCGCGCTCGACCAGGCGGCATGCGACGACCGGCTGCGGGTGATCGCCTTCGCGCTGGAGAACGCCAACCACCAGGGCGCCTATTATAACGGCCTCGCCGCGTTCATGGGCGCGACCTGCCAGGCGAGCGACGATATCAGCCGCCAGCTCGGCGATCCCGCGGAAGCCTCGACGCGCGCGGCGCTGGACTTCCTCGCCGGACGGAGCTGCACGCCGATCAGCGCGACGGCATCGGCGGGCGCCCCGGGCCTCAGCCCGCAAGCCGCCGGCGCACAGGTGAGCAAGCCGATGGAGCTGGTGACGCCCGATCGGCCGACCACCCCGCAGCGCGAGGTGCCGGGGCTGTTCTGACGCCCGGATGCACCGCGCCCGTCGTCCCGGCCTTGTGCCGGGGTCCGCCGGGAGGCAAGCTAGGACGCAGAGGCTTGAAGTCAGCCCCTCCGGGAGCCGTGGACCCGGGCACGAGCCCGTCCCGAGCGCCTGCCCTGCAGGCAGCCGAAGGGGCCGGGACGACGGTTGGGGAGTGGGGATGACGGCCACAGGTGCGAGTGAAGGCGCGCGCACGCGCGAGCGGCTCAAGTCGATCCTGGGCGGATCGGCGGGCAATCTGGTCGAATGGTACGACTGGTATGCCTATGCCGCCTTCACCCTCTATTTCGCGCCGCACTTCTTCCCCAAGGGCGACCAGACGACGCAGCTCCTGAACACCGCCGCGGTGTTCGCGGTCGGCTTCCTGATGCGGCCGATCGGAGGCTGGCTGATGGGAGTCTATGCCGACCGCTACGGGCGCAAGGCCGGCCTCACGCTGTCGGTGTCGCTGATGTGCGCGGGATCGCTGCTGATCGCGGTGACGCCGGGCCACGAGTCGATCGGCTGGGTCGCGCCCGCGCTGCTGGTGTTCGCGCGGTTGATGCAGGGGCTCTCGATCGGCGGCGAATATGGCGCGAGCGCGACCTATCTGTCCGAAATGGCGGGCAAGAAGCGCCGCGGCTTCTTCTCGAGCTTCCAATATGTCACGCTGATCTCGGGACAGCTGATCGCATTGAGCGTGCTGCTGGTGCTCCAGGCGTCGATGAGCGAGGCCGCGCTGGAGAGCTGGGGATGGCGCATTCCCTTCTTCATCGGCGGCGCACTCGCGGTGATCGTGTTCTGGCTGCGGCGCCGGCTCGCGGAGACCGAGAGCTTCCACAATGCCAGGGCCGAGGGGCGCAAGACCGGCGCGCTGGCGCTGCTGCGCGAGCATCCCGGCGAGTTCCTACTGGTGATGGCGCTCACCGCCGGGGGCACGCTCGCCTTCTACGCCTATTCGATCTACCTCCAGAAGTTCCTGGTCAACACCTCGGGCTTCGACCGCGAGACCGCGTCGGAGATCAATGCCGCCGCATTGTTCGTGTTCATGTGCATCCAGCCGCTCGCGGGCGCGCTCTCCGACCGGATCGGACGCAAGCCCCTGATGGTCGGATTCGGGGTTCTGGGCGTCCTCTGCACCTATCCGATCTTCACCGCGCTGGAACAGGTGACCAGCGCCTGGGCGGCGTTCGCGCTGATGCTCGGCGCGCTGGTGATCGTCACCGGCTACACCTCGATCAACGCGGTGGTGAAGGCCGAGCTGTTCCCCGCGCATATCCGCACCCTGGGCGTCGCCCTGCCCTATGCGCTGGCCAATGCGATCTTCGGCGGGACCGCGGAATATGTCGCCTTGTGGTTCAAGGATCGCGGCTGGGAGCGGGGCTTCTACTGGTATGTGACGGCGATGATCGGGGTGTCGCTGGTCGTGTACCTGCGGATGCGCGACACGCGGACGCACAGCCGCATCCTCGAGGACTGACATGGTGAGGCCGCGTCTCGGCCATCCGCGCACGGCGCTCATCGTCGCGCCGCATCCCGATGACGAGCTGATCGGCGCGGCGGGGCTGATCGCCTACCTCATCCGTCGCGGAACCGCGGTACACGTCGCCGTTGCGACCGACGGGGCCGCGTCGCACCCGAACAGTCTCAAATGGCCGCGCCGCCGGCTCGTCGCCGCGCGACAGATGGAAACCCGGCACGCGCTCCGCCGGCTTGGGGTGATGCCCGGGTCGATCCATTTCCTGGGCTTGCCGGATGGCGCGACGACCGTGGATACGTGCCGCCGTGCCCTCGCCCGGCAGATCCGGCGCTTGCCGCGGCTCGATCTGATCGTGGGACCGACGCGCGACGATGCGCATCCGGATCATCGGGCGGTGGCCATCGCGCTCGAAACGACGGGAAAGCATCTGCGCCTGCTCGGCTACCGGGTGTGGCCGCCGCAACCGCTTCGGCATGGTCGCCTCTCGGCCCTGCCGGTGAGCTCCGCCGCAAAGCGCTCGCTGATCCGGTTTCATCGCACGCAGCTTGGCCATATCCGCGACGATCCCGATGGGTTTGAGATCCGCCCGCGCGAGCTGGAGGCGTTTTCGCGGCCGCTGGAACGCTATGTGTCGTTGCGATGATCGCCGAACGAGGGGAAAGCGGAGGCCGCGATTCCCCTGCCCGCCGATCCGCGCTAAGACCCCCGGATGACTCCCGTGCTCAACGTCCACAGCTCGATCCTCGGCCAGCCCTGGCGCTGGCGCGGCCTGGCGGCGGATGCGCGCGACCCGGGCTTCGCCCCCGACGACCTGGTGACCCAGCTCCTCCTCACCCGCGGCTGCGCGCGCGAGGAGCTGGAGGCGCACCGCGCGCCCAGCATCCGCGCGTTCATGCCCGACCCCTCGATCTTCCGCGACATGGACAAGGCGGCCGAGCGGCTCGCCGACGCGGTGCAGCGGGGCGAGGCGGTGACGGTGTTCGGCGACTATGACGTCGACGGGGCGACCTCGGCGGCGCTGCTGATCCGGCTGCTGCGCGATCTCGGCCTCGATCCCCGCGCGTACATCCCCGACCGGCTGATGGAGGGCTATGGCCCTTCGGGCGAGGCGCTGGTGCGGCTGAAGCGCGAGGGCGCGGACCTGATCGTCACGGTCGATTGCGGCGCGATGGCGTTCGACGCGCTGGCGGAGGCCAAGGCGGCGGGCGCCGAGGTGATCGTGGTCGACCATCATAAATGCGCGTCGGAGCTGCCGGTCGCGCTGGCGCTGGTGAACCCCAACCGGCTCGACGAGGAGGAAGGCCGCAATCACGGCCACCTCGCCGCGGTGGGGGTCGCCTGGCTGCTCGGCGCGGCACTGGTGCGCGTGCTGCGCGGGCGCGGCTTCTTCGCGGGCCGGGCCGAGCCCAAGCTGCTCGACCTGCTCGACATCGTCGCACTCGGCACGGTGGCGGACGTCGCCGCGCTCAAGGGTTTGAACCGCGCCTTCGTCGCGCAGGGCCTCAAGGTGATGGCGCAGCGGCGCAACATCGGCATGAACGCGCTGATCGAGGCGAGCCGGCTGACCCGGGCGCCGACCGCGACCGATCTCGGCTTCGCGCTGGGGCCGCGGATCAATGCCGGCGGGCGCGTCGGCAAGTCGGATCTCGGCGTCCGGCTGCTGACGACGGAGGATGCCGACGAGGCGCGCGGAATCGCCGAGGAGCTGAGCCGCCTCAACGAGGAGCGGCGCGCGATCGAGGCCGAGGTGCAGCAATCGGCAGAGGCGATGTCCGCCGAGGGCGCGGTCGCGGTGGTCGCGGCGCGCGGCTGGCACCCCGGCGTGATCGGGATCGTCGCGGGACGCTTGAAGGAGAAGCTCGGCCGTCCGGCGATCGTCATCGCGATCGGTGACGACGGGATCGGCAAGGGCTCGGGCCGCTCGATCGCAGGCGTCGACCTCGGCGCGGCGATCCTCGCGGCGAAGGAGGCCGGGCTGCTGATCGCGGGCGGCGGCCATGCGATGGCGGCGGGGGTGACCGTGGCGGAGGCGATGATCGCCGAGTTCGCGACCTTCCTCGAGGCCAAGCTCGCCGAGAATGTCGCGCGTGCCGCGGGCGAGCGCGCGCTGCTGCTCGACGCGGTGCTCGCGCCCGGCGGAGTCAATCCCGAGCTGGTCAGCGCGATGGAGGCGGGCGGACCCTATGGCATGGGCTGGCCCGCGCCGCGCGTCGCCGCCGGACCGGTGCGCATGATCAAGTGCGACATCGTCGGCAACGGTCATGTCCGTGCGATCGTGGCGGGCGAGGACGGACGCAGCATCAAGTGCGTCGCCTTCCGCGCCGCCGAGACGCCGCTCGGGCTGGCGCTGCTCGGCGCGCCGCGCGACCGGCGGCTGTGGATCGCCGGGCGCGCGAAGATCGACGACTGGGGCGCCCGGCCCGCGGCGGAGATCCATGTCGAGGATGCCGCCTGGGCGGATTGAGGTCCGGGAGACGCCCTCGGGGACACTGCCATTCACGACACTCGGCGACGCTGGTCGAACGGCATTACGCCCGCTGGATCGCCAGGACGCTCGAAGCGCCGCGGTACCCGCCCGTCGACGGCCCCGTCAAAAATTTTCCTAAACCAATCCCCCTCCCCGCCGATCTCCCTTCGATCCGGATTGCCAGCACCGGAATGGATGGGGGTTTCTCAAGATGGTCGCGATCTTCACCGGTTTGGGGTCAGGCTTCGAACGCGGCTCCGCCGCTCAGCTTGGCGGTGCCGGCCTGCTCGGCGCATCGCTGCTCGGACGCACCGGGCAGCAGATGTTCCTCAACGCCGCGACCGGCAACCTCATGGTGCAGCAGCAGGACGAGTTCCTGGTCGGCCTGGGGTCCGACGTCGCGATCGGGCGTACCTATAACAGCCTTGGCAATCTTACCGACGAGAATGGCGACAATTGGCGGCAGAGCACCGACCGGCGCATCTTCGGGCTCACCGGCGGCGCGAACCAGGCCCTCAGCACGATCAAGCGCCGCTCCGCCGACGGATCGGAGATCACCTACAGCTATGACGTCGGCGCAGGGGCCTATCTGACTACCGATGGCGCCGGCGCACACGACAAGCTCGTCTATAACGGCACCACCCAGATCTGGACCTGGACCGACGGCAGCTCGCAGATCACCGAAACCTACGAAGCTTCGAGCACGTCCGGCGAATGGTGGATCAAGACTCAGGCGGATCCGAGCGGCAACAAGCTCGAGTTCAGCTATGCGAGCGGGAGGCTGACCCGGGTCCAGACCGCGGACGGCAGCTATATCGACTATGGCTGGGACACCACGAACAACCGCATCACCGAGGTGATCACCGGCTATGCCGACCTCGCCCAGGCCGGCACCCCGGCGAAGACGCTGACGCGGACCCGCTACGGCTATGATGGGCAGAATCGCCTGAGCAGCGTGACGGTCGACCTGACGCCCGGCGACAACAGCATCGCCGCGGGCAAGACCTTCTCGACCTATTACGCCTATCACGGCTCGAGCAAGCGCCTCGCCTCGATCGCCCAGTCCGACGGCACCAGGGTCGATATCGACTATGTGCTTGAAGGTTCGACCTATCTCGTTTCGCAGATCTCGCAATGGGTCGACGACGTGTCGGTGCGTACCACGCGGATCGACTATGACCAGCCCAATCGGATCACCACCGTCACCGCGCCCGACGGTGCCGCGACGCAGCTGTTCCACGACGTGCAGGGCCGGCTCACAAAGGTGATCGAAGCCGCGCCGCGTCAGGACGCCAAGGAGCGCGTGCGCACCTATTCCTATGACGGCGAGGACAATGTCACCGAGGTCCGCGTCTATGACGGGCTCGACCAGGTCGGTACCGCCAATGCGTTGAGCTGGGTCAAATACGGCTATCAGAATGGCAACGTCACGCAGGAGCTGCGCAGCGACGGCGTCAACATCCGTCGCTTCTATGATCCGGCGACCAATGAACTCCGCAGCGAGACCAGCTATGTCGGCTATGGCGGCGATGAGCTGAGCGACCCCGCGCCCGCGGGCGGCATGACCTCGTGGTTCGTATATGACGGCAATCTGCTGCGCTATTCGATCAGCTCCGCGGGCAATGTGACCGCCTATGAATATAGCCTGGGCGAGCTGGTCCGGACGATCAACTTCCCGGTGCACAGCTTCAACGCCTCGGCTTTCGGGCCGACCTCGCCGCCCACCTATGCCGATATGCAAAACTGGGTCAGCGGCCTGCCGAACAAGAGCTCGGTCCAGATCCAGGACATCCACCGCGACGCGCGCGGCAACATCCTCAAGATCACGAGCTGGTCGGCCGCGACCAGCGCCGGCGCGAACGACGCGGGCAAGCCCTCGAGCGTCCAGCATTTCATCTACGACCAGGCCGGCAACCTGCTCATGCAGCGCGGTGACGGGGTCGATGCCGCGCTGTACGTCTATGACGGCCTCGGCCGCCGTATCGCCGCGACCGACGGCGCCGGCGCGACGCAGCTCACCCTCTATCGCGACGAGCTCGGCCGGGTCGACACGGTCACCGTCCCGGCCGGCGGCAATTTGCTCGACACCTATGGCTGGCTGCTTTCGGGCGACAATGCGCGCGGTCCCAACCTCGTCGACCTCGCCGACTGGCCGGCAACCGCGCAGGGGCCCAATCTCGTCGACCTGACCGGTTGGCCCGACGATCCGCAAGCCCTCCCCCCCGGGGCAGGTCCAGGTCGGCGGCTGGCCTTTCTACGCCTGGTCATTCGACAGCGCGGTATGGACGAGCGGGATCGGCCCCAACGGGCTGCCGATGCCGATCATCCATTCGGGCCAGACCACCACCAATGCCGATGGCGGGTCGAACTATACCAACTATTTCCCGGCGGACGGATCAAAGGGATATGAGGTCCGCATCGCGTTCCGGCTCGCCGAGACCACGCCGCCCAATTCCCACGGCGTGCATTTCGGCGTGGTCAATGAGACGGGCGCAAATCCGCTGGTCAATGCCGAGACCGGCGAACCGGTCATCCACAATTTCTTCGCGAGCGGCATTGCCGCCAGCTCGGCCGGCTTCGAGGCGGGCCGCTGGTATGAGATCGTCGCCTATATCCTGCCCGACGGCTCACCCTCGGTTCCTGCGGGCGCGCTCGGCGGGGTCTACGACTTGGAAAGCGGTGCCAAGGTCCGCGACGTCACCAATCTGCGCTGGAGCGGGGCCCCGCCTGGTACGGCCATCGCGGCGCGCTTCCAGAGCTACTCGCCGCTGTCCGAGCCGGGCTATTTCACCCAGTTCGGCCAGCCCGCGGTCCGCGAGCTCAACCTCGAAGGCGGCGCCGCCACGATCCAGGGCTGGCAGAACCCGGCGGGAATGGTCGAGGAAAGCCGCTGGGCCCGCGTGATCGGGCCCGACGGGCTTCCGGCCTGGGCGATGCAGGCAGGCCAGCTCGACAATGCCGCGCAAGGCGGTGGCAACCAGTCCAACGCGATCCAGATCGACGGCTCGAAAACCTACGAGTTCACTTACTATTTCCAGAAGACCGACACATCCAGACACACGCTCCATTTCGGGCTGAGCGGCGCAAGTTCGAGCGCGTATGTCGTATACGGGCCGGACGGATATGCGAGCATCTGGCGCCCTGGGCGCTGCGAATTCGCAATTATCGAGAGAATCGTCCCATGCGCCGAAGCGGGGATATGCGGACCCGTTCACGTAATGACGATATTCTTGTCTGGTCCGCCGCCAATGGCACCAGGCCATTGCAAAGCATGGTGACCCCTACGGAAGCGGCAAACTGCAGGTAAGTAGTTGATATTTCATAACAATGGCTCGTGCGGTGAGTATGATACCATCACACATACCATAAATTTTGATGGACATTGTGCGATAGAATGGGACGTTCACCTGCCGTCGCTAGTAAGTGAGGGGAAGGCACGACACGTGGGCAAGATTGTCCAAAGGCAAGACTTGGGCCGTGAGCGGTCTGTCCGCTTTCGGAAGTAGATGCCGGAATAGAAGACGCTCGCATGAGACATGTCGTGAGCGACCGCTTTTGCCCCGACTGCAGGCAGCGCACGCTGCGTTCGTTAGCGGGAGCACCATGGTCCCTCGGCGTCGCCCCTACGAACGGAACTGTTGGCGATGATGACGATATTGGTATGAGGTGGCGGATTGTCGCCCGGGTGAAACGGATTGTGCCGGCGCCGTCGCCGACTGGCGCTAGAACCGTGGCTTCGAAGTGCGGTCCTTGTTGCGTCGGTCCGCGACATAGCTTTGTCCGTTCTCGTCCGCCTTCACGATGTCGAACAGCCCGACCGCCTCGAAGAGCTTGGGGAAATTGCGCGCGCCATAGTTGCGCGGATCGATCGGTGCCTGGCGGCGCGCGGCACTCCCGGCGGCATCCATCGGTGCCCATCCGTCATCTCCAGCCGTGGCCTCCACCGCGCCGCGGAGCACTGCGACCAGCTTGGCGTCCTGGCTCAGCGGCGCCTTTGCGGCTTTAGCTTCCGCCTTTTGCCCCTTTGACGACGGCTTCTTCCTGCTCGCAGGCGCCTCGTCCGACGGTGCCGGCTCCGGCTTTACCGCCGCGCCGCCTTCCTCACCCAGCCGGTCGAGGTAAAGGAACGTCGTGCAGGCGTTGACGAACGGATCGGGCGTCTTGCGTTCACCGAAACCATAGACGTCGTGGCCGTTTGCGCGCAGCTGCATGACCAACGGGGTGAAATCGGCATCGCTCGACGCGATGCAGAAGGCGTCGAGCTTTTGCGTGTAGAGCAGCTCCATCGCGTCGATCACCAGTGCAATATCGGTCGCGTTTTTGCCCCTGGTATAGCTGAACTGCTGAATCGGCCGGATCGCGTGCTCGTGAAGCTTGGTGATCCAGCCCCTCAGACCCGAGCTCGCCCAGTCGCCATAGGCGCGCCGGATATTGGCCGTACCGTATTTCGAGAGCTCGGCCAGCATCGCGGCGATCTTGCCGTACGAGACGTTGTCCGCATCGATCAGCAAGGCGATGCGCCGGTCGGGCGTCGGCGTGCCGGCTTCAGTCGAGTTCATGCAGGTCTCCGTTCGGCCTGATGGTACTGCCGCGGAGCGACCACCGCTACCCATGCCAAAGGCCAGCGCGATCACTCAGGGATGTCGGACCTCAGCCGTTCCCGCGGCGCCACGTAGCGCGGCAACAGCATCCGCACACGAACGTTCGTCGCGATAGCCGGCGCTGGTGGCAATCAACGTGCCGTCCGGCGCGCAGAAGCGCCACCGCCAGTCGCC
This sequence comes from Sphingomonas sp. MS122, assembly GCF_049532975.1. Classification (GTDB taxonomy): domain Bacteria; phylum Pseudomonadota; class Alphaproteobacteria; order Sphingomonadales; family Sphingomonadaceae; genus Sphingomonas. The sequence continues at coordinate 1,993,152 of NZ_CP186695.1, read as the reverse complement.
ACCCGAGAACAGGATCGACGTGAGATTGACGCGATCGGCACGATAAACCTCGAAATAAGCTCGACCGGGCGCGGAAGCGCATGATCTGGTCGCGACGGGCAGCGCCAGCCTGGTGAGCGCACTGGAAACATCCTCTGGCAGATCGGTCACCAACCGGCGTGGCTCGTCGAAACCACGATGTGCGAGATTGTTCGTCATGTGATTCTCCCGTCGGCAAGCGGGAGCAATCCGTTTCTCTCTGGCATCGCGCGCTTGCGAAGCGGGTGGTGCGATGATGATCCCACCGTAGGCGCATTCGCAGTGCGTGACCATCCCGTCCACACGTCTCCTGGCCGAGTGGGCGACGGTGTCGCGCGCCTTGCGCGTTCTCCGCGCAGCGCCCATAGTCGTCCGACTGGCGCGCCGACACGGGCTCGCCGATTCGCATTGGCGGCGCTGGCTTCCTGTTGCGAGGGCGACCCATTCGTCGCGGCCCAGCACTTGAACGATGCGTGAGACCTGCTCGAAGCGGGCGCTTCTGCGTGCTGTCGCTAGGTTGCCCACAGCAGCCCCGGCCTGGCCTTCCGCCCGTTCTCCATTCGTCGATAGCGGCCACACCGCGGGCCGATCGTGGCGCGATCGGGCTGCTGGCGATGCGCTCACCCCATCTGCTCAAGGAGATGCCTATGTCGAGAGTACCAGTCCGCCCCTATCTCGTGTCGAAGGACGAAGAAGGTATCTTCCGGGTGACCGTGCGCACGACGCGGTTCAACTCGCAAGGCTATCCGCTCGTGTCGAGCGAAGTGCTGGAGGATACGTTCAAGACGCAGACCGCCGCGCGCACCTTCGTCAAACAAACCTATCGCGCCGAGGCGAACGAGATCGCCACCAAATAGCCGACGCGAATTCGCGCTTGGTTATTCCGCGTTCCGCTGAGCGCGCGGACAGATCGGCACCGAACTAAGGGTATTATCTATCGAGACTCGCTTGTTGGTGGCCTATGGCCTCATCCTGATGATGGTCCTTGCAGCAACCGGCATAGCGCTGGTGCTGCGGCACAATTCCCGCGCCGTGAAGATGGCGCGCGATGACAAGCGCCAGCGTGAGCGCCGCGAAGCGAAGTTGCTGGACAAATAGCCCCGACAGCTCACTGCGGCCCGCGTCGACGCTGCCACGTGCCAGCAGCACCAGATCGACTGCCTTGAACTCACGGGGTTCGATCACGCCGTGACGCCGAAACTGACGCATATTGCAGCAGCCTACCGCGATGCTGCTGCCGTCCTCCCCTCATTGGAGTTTTCCATGTTTTTGGACGACCGAGAAGCGCAACCTGACAGAGGGCAAGCGCTGCCATGGGCCACGCCGCCTTCCAACCTAGGCGCGACCGAATGCAGGTGGTGCTGGCGCTTCATCTATGCGCCGGCGCTGCCCTGCTCGGTGGAAGTGGTCCCGGAGCTCGCCGTGATGCCGACCGCCGCAGGGCTGGGTGATCGCTGCAGGTGGGAGCTCGCGACGCGCGTTCCGGCAACGGAGGCATAAGATCGCAGGGGGTAATCGCCAAGCCTAGGTCACGCGAGGCTATCCGTCCGACATCACCCCCCGGAAGCCCGGATCTTCCAGGGCGGCGCCCGCGCCGGTCGCCACGCACATCAGCGCATTGTCCGCAACGACGACCGGCAATCCCGTTGCCTTCGAGAGTACGTCGTTCAGTTGTCCCAGCAAACTGCCGCCGCCGGTCATCACGATCCCGCAATCGTAGATGTCCGACGCCAGTTCAGGTTCGGTCTTCTCCAGCGCGGTGAGTGTTGCTTCGACCACTTGCGCCGTGAGGTCCGACAGCCAGTGCGCGATCTCGCGCTGATTGACCTCGACCTCGGCCGGCATGCCCTTGACCAGATCCCGTCCCCGGACGCTCGTCACGGCGCCGACGCCGACGCCGGGATATTGCGCGGTGCCGATTTCGACCTTGATACGTTCGGCGGTCGCTTCGCCAACCAGCAAATTGTGCTTGCGGCGGATGCCAGACGCGATCGCTTCGTCCATACGATCGCCACCGACGCGAACCGAGGCGCTATAGGCCAGTCCACGCAGCGAGAGGATGGCGACCTCCGTCGTTCCGCCACCGATGTCGACGACCATCGCGCCGCGTGGTTCGGCCACGGGTAATCCCGCCCCGATCGCTGCGGCCATCGACTCCTCGATCAGAAAGACCTTGCGCGCACCCGCGTTCGTTGCCGCCCGGCGGATGGCGCGGCGTTCGACCTGCGTGGCGCTGCTCGGAATGCTGATCACCATCTCCGGTCCGCGACCGAAGCGGGAAGCACGCCCTCGCACCTTTTCGATGAAGTATTTGATCATCTGCTCGGCGACGTCGATATCGGCGATGACCCCGTCACGCATTGGCCGGATCGTGCTGACGTTGTCGGGTGTCTTGCCCAGCATGAGCTTGGCTTCGGCCCCGACCGCGCGAACGCGCGGCACGCCGGCGACCGTCTCGATCGCGACAACCGACGGTTCGCTAAGCACGATTCCGCGACCGCGCGCATAGACGACCGTGTTGACGGTGCCGAGGTCCATCGCGAGGTCGTGCGCCGAGCCGGGGAGGAAACGGAGAAATTGCATCGTGCTCAATTCTGTGGATGTCTTCAGCGGCTTGGCGAGTGGGCACCGAGGCGATCTAGGAAGCGGTTGGCTGAGCGCGCGGTGCCATCCGGTCAACCGGTTTGCGATTGACGGAGTGATTTAGGGCGGCATTCGCTAGTTTGCCGCACTTCGGGCACGTTCCGGCATGGCCGTGACCGTCACCTCGACGGTCATGCTGCGGAAGGCGTCCGCGGCGCCGACAAATCGCCCATCCACTGGGCTCAGCTGGCCGATATCGCACTGCGGAGAGGGCGACGTCAGACAGGCGATTTCCGTTGTATGCTTACACCTTTTCCGAAAGGCGTGGCCTCGACCTTGTCGAGTTCGGATAGGAGGTCTGTGAACACATCCTCATGCTCGACCGGAAAATAACGGCAAAGCGTTCTCCCAACAACCTTAGGTCAGCGCTGGTCAGGAAACCGACGGCGACAATGCGATCCTCGGCCATCGGCACCTCGGCCGACTCAACAAGCGCTTGCGCAATTAGTCGCATTCGTTTCGGGCGGCCCTAAAATAAATGCAGGCCGGGAGCCGCAATCGCTTATGTGACAGATGCTCGACTAGCATGGTTCAGCTGGACATGGACCTGCGGCAAGGTGGAGATCGTCGGCTAATTGGCCATAGAAGGCGCGAACGTTTTGGAGATCTGCTGGTTTGACGATTATCGGGCTTCCCAAGGTAGTTACCTGAAGGAGGCCATTCTCGTCGGGCCAACCCAAGGTCATGACCCCCGCGTTACCCACATCTGCCCGTCGGGCGATACCATCGCAATGGAACAGGCAATCCCGCGACCGCCCAAGCGCCCGAAGCCGCACGTGACCGTCGCTCGTCACTCCGATATCACTCCAGAACGCTTGAAGCTTGTTTGCGGTGTTTCGCTGGCCGGGAGTGGTTGGCAGATGCCGCCGCCAGGCGACTTGGTCGATAAGGATGTTCAGGAACCGGTCCAGCTCGCGCAGGCCGTTACCGATAACCCTTGACCGCAGCTGGTGTGAAATAGGCTGCACAGCGCTCGTCGGCGCGCTGCACCGTGCCAGCGAGAAGGAGAAGAAATCCGCGCTGCGGCGGAGCGTCATATATGCCCGTGCGAGTTCATCCGTCATGCCGACCGCGAGCCGTACTTATCAACGGCATGCAGCGCGTCAATCGCCTCTGGCATAGGCGGCGATGGCGAGCTCAACCGCTTCGCAACCTGCCGCGCTCGCAACCGCGATATCTAGCGGGCGGCCTTCGAGGCCCTCATGATATCTGTTGAGAAAGGCGATAGCCGCATCGCCACCAAGGATATTCCAGGCAAACAGTGTCGCGCGGCTCTGACGCTCCACGGCTTCGGGCGAGAGGCGCGGCGCTTCGAATTTCTTGCGGAACAGCTTGAGCTTTGGCGCGGACAGCTTGGGAGGAACGGATGCTCTGTCGGTCATCTTCGCCTCGAGCTGCGAGTGCTGAAACCGGCGTTTGCCACCCGCTCGCGATAGACGAGCCGGCCCTTTTCCATGTCATATGGCGACATCTCGATTTGAACGCGATCGCCAACCAGCGTGCGTATGCGATATTTGCGCATTTTGCCGGCCGTGTAGACGATGATGCGATGTCCATTTTCGAGAAGGACGCGGAAGCGGGCATCTGGAAGTATTTCCTCGATCAGCCCGTCGAGGGTAAGGAGATCCTCCTTGGGCAAATCAGGTCTGCCCGATCAACGCCGGCGCTGCGCCGAGCTTGCTCTGAAGCTCGCGGATACGCTCGGCATAATGTCCGGCGCGTCCGCGATGGGCGATGCGCGCCTCGGAGCAAGCAGCGGCATCGGCTTGCATCAGGGAAATCTGATGTCGGGATAGCAGGTAATTGAGATCCATCGGATAGCTCCAGCTGATGTAAGCGGGAGCGCGATGGTCTCTCAGCCGCTGGCGCCTACGTGACCGTCTTGCCAGCGATGCGCTTGATATAGGGTGGCAGGCGCCGCGGCGAAAGTCTGTATCCAAAGATAGTTTGAAATAGCAGGCCTCGCCTGGGGGTCGCCCTTTTAAGGACGCCTCAGTTTGAATTCGTGCTATCAAGGGGCATCGTCGGCTGTCGTTTACCGTAAGCGCCGATGGCTGAGAGACTCTGCGCGCTCCCGCTTACCAGTCGGAGAGGCGCTATCGATCCCCACCTCAGTGTTGCCTATGCCGTTGCGATCGCGTTTGTCGCCATCGGCATGACTTTCATAGCGACGGCCCTCCAGCGCGCTCGCGAACGCCGCCGCTTGCATCTAGATTCCGCCAGCCGTCGTCGCCGGCTGCTTGTATGGTGGCAGAGATAGCCTTGGAACGCGAGCTCGCGATCTGGGCTGACGCGCTCGCATTCGACCGTGAGAATGGCGAGGACGGCCCCGAGGTGATCGAGCGTAGGATCGCCGAGTTGCGAGCAAGCGGAGCATTCGAACAAGCCAAATGGTGGAACGAAGTCGGCCAACGCCTAGTCCGGCTGTACATGATCCGCGCCGAACCTCCGCAGTGAATTGGGGCCTCGTCACAGGACGTATAGGACAGCTAACCATATAGCAGCTGCACCCGACCATCGCCTGAAGGAACGACGGCCGCCAGGACTGATCGCAAACCAGCTGAATGGCCGATATGAGGGCGCATTGCGGCAATGATCCAGTGAGTGGCTGGAAACAGCGACATCGAGCCGGAAAGGTACCTTGAAGCAGACCAGACACGCCACTGGCTAAGCGACGGACCCCAGCCCCGTAGTCAGACGAATTCGGTGATGCGTGGGCCCATCGAGCAAGGCCGCCCATGGTGGCGCGTATTTTGCCCGTAGTGTTCCTGTGCGTGGCGACAGAAGGTTGCCGACGATGCTCACTGCCTGGCGAACCACCGCAAATCACTTGCTGAACGGCCAGCGAGGGAGCTAGGTGACAAATTGATGACACCTCTTCCGCCGGACCAGTCACGGGATCGTCGGATCGAGGATCCGACGAACCTCTGGATCATCCACCCGGCAGGCCGCCGCCTGCTGCCATGGTTTGTCGCGTGCCGGATATCGGCGAACGCAGTGTCAGTTGGCGGACTGGTGCTCGGGATTCTAGCGGCGCTGGCCTATTCAAACTGGACCGCGTGGCCGTGGGCGATCGCGGGGCTGCTGCTGTCGATTGCCTGGCTGATCGCCGACGGGCTCGACGGTATGATTGCGCGGGCGACCGGGACCGCCAGCTTGCTCGGCCGTGTGCTCGATGGCCTTTGCGATCATGGCGTGTTCGTGTTGATCTATATCGTTCTCGCGGCTTCGATCGACACTTTCGAAGGCTGGGCGCTGGCGATTTCCGCAGGTATCGCGCATGCCGTGCAATCGAGCCTCTACGAAGGCGAGCGCGCCCGCTTCCACCGCCGGTGCCGGGGCGAGGGAGCCCCACCGCTGGCGCACAGCCGTAATCCACTCGTGCAGCTCTATGATTGCGTTGCCGGGCTGGTTGATCGCATCGCCTCCCCCTTCGATCAAGCGCTGCGCGGGAAGCGCGACCCGTCGCTCTTAGCCGCGGCTTATGGGGTTGCTGCCGCGCGACCGATGCGGCTGATGTCGCTGCTCAGCGCCAATGTCCGCGTCTACGCGATCTTTCTCGCCTGCCTCGCCAATGATCCGCGGCTATTTTGGTGGTTCGAGCTCGTTCCTCTCACGGCGATCCTCCTCATCGGCCTCGCTTGGCATCGGGTGATCGAGTTCCGGGTCGCCGGCACGGCGATCGAACCGATCTCTCCCTCTGACTCCTCACCTACCCGAAGGACGTGAAGTATAATGTCGAGCATCAACATCGCCCTGATCGGCGTCGGCAATTGCGCCAGCTCTCTGGTCCAGGGCTTGTCCCATTATCGCGACGGCGCCAACGACACCGTCGGCTTGATGCACTGGGACCTGGGCGGCTATCGCCCCAGTGACATCAAGGTGGTCGCAGCCTGGGACGTCGATAAGCGCAAGGTTGGCTTGGATGTCGCCGACGCGATCTTCGCCAAGCCCAATTGCACTGCGATTTTCTGCGGGACGATCGAGGCCACCGGCGCCAAGGTGATGATGGGCCGCGTCCTCGACGGCGTGGCCGAGCATATGGAAGATTATACCGACGACCGCACCTTCATCGTCGCGAATGAAGCGGAGATGACCAAGGAGGAAATCGTCGCAACGCTCCGTGCTGCCAATGTAGACGTGCTGATGAACTACCTCCCCGTAGGATCGCAGGCGGCGAGCGAATTCTATGCCGAGTGCGCGCTCGAGGCAGGGGTGGCCTTCGTCAACAACATCCCTGTGTTCATCGCTAGCGACCCCGAATGGGCGGATCGCTTCACCGCAGCCGGCGTGCCGATCATCGGCGACGACATCAAGGCGCAATTGGGGGCGACGATAGTCCACCGCGTACTCACCGATTTGTTCGCCAAGCGCGGTGTGAAGCTGGAGCGCACCTATCAGCTAAACACTGGCGGGAATACCGATTTCCTCAACATGTCGAACCACCTTCGCCTGGCCTCGAAGAAGATTTCCAAGACTGAAGCGGTGCAGTCGGTGGCGGCGGAGAGGCTCCATGACGAGAATGTGCATATCGGTCCGTCAGACTATGTGCCGTGGCAGAATGACAACAAGGTCTGCTTTCTGCGCATGGAAGGCTCAATGTTCGGTGGCGTGCCGATGAACCTTGAACTACGCCTTTCGGTCGAGGACAGCCCTAACAGCGCTGGGGTTGCGATCGACATGATCCGTTGCGCCAAGTTGGCGAAGGATCGCGGGATGTCCGGCCCAATCGATGCGGCCTCGGCATACTTTTGCAAGCATCCGCGTACGCAGATGACCGATGATGTCGCCGCTGGAGCAGTTGAAGAATTCATTGCGGTTCATTGATGTGATCGAGACCGCGATCCTGCTAGCCGCAGGCGAAGGCAGCCGTTTGCGCTCAGCGGCTCCGCTCAAGCCCCTCTGCGCAGTGGGCGGGCGCCCCCTTCTCGCGCATGCGATCTTTGGGTTGGCCGAGGCAGGGTTGGCGCGGGCAGTCGTCGTGCTTGGCTACGGCGCTGACCGAATCGAGCCGTATATCGCAAGCCAGTCGTGGCCGATTGTTGTGCGGACCGTCAGAGTTGACGATTACAGCAAACCTAACGGCATGTCGGTGCTAGCAGCGCAGCACCATGTCGCAGGCGACGAAGCGTTGCTGGCGATGTGCGACCATCTTGTCGATCCGGCGTTGTACCGTTGCATGGCGCAAGCGGGCGCTGCTGGCCATGCCAGGCTCGCGGTCGATCGGCGGATCGAGAGTGATTGGGTTGATCTCGACGATGTAACGCGCGTGCAGACTGTCGGCGGACGGATCGTCGCCATCGCCAAGGGCCTCGACCCGTATGACTGTTTCGACATGGGCGTCTTCGCGGTTGGCGAAGGACTCTTCACGGCGCTGCGCGATCTCGAGGCGCCCTCCTTGACTGAAGGGATGCGTGCTCTTGCTGTTCAGGGAACTGCATTCACCGCGGACTGCAGTGGCCTCGATTGGATCGACGTTGACGATCGATGGTCTCTCGACATAGCCGAACATTGGCACGGCAGGCGCGCGCGCTGGGCGTAGCCTACGAACGAGTCGAGTACCGTGGGTAGCCGAGTCTACTGCTTCCCACCGGTAACTGCCGCTCAGCTCTTGCCCCATGGACAGCCGCCTTGAGGAAGGGCCTGCCGGCCGCCATAACGACCGGAGCTTCCTAATAAGCCGCTGTCCCGCACGCGGCACCGCGATCGGGTTGACGCTGTGACGCTGTTGTCGAACCCACAACACTTACATCACAAGCTGCATTTCCGGTTCAGCGCGGAGGGAAGTTGCGCCCAAAAGCCGCTGCGGCGACGGCCCGAAAGGGAGCAAGAGTGACTGCGGCTGCGCTTCACCCGCTAGGCCTTGGCCAAGCGCCCAAATCGCGGCCTGAGTGCGGTTGCGGACATGGAGCTTTCGCAGGATCGCCTTAATGTGGACCTTAACCGTCGCGTCGGCGATGCTCAGGCGACGCGATATGACTTTGTTCGCCTCACCCTCGACGAGGCACCGCAGAATGTCGACCTCGCGTGTTGTAAGATTGGTGCCGCTCGTACCGCTGTCCCAGTGGGCGATTGCAGGGGCGTGCGCGAGCGAAGCAGCGATTTGGGAAGGGAGGACTTTCTCACCGAGTGCGGTCAAACGTAATGCGCCCGCAAGCCGGTCGCAGGAAATGTCCTTCACCAGATATCCATCGACAACTCCGGTCGCGAATGCGCGCGACACCTCCTCCATGCTGTATCCATCGGTCATGATCAGGATGCGCGGCTCCGGCCAGCGCTCCCGGATATCGGCGCTTACGCGGAGGCTTTCATCGATGTCGCTGGCGTCGACAATGACGACCGCTGCGCCATTATCCGCATTGAGATCATCGATACAGAAAACAGCGCAATCCACGTAAAAATCCTGGTCAACAAGAATGCGTTTCAGACCTTCTCGGACAATCTCATTCTTGCTAACGATGCTCACGTGAATGGCTGGGATGGTCATGAATCACCTCCTAGTGAGTACGCGAGCCTAGGCGTCTTGTTCTTTTAGGGATATGGCTACATATACTTACGGGGGCGACCAATTTGGATTATACATTCACGCGATTAAAATATAACAGTTTAATATATCTGGATAACACGTGGCTGCGCTTGACGCATCTTGCTCCACGCGGTTGCGTCGGGAGAAAGAAGTGTCTGCGGCGCGCAGTGGCAAAGGAGGGCGATCGTGACCCCGTTCGAAGTGAAACTGCTTCGTGTCCTCGGAAGCATCGACGCATCTTTACGGCAACTTGCAGGGCGTGAGCTCGAAACCATTCCGGAGGAAGCATCAACATCTGGCCCTGACCATTCCAGCGGAGATACCCCTCGGCATCCGATTGACGAGCTGGATAAGGAATAGGGCTAGCCGTAACCCCTAAACCGATCGAACCCTTAGGATGATGCCCGGCGAATGACCACTGCCCGCCCGTTCCAGGCTATCCCTGTCCAGCACTTGGTGCCCCAGCAGGCCTGATGCTAACCATCCGGAGGCTGCCCTGGCCACCTTACGGGATGGAGCTTTGGAATCTCCAGACGGGTGGGTGGAACGACCAGAATTGGGCGCTCACCCATCATGGTTGGATGGCCGAAATCGAGCGGCCAGTTGGAGAGTAGGGGCCGCGACGTGGCTCTTGTCCACCAAATGACGGATTGCGACGTCGTTAGGTCCTACTAGCTGCACTATCGGCAATCCGTTCGAACAGGGACTTTCGCGCGAGTGCCTCTTCAAGTCTCGCCAACGCCTCAGTCACGCCGCCCGCTTCGGCATCGAGCGCTCGCGCCGCCTCGTCAAAGGCGTCCCACAGCGATCGCAATTGCGCGACGAGGGCGCCGCCGGATGGAGAGAGCGCCAGCACCCGCCGCCGCGCATCGCCCGGGTCTGCCTCAGACGTTATCAAGCCGGCCCTTTCGAGCGACTGCCGCGTCTCGCTGACCGAGGCATGCGAGATCCCGAGCACATCGGCCAGCTGCCGGACGCTCAACGGACCGGCGAGCGCCAGCTGATTGATGACGCCGAACCAGCGCTGCTCGAACCGGACCCCTCGCGAGGCATAGACGCGCGAGGCGTCGGCATCGATCGCCGCGCTCAGGCGCCGCAGGCGCGCGCCGAGCGCGGCACCGCCCATTTCCGCAACATAATCCTTCATCGGCTCTTCCACATCTCGATTGACTTATCGGTAGGCACCTACCTAATTGGATGCAACGATCATTTGTGAAGGCTGAAACATGATCCTGCCGAGACGCCATGTCCTGGGCGGAGGGCTGGCGCTTGCCTGTTTTCCGCGACGCGCTTTCGCCGCGCAACCGCTCGCGCCCGCGGATTGGATGTCCCGATGGCTGGCGGCCTTCAATGATCCCGGCGCGGCCGCTTATTCTGAGTTCGTGAGGCTGAACATTCCGAGCTTGGTCCCTTATTTGGACGAAGACCTAGGAGTGCGCGAGGCGTCCGGTGGCTTCATCCTTCTGCGCAGCGAGCAGACTGGGGGCCAAGAAATCACCGCCTGGGTCCGCGACCGCAACTGGGAGCGGTTCTCCAAGGTCGTGCTGTCGATCGGCGACGGCATCATCGATGACCTGTCCTTCACTGGCGCGCCCGAGCCGCCCGGCCTTGTCGTTCCACGAATGAGCGAAGTCCAAACCCTGCACGCGTTCCGCCAGAAATTGCGCACCGAGGCGGGCGTCGGCCGCTTCTCGGGATCGGTGCTGGTCGCCAAAGGAGCTCAAGTCCTCCTGCGTGAGGCCTATGGCGCACAGGATGCCGGGAATGTGCGGGCCGTGACCCCTGCCACCCGCTTCTGCATCGGCTCGGCCGGCAAGATGTTCACGGCCGTCGGCGTGCTGCAGCTCGTGCAGGCTGGCCGGGTGAGTCTGACTGACACCATCGCGATGCGCCTGCCGGATTATCCGGATACGCCGCTTGCCCGATCGGTGACGGTCGAGCAGTTGCTCATGCATACCGGAGGGACCGGGGATTTCTTCGGCGCCGACTACGATGCGCGCGCATCGGAGCTGCGCACATTATCCGATTTCGTTCGGCTGTTCGGGCGGCGCGATCCGCTGTTCCCGCCCGGCTCTCGCTGGGGCTACAGCAATTTGGGTTTCGTCCTGCTCGGGGCCATTCTCGAGCAGATATCCGGCCAAAGATGGGACGCCTATCTGAACCAAAGTGTCTTTCGTGTCGCGGGCATGACAGCCACTTCGGCCGTTGCATCAGCGGAAGATACCGCCGTCCCGCTCAACGGAGCCGCGCAAACGGGATTGAAGCCGCTGCCCTACTATGACGGACTGCCCGCCGGTGGCGGCTATTCGACGGTCGATGATCTGCACCGGTTCGCGACGGCGCTGCGAGGGGGGGCCCTGCTCGATCCGGCCCACCACCTATTGCTGACGGCGCCCAGGGTCGCCGCCGGGAGCGCGCAATGGTCACTCGGCTTGCGCGTCGCTATGCGTAATGGAGAGACCTGTTATGGCCATCGTGGCAGCGCTCCGGGCGTGAATGCCGACTTCGCCGTCTATCCACGTTCCGCGTACACGATCGTCGTGCTGTGCAATCGTGGGCATCCTCACGCATCGAACCCGGCCGAGTTCGTTGGCGCTCGGTTGCCAATTACCTGAGCCGCGGCGTGACGCGCTGCCTTGACCTCGGGATTATGGAGATACAGCACCGGACAGCATTAAATCCTTAGCGCTTTATATCGGGCCGTGAGGGCGCCACGGGACGGTTGCGCTGGCGCTCAAGCAAGTCCTGCCGTTGAGTCTCGCCCATCACTCGCCCAGCGATGAAGAATCGGCGCTGCGGCTGGCAAGCTTGCGGCACCGGTTCGGTAACATTAGCGGCCGGCCCGGTGCGATAGCCGCCCGACAGCGCGATCTCCTCGCCGACGTGGACCGCATTCCCGCTGGCGGTGTCAGCGATCCGGATGCGGCCGTCCAGAGCGCGTTCAATGCGGGTGTCGTGGTGCCAGACAATGATGGGCCCGACGTTGTTGCCGCCACGCAGGCACCCGTTGGCATCGAGATGCAGGCGACCCGTGAAAAGTGCCTGCATTGTCAACTCATGCGGTACGCTTTGGCGGACCAGGACTGGTAATTGCGCGACATCCGCTACCTGCACAACTGCGGCGGAGGTATCCGTTTTCGTTGCGCAGGCCGCCAAGCCTGGAACCGCCAGGCATAAGGCGATGTAGCTCAAATGGATCTTCATCATGTTCTCTCCCTGACCAGTCTCTGCTTCCGCTTCTGAACCGGCGACTAACGCTAGGTGAGTGTAGTGGGCGCAGGAATGTCAAAGTCTCGAGATCCACGTCACTAACCCGCATTCAGCTGACGAGCGGCGTGTCGGCTCAGGGTGTCGACGCGGGCCAAATCCTGAAGGATCAGGCTGCGAGCTTCTGGGATCGCGACGACTGGCGCATTGAAGTGACGAACGCGGATGGGCTGGTGCTGTTCTCGATCACCATATTCGCGACGGTTGCTGCCGCGGCCACTTCCAGATGAAGCAGCTCCGGCAGTCGCTCGGTGACGGTCCAAACTGCGCAGCCGAACCGCGCAAGGGCGAGCGTCGAACGATCAGTTTGCTTTGATGATCGCTGTTGCCTGTGCCTCGTAATCAACGGCCATCTCCATCAGCGTGTCGACGGTCCGCGGGTTGCCAATTCCTTTTGCCAGGCGTCGGCATCGTTCCGCCTGTGAGCGCAAGCCGTCGACCTGCCGTTGCTCCGTGACGTCGAGGAGCAGATTGATGGCGCCCACCATCTCGCCTGATTTGTCGAGTAGAGGTGTGGGATAAGGGACGAAGCGGATCCGGCTTCCGTCAGGCCTCTCGGCCAATGCCTCCACGCCCCGCACTGCGCGTCGTTCCCTGACAGCCAACGCCATCGGGCATGCATCGTGCGGAAGAAATACTCCGTCGAGGGTGTAGAGTTTCCATGTGACGCACCAGCGATCATGCTGCACGACCGGGGTGCGGCCAGCCAGCGCGAGACAGGCTTGATTGAAATAGGAAACCGTGCCCTCGAGATCGGTGATGTAGGTCGCCACCGGCAGCTCGTCGAGCACGGCAGTCAACGCGTCCTCGCGGTCGTTCCAGGCTTCCAGAGCGGTTCGCAGCATGCTTTCTACGCGAGCGGGAGCGACATTCATGATTTTGAGCCCCCGAGCGGCGGAAATGCCCCGGTAATTTCAAAACGGCTCGCCCAGGTTCAATGTTCCGGCTGCACGAGAATAAAAATTCCGCGGAGCACACGCGAAAAAATGCGCGCAACATAAATATTTCATGCTCGTTTTACTTTTCATGGACACACACTATATAGGTAGAGCTGACGTCGCCTGCGACGGATATCGGGCCGCCTCGGCTCCTCCCTTTGTCCTTTTCCAGCCTAACCGAAGCCGGGATGCGCCGCTGTTGGCGTATGCCCGTCATGCATGGGACAAAGGATACCCGTATGATCACCGGAACCGTGAAATTCTTCAACAACGACAAGGGCTATGGCTTCATCGCGCCGGAAACCGGCGGCGGCGATGCCTTCGTCCATATCTCCGCGGTCGAGCGCGCAGGCATGCGCTCCCTCGAACAAAATCAGCGCATCTCCTACGAGCTCGAGACTGACAATCGCGGGAAGACCTCGGCGGTCAATCTGCAGGCCGCTTAATCGCGAACGGACAGGGGGCGCTCGGCGCTCCCTGCTCCATTCGACTACTCAAAGAGCAGCGAGGGGAAGCCACCCGCGCGAAGGAGACTCCATGTCGAGAGCGATCAACGTCAATGCCACCTATGACCACGTCGTCGCGGCCTGCGCCAAACGCAGGGTTCCGATCAGCGCGATCGAGAGCCTCCACTCAGGCGGGACGCGTGTCGTTCTGAACAACGCAGACGACACCGCAATCATGGTGAAGGCCTACGGCTCGAAAGTCATTCATGGCCCGGTCACACGCACACCCACCCGCATGGGCTGCCTGTAAGGCGGCCTCACCATTGTCTTCCGACCGAACTGGTTGCCGAGACCCCCTGATAATCTCGCCGCGCGACCCCATATCCTTCGTATCGTAGCACCTGCCTCGAGCGCCGCTGCGACTGAGAGATGCTTCGTGCTCCCGCTCGACCGAGGAGACACGCTATGGGTATCTATCAAATCATTACGCCCACTGACCGCGGGCACTCCGCACCCAACGCGGCAACAGGATTCGCAGGATCGGAGGCCGACGCGCTGGAAGCCGCACTTGCGGACATGACTGCCACCTTCTCCGCCAACTTCGTCGACGGCCGGGTTGGCGAGCGACACAACACCTACGAACACCGCTCGCGCGTTCTGCGCCAGATGGCGGGAAGGCTCGCGCTAATGCGTGCGCGCGATGCGGCGGCGACGTCGTGAGCCCGCGCGACAGGGCACCTGCCGTGGATCGACCGCCAACACCGGAGGACGCGGGTAGCGACATGGCGCGCTATGGGATCACGCGGATACCCGCGGATATGTTCCATTACCGGGAATACCGCTATTCCAGGCTCAGCGACGCGGTTGCGCAAGCGAAACGTGATGCGAATGCCTCGGCAGGCCCGAAATAGCCGCCCGCCGGCATGGCCTGTGCGAGGTCATGGCGGCGGCGACTGGCTTGCGTCGTAGGCGCGCTTCTCCTTGCGCAAGCGGCGGCGGTAGGAGCGTTCGTGCGAGTGATGAATCCGGTACGCGACGGAGCACGCCACCAGCAGCGTCAGGATGAGCATCAGGCTATAGGCGATGATCAATCGGGGTTCCATAGTCCGTCCTCCGAGTTGAGAGCGGCGTGGTCCGTCGAGACCGTGACTTCCACCGTCATGCCGAGAAAGGCGTCGACGGCGCCGACATATCGTCCATCCACGGGGCTCAGCTGCGCGATGCCGCGGCCGACCGCGACGGGCACCAGATGCGCCTCGCCCATGCGGCCGTTGGTCGGATCGAACGCGACCCAGCCTGCGCAGGGCAAATAGACTTCGGCCCACGCGTGCGTCGCCCCGTGCTGGCTCTCCGGCTCGGCGGGACCGTCCTGGCTCGGCGGATCGAAGAGATAGCCGGAGACGGCGCGGGCTCCGAAGCCGAGATGCCGGACCGCTTCGATGAACAGCGTGGCAAGGTCGCGGCACGAGCCCGAGCCGAGATCCAGCGTCTCCTGCGGGGACTGCGTGCCCGGTTCTTCGCGGGCGACATAGATCATTCCGTTGCGGGAGGCGGCGTTCACATCCTGCAGCAACGACAGGGTGTCAGTGTTGTCGCCGAGCACCAGCGCACGCGCCCAGGCCGCGATCTGGCCATCCGGGTCCGCATGCTCCGGCACCAGGAGCGCGCCGAGATCGGTCCGCTCCTCCTGCGAATAGTCGAATGGATAGCGGTGCGCATGCGGCGCGATCTTGAGGATGGGCCAAGGGGCAGCGGTCTGTTCGACCGTCACCCGGTTGGTGATCGCCAGGCGTTTCGCCGGGTGGGGGAAGGACGCAGTCGCGATAAGATTACCGACGACGTCCTGCGTCCACTCAAGCTCCGCCGCCGGTTCGCAGGTAAGGTCGGCGGAGATGAGGCGGAGCGCATGCGAGCCGCGCGGGGTGAGCATCATCCGATGCGCAAGAAGCGCGACGGGCACTCGATACGCGTAGGTGGTGACATGCAAGATATGCAGCGGCACTCCGTCACCTTCCTGAACGGCGGACATCCAGCCCAGAGATTTCTCAAACCCCGTCGGCATGCCCCCGATCGGGATTTTCGCTCAGCTCCCGAAAGTCGGCGCGGGGCGGCTCGCCTGGACCGGTATGCGCTTCGGCGAACGCCCGGGTGCGTAGCTTGCGATCCTCGCGCAAGCCGGCGGCGACGCCTTCCTTGGCCCAGGCCGCAGCTGCGGCGTTCGCGACCAGCCTGACATTGTCGAGTGTGGTGGTGCGGGCGAGCGCATGGTGATGCGCTTCCTGGTCGCGGCAAAGGGTGGAGGACGGTTGCATGGTACTGCCTTTCAATGGAGGAAGGAGATCAGCTCTTCTTGAGCGGCTGCGCCTGAGGCGCGCCTTTCAGCGAAGGATTGGAAGCATTCTGCTTCGGCGGTCCCGGCTTTTTCGGCTTGCGCGCCTCGCGGTTGCCGCGCTGTTGGCCCTTGGCCATGTCATTATTCTCCTTGGAACGGGCCCGACGGGCCCCTGGTGCAGATGTCAGCGCCCGAAAAGCGACAGGAGCGGACGAACTTCAATTGCATGATGCAGTCTGCGGAATCGCGCGTGCGGCGCCTTCGCCGCCTCGGCAGTCTGCCTGGGAGCGGGAGTGACGCCCGGCGCGGGCCGACCAACACGGGTTTTGGGGAACGGCATCGGAAGCTCCGCGTCAGAGCGGGAGCATGAAGAACTCTCAGTCGCGGCCAGGCTCGAGAAGGACGGCGCGATAGCAGCCATATGGGGACGACGGCACTGCAGCACCAGCCTCACGCCTTCGAAAGTGGAAATAGTTCGCCTGCGTCATTGCCGTCCGCTCGCCCACGCACGACATTGGGTGAGCGATCCTGAAGCTGATGCGTCGGCCTTTGAACCGCGCGAGACGGCGAGCAGGATGGGAAGCTGATGTTTCTTGACGACCGCGATGCAGAGGCCGGCAAAGAACTCCCGTCGCCATGGAACACCCCGCCATCCAACCAGGGATCCACCGAATGCCGTTGGTGCTGGCGCTTCATTTACGCGCCGGCGATCCCTTGTTCGGTGAAGGTGCTTCCCGGCCTCGCCGGGATGCCGACATCTTCAGGGCTGGGCGACCGATGCAAATGGGAGCTCGCGACCCGGATGCCGGCTGACGGCGCGCTCGCTGGAACCTCCCCGTGATCCGCAAGCACCAGCGCTGGACCCAGACCAACATCAACGATCTTAGGAGCGGTGTTGCGAGCGGGGTGGAAGTCGAAGCCATAGCCGACGCCCTGGGCGGACCGTCGAGGACGTCCGGACAATGATCTTGCGCCTCCGTCTGCGTTTGGCGGAGTAGCGCGCCTCCGCGTGTCAAATACGGAAATAGTTCGCCGGTATCCTTGCCGTCGACCCGCCGCGGCACGACATTGTGCAGTGCAGCAATCCTTCGAAGGACCGCGCTGCACGTCAGGGCTTCCGCCGTGGCCAGGAGCAAAGCCGCATGCGAAGCCTGAACGACACCCTCAGCCGCCTCTCCGCCATGCGGAACAACGCCATGTCCATGGCGCCAGGCACGTCCGGCGAAGACCGCCTGTCTGAGCTCTCGGGATTCGGCTCCAACCCCGGCGCGCTCCGGGCCCGCTTCTACGTGCCACCCTCGCTGCCTGCGTCCGCAGCCTTGGTCGTCGTGCTTCACGGCTGCACCCAGGATGCCGCCGGCTATGACCATGGTTCGGGCTGGTCCCGGCTTGCCGACGAACAGGGCTTCGCGCTGCTTTATCCCGAGCAGCAACGCGGCAACAACGCCAATCTCTGCTTCAACTGGTTCAATCCGAGCGACACGCAATGCGATGCCGGCGAGGCGCTGTCGATCCGACAGATGGTCGCGGCGATGGTCGCCGAACACCCGATCGATCCGGCCCGCATCTTCGTGACCGGCCTTTCGGCGGGTGGTGCGATGACATCGGTGATGCTCGCCACCTATCCTGACGTGTTTGCGGGCGGCGCGATCATCGCCGGTCTTCCCTATGGCACCGCCGCGTCAATCCCGGAGGCGTTCGATCGCATGCGGGCGCATGGCGGACCACCAGTGACAGCGCTTGGCGCGCTCGTCGGCGCCGCATCCTCTCACACGGGCCCGTGGCCGGCCATATCGGTGTGGCACGGCGACAGCGACGCTACCGTGAGCCATGCGAATTCGGCACACATCGTCGAGCAATGGCGTTCGATCCACGGGGTTGCACGCGAGCCGGCTGCGGCTCAGCACGTCGACGGCCATCTCCGCCGGGTTTGGCGCGACGCTCATGGGCGCGACGTGATCGAAGAGTATCGTATCGCGGGCCTCGGCCACGGAACTCCGCTGAGCACTACGGGCGACGATGCCTGCGGCGCCGCGGGGCCATATATGCTCGAGGCCGGGATTTCCTCGACGCGCCGGATCGTAGGCTTTTGGGGCATCACCACGGCCTTGGCCGAAGACCGGCGCGAGCCCGCCCCGCCACAGCCGCGCGTTGCACAGCCCAAGTCCCAGCCGGCATCCGGTGGCGTCCAACGCGTGATAGAAGACGCCTTGCGGGTCGCCGGCCTGATGCGCTGAGCGCAGGAAGGAAATCCGTTGGAGCTCTCGCACCATTCCTATGTCCTGCTGCTGGCCGGCCTGGGTACGCTGGTGCTGATGACGGCATGGCTGCCGATGCTGCTGCGCAAGGCACCGCTGTCGCTGCCGATCCTGTGCGTGGGCGCGGGCGCTGCGTTGTTCGCGCTGCCGCCGCTCAGGCCCTTTGCGGTCCACCCGCTGCAATTCCCGGTCGTGGTGGAGCGGCTGAGCGAGCTCGTCGTCATCGTCTCGCTGATGGGTGCCGGCCTCAAGATCGACCGGATCATCGGGCTGCGCAGCTGGGCGCTGACCTGGCGGCTGCTGGGAATCGCGATGCCGATCACCATGCTGATCGTCGCGGGCCTAGCATGGGGGCTCATGGGGGTCGGTCTGGCGGCGGCGCTGCTGATCGCCGCCGTGCTCGCGCCGACCGATCCGGTGCTTGCCAGCGACGTCCAGGTCGAAGGTCCCGGCGAAGGGACCGAGGATGAAGCGCGTTTCGCATTGACGTCGGAAGCCGGCCTCAACGACGGTTTCGCCTTTCCCTTCGTCCATCTTGCCATTGCCCTCAGCGCTGCGTCGTTCGGGAGCGGCGACCTGCTCGAATGGTTCGGACGTGACCTTCTGTGGAAGACCTTTCTTGGGTTCGCCGGGGGCTACACCATCGGGCGCGGGCTCGGCTATCTGACCTTCCACCTGCCGATGCGCGCGAGTCTCTCGCGCACCGGAGACGGCTTCGTCGCGTTGGCTGTAACGCTGCTTGCCTATGGCGTGATCGAGACGCTGGGCGGGTTCGGCTTCCTGGCCGTCTTCGTGTCGGCGCTCGCGCTCCGAAATGCGAGCCGCGACCATGACTATCACGACCGGCTGCATGGTTTTGCCGAAGAGGCGGAGCGGTTGCTAATGATGTTGCTGCTGGTTCTGTTCGGCGGCATCCTTGCCTTCGGCGGGCTGCTCGCCGCGTTCGACTGGTGGATGCTGCTGTTCGTCGCGGGCGTCCTGCTGATAGCGCGCCCCGCCGCGGGCCTGCTCAGTCTGGCCGGATCGAAGCTGCCCTGGCGCGAGCAGCTGGCGATTTCCTTCTTCGGCATCCGCGGGATGGGCTCGATCTACTATCTTGCCTTCGCGCTCAACCATGCCTCGTTCGCCGACCCGCACCGGCTCTGGTCGATCGTTGGCGGCGTCGTGCTCGCGTCGATCCTCCTGCACGGCATCACGGTGACGCCGGCGCTACGGCTGCTCGATCGCTCGCAGCGACGCCGAGGCCAGATCTCGCAATGACGCGAGCCGTCTCCTGGCACTAAGACAGCCGATCAGACAGGTGATTGCCCCAGATTGCCTCAAGATGGAGCCCAAGATTCAGCTCGCCAGATCGTCGGAGGCCGGATGCTCGGCGTAGGAGAAACGACCGTTCGATTCGATCACTTTGAATGGTGAGCAAAGCTCCAAAGTTGCTCGAATGGATTTCTCCAATGATATCAATGTAGGCGCCCTCTCACCAACACGCGGTATGCCAACTTCCTGCCAATAGCTGCCGCCCAGTCGCCTGAAGGAATGACGGCTTTCGGGATTGCCAGCCGATCATCTGAACGACCGGGATTGGGGCGCAAAAATGACACCAGTTAGCGCCCAATCCCACGCCCTCGCCCGAAGTCGATTCCGTGATTGAACGCGAGTTCCGCTCCGAGCCGTCGGCCGGTCTCTATCGTGATCCCCAGTTGCGTTTTCCGTGCGACGAGGATCGATTCCATCTGCGGGTCTCGTTCGAGGCTCTTCGCCATTCCCGCCATCTCGCTTTGGATGGCTTTGCGGCCCGCTATGTCGCCCACCGCATAGGCGCGGTCAGACTGCTTCTGCAGCTTGCTCCAGCGCGCAACGAACTGGTCGGCGCGCCTGGCCGGATCGGCCCGCATCTCCGCCTCCAGCATCATGGCCCGGATCGTCCGTTGTGGTCGCCCGCTCGCAGCCTCATCGATCGTCGTGCGATCGGCGTTGAATACATTCTGAAGGTCGCGCTTAACACCGGGGCGTAGCACCTGCATTTCAGCAACAGCCTTGTCGAGGGCGGCACGCTGATGCGGAAGCTCCGCATATCCTTCCGTCCGCATGCGCATGATGTCGGCGACCGAGCGTGCAACGCGCACCACCGCCCGCTCGAACGGGCTCAGCTCCGGAGCATCGGGGGTTACGCGCAGCTTCAACCCCGCGAACCGGCTCTGTGGTGCCGGCTGCTCCTGCGCCGGCTCGGTGGCCAGATAGTCCGACGCCATGTCTTTGCCGCGCTCGCGCGACAGTGTCCGGGTCAACGCATGTCCGTCGGCGAAATCGTCGCGACCATAGTGGAGGTCGACGCTGTCGCGGTGGCGTGACAACGCTACGTAAGCGGCATGACGATCGAGCCCTGGCGTCGCCAGCACATGGACGCGATCGACTGTCACACCTTGCGCCTTGTGCACCGTCGCGGCGTACCCGTGATCAACGTTCGCGCAATCCTTGACATCGAACGCGATCGAGCGCCCGTCGTCGAGCAGCACCGCCATGCGCGCCTGAGTGACAGACTGCACCTGCCCCAGCGTCCCGTTCTTCACGCCAAGGCTGCGCTCATTGCGCAGGAACATTACCCGGTCTCCGGGCGCAAATTCAAGCTGTCCCCGTTCGGTCGAGATCATCACATCCTCGCCCAGTTCGCCTGCGGCGCGTAGTCTGTCGCGCGCCGCGATATTCAGCGCACGCACCTCATCATTGGTGTGGGTGAGGATGATCCGGGAGGCGCCGGGCGCCTCCGTACGATCCCGGTCCCAGCGGTCAATCAGGTGGCGCGTGCATCCTCGCGCGTTTCGGCAGCATGGATGCGATCGTGCCGACCGTAGGCGCTGATCGCTTCCTCAGTCCGCTCCGTCGCGAGGTAGCGCGTGGCGTCACGCTGCCAATCCTCGCGCTGGCGGCGGATCTCGGTGATCTCGATACTGCCATGCCGCTCGGCGGTCGCGCCGCCCTGGAATTCGATCTTGATACGCGGCCCCGGCAGGCCGTCGATCAGCCCGAGCACCGCCTTGAGCGTCGCGTCGCTCCAGTCATATCCCGTCTGGTCGAGCGCGGCGCGCGAGACCTGACAATAGCTGCAGGAGAGATTGCAGCGCAGCGTGGGGACGAGGATCAGATAGTCGAGCGGGCCAGCGAGTGTCAGCCGCTCGGCGACATTGTAGAGATAGGCGGTTTCGCCGAGCGCATCGGCGTTGTCCAGGCCATGCCCCCGCTCGATTAGGAAGCGGCGGTCCGAACCGGAGAGCGCATCGCCCGAGAGCCGGTCAAGAAAGTTCGGACTCGCGCTGAAGAACCCGCCGCCATCGTTGACGACCAATGCGCGATCGGCCGACACTAGGCGAGTCCGAAGGGGCGTGAACAAGGTCATGCGAGCGCCGCCAGCGCCGCGGACCGGCGCGACCGGACAGCGTGATGGAGACGCTCATTGGCGAGTCCGGTCCGCCAGAGCGCGCCAAGCTCAACCTCACTGCGCTGGTCCGCGCGCAAGACGAGCTCGCGGCCCTCCCAAGAAACATCCAAATCGGAGTAGAATTGCGCGAGCCAATGTACGGCATCGGCGACCAACGGGTCATCCAAATCATCCGCAGATATGCGCACGCAGCCCATGGACTTGCTTCCCCCTGATATTGAAGGCTAGGCTCGATTCAGGAGAGCGCAAGCCCCTATTCTTGGCCGATGCTTTCGGCTGCACGAGGCGGGCGCAACAAGGGGGGAAGCGTGCCGCAGGGCAGAGCAGCGCCGCCAAAGGCGGGGCAAGACAATCAAGGCTGCCAGTTCGCCCTCGCGGTCGGTGTCGTGCTGACGCTCGTCTTTGCAGCAAGCCAATGTGATACGAAGAAGTCAGTAGCGATCGACGCCGAGAAACCATTCGGCGCAGCCTCGCTCACCAACCAGATCGAGGCGATCGAGCCGCCCGCCACGGTCGCGCCGCTGGCTCCAGCACAGGTAACCCGCGGGCTGCGGCATCTGCGCCTCGCCTATGCCGCGGAGGGATTGTCCGGCGCGATGATATATTCGCAAAGCTGCTACGACGGGCTGTCGCGCGACTTTAGCTGGGCGGCGCTCGATCGCTGCGGCGCATTCGATCTGCAGGCGGTTAGGACCGCGGAGGCAGCGTCCGGCGAGAGCCTAACCAGCGAACTTGAATATTTTGGACCGGAGACCGCGGCTGCCCGCTACTTGGCGATAGCCACCAAAGCGGGCGAGACCACCGAGAACGCTGATCTGCGGCTCGATGCGTTGCAGAAACAAGTCGCCGGCGCGGCTCTCCCGCGAACCGCGGCGACGCCAGCGAGCCTTGAACCCGAAGCCTCACTCGACGAGGAGGATAGCACAGCTGAGCCAAAGCCTTCGCCCACCGGTGGTACGATCGATAGCGATTGGTTCAACCGGATGACCGGCAAAACGGGCAACACCACCATCCGATAAGCGGCGTTCCATCGTTGCAGAGTTCATGGAACTGCAAAACAGATGTCCGCTATCAGGTCATGAATGAACGTGGCGAATGACCGAAATGCGGGCGCATAACCGCCAGCTCGGTTAACACGCACCCCTCTTGAACATTCCCGCTCTGCTTCCGTGATGCTGACTATCAGGTCATTACAGATCGGCCGGATTGTGCTTCGCAAGGAACCGCTCAACGCGACTTAAAAAGTCGGTCGTGTCTTTGGCATTAGTGGTACCATGTGCGGATTCGGGATAGAGTACCAGCTCGCTTGTCTTTCCCCCTTTTATCAAGGCGGCATGGAACTTCTCAGACTGATCGGGCGGAACGTTGGTGTCCTGTCCGCCGTGGCCGATCAGGATCGGCATGCCGATGAGGTTCGCCATGCGGATCGGCGAGATCGCGTCGACGTCGAAATCCTCTTCGCCACGTACCCGATCGCGCCAGTCGCGATAATAGCGGCGGGCCAGCATCTTGGACCGGTCGTAGCGTAACATCGCCTTGACATCGGAGATGCCGGCCAGGCTGATCGCGCAGCGATATATGTCGGGGCTGCGGATCGACGCCCACATCGCGGCATAGCCGCCATAGGATGCGCCCATGATGCAGACTCGCTTGGGATCGCTGACGCCTTCGGCGGCGAGCCAGCGCGCGCCATCGTCGACATCGTCCTGCATCTTGCGGCCCCATTCGCCTTCGCCGGCACGGGCGAAGTCGCGCCCATATCCGGTCGAGCCGCGGAAGTTGGGCTGAAGCACGGCATAGCCCCGGCTTGCCAGGAACTGCACATAGGGATCGTAGGCCCAGCTGTCGCGCACGAAGGGCCCGCCATGCGGCATTACAATTAGCGGCAGCGCACGAGCCGGACGACCGACCGGCACTGTCAGATAGGCAGGAATACGCAACCCGTCGCGCGCGGCGTAGCTTACATATCTTGTTGGCGCGAGCTGGATGCCAATCAGCTTGTCGTAGGGACGGGCCAGCTCGATGAAGCGCCGGTGTGCAGCCCGATAGAGGTAGAAGGCACCCGGATCTTCCGGCGCAGTCGACCAGATGATCGCTGTCTGCTCGTCCGCCGAGAGCGAGACGACATTGTTTACCCGTCCGGGGAACTGGACGTCGATCCGCTTCTGGAGCTTGTCCAATGCCGGATCGAGCCAATGCACCCGGCTGCGGTCGTCGGTATAGCGTATGCCCAGCACCTCGCCGCCGCGCCTACGTTCGATGTCCTCTATGTCGACCTCGGGATGTTCGAAGATCCGCGCACCTAATTCGCCGGCGGTCAGATCGTAGTGATATAGCCCGAATCTGCCGCTGCCCGGGTTGGCCACGGCGTAGGCGGAGGTCGATCCTGGCCGCGGGAAGATCTTGTCGATCGTACTGTTCTCATCGACATCGATGCGGGCGCGTTTGATCCGGCGGTACCCGCCATCCGCGTCGCGATAGATCGAGTGGTACGTCTTGCCGACCAAACCAATGCCGGCACGCACGACACCCTCGTCGTCCGCGTAATAGTCGTGAATATTGCTGTGAGCATCCACGATCCGGGTGAACTTCCCGCTCGCCAGGTCGATGCGCCAGACATAAGTTTCAAGTGTGTTCCGGGCGATCCCGTCGAGAAGCGCGAAGCTTCCATCTTGCGCCACGTGAATCACATTGTCCGGTAGGACCCCCCAAGTCGGCGCGGCGAGCTTTGTGAACTTGCGCGTAGTCAGATCCAGGCTGCCAATGCCGCTCATCAAATAGCCGAGACCTGGCGTGCCCATCAGCAGCCGATCATTTCCCGCCCAACGGATCCAGTTCGGAGCGTGCTTGCCAATCGCGATGAGTTCGGTCTCGAACGTGTCGTCCTCGACATGGATCAACATCACTGCGTGGCGCTTCCCATCGAAAGCGTAGGCAACCGCCTTGGTACCGTCGGGCGAAAGGAGAGGATCGCGGATGAACGGGGGTTCGCCGAACGCAGCTGCGGAGGGCGGCAATGCCGCCTGCCACGCGAAGGCACCACACGAGAATAAATGGACAGCGATCGCTGTTGCGAGCCTCAGCCAGAGGCCCACGCCCGCCTGCCGCCTTTTCAACGAAGAAGTCATTCAGGCCCCCTTCGGGAGAATGGCGCGGATCTCTCCAAATTTGCAACCTAAGAAGAGGGTGCCCGCGGCGTCCGAAGTCACAACGCAGATCCAAGCCATGTCCGGAATTGTCAAAGTGAGCAAGCAACCTGCTCGAGCGAGCGGCTTTCGGGATTCTCGGCGGGCGCGCCGAACGACTGCTCTTGGGGCGCGAAGCGGCAACCGATTCTAGGCAACCGCCTTCTCGAGCTCGGCAATCTTCTCCGAGCAGACTTGATGGACGGCCTGGCCTAACTCCTCGACGCGAGCGCCGAGCCAATTCAGTTCCTCTCCGCTGATCCGGTAATGTCTGGGGTAGCGCGCCTTGGTGTACGCTTCCTTGAGCTTCTGGAACATCGCCCGCTCGCGGCGGGTGGTTTCAGGCCAAATACCGAAAAGACGCCGATCGAGCCCCTCTGCCAGCGAACGAAGGAAAGCAATGTTGTGGTTGTATGGCGTGTAGAAGGTCAGGGTCAGCAGCACGCCCTGATATAGATTTTCCGTGGCCTGATGCAGGAGGAAGGCGGCCCGCTTCCAATCGCCCTCCGACATGTAGAAACGGAAGCCTTTGAGGAAGCCAGCGGCATTCCCCATGTGCTCCTCAAAATACTCCTTGACGGCAGCAAGGGCCTGTGCGGGTGTTTTTGGTTTGGGCTGATGCAGTTCACTGCCGTCGCTCTCGTAGAGCGCTATGCCGTCTCTCGCGAGTTCCATGAAGAACACGCGGCCATGGGCGAGTCCGTCGTTCACCTCGCGCAGGGAATGCACGATGAAGTTGACCGGCGTCCTCAGCGTCTTCTCGATCGTGTAAGCGCGAACCAGCCGCTCCTCCGCCTTGGCCCAATAAGCGGCGCGATCGGCAAGTTCTCCTGATTAACGATCACCAACAGATCATAGTCGGATTTGTACTGGTTGGCTGACAGGGGCGCGTCGATCCAGTCGCCGCGCGCATAGCTGCCAAACAGGATGATCTTGAGGATTTGCGCGCCTTTGCGGCGCGCTGTGGCGTTCTCGTTCGCAACGCGGAACTCCTCGAACAGGATCTCGACCACGTGCTCCAGCTCGCGCTGCTTGGCAGGGGGAAGATGGTCGAGATCGGTGCGCATCCTAGAATCTTTCGGCAATCCCCGTCGGTTGGCAAGGACAATCGCGACATGCTGATGGCTACTATCAGAGGGCGGTCGGTACGAAGGTGCGAATCGTCGCGGGGCGGAAATCCATAGTGAGCCGGTCTGCCTCGCACTCGAGGGCGCTCTCCAACCGCGAATGGGACGGCACGGGAAAAAATTGTCGGCGCCGCGTGTCACCGCACGTCACCGCAGCGCGCCGCAACCGACCGCACCTGAACGCAACTGGCACCGAGGGAGTGCATCGGCACTGTTTTGGCACTCTTGCGTTCGATGCCGCGGCTTTCGATCCTGTGCCGGGGCGCATCGTCAGTAACCGAGTATGGAAGTGTAAGCCCATGTCCAGCGTTGAAAGAATCATCCGTCTCAAGACCGTGCTCGCCCGCACCGGTCTTTCCCGCACCACCCTCTACCGAAAGATGGGCGAGGGCACGTTTCCCCAGCGAGTGAAGATCAGCGTCCATGGCGCCGGGTGGCACGAGTCAGCCGTCAACCGTTGGATCGCCAACCCGGCTACCTGGCGCGAGAAGAGCGCCGGAAGCGAGATGCGATGATGGAAGGCCGGGTCATTTCCCGGCCTTCGCCTTCCCGAACTTGCCCTTGAGCACCTTCGCGCCGTCGCGGAGAAAGTCGAGATGGTCGGACCAGTGCTGCATCATCTTGACGCGCTCGTCCCAATATTCGCCGCGCGCAGAGGCGCGGCGCACGGCGTTGTTATCCGAGTGGGCAAGCTGCCGTTCGATCGCGTCGGGATGCCATAGACCCATTTCGTTGAGTAGCGTCGCCGCCATGGCGCGGAAGCCGTGGCCGGTCATCTCGTCCTGTGCAATCGTGTTCTCCGACATCGGCCGATCCACCGAGCGCAGGGAGGGGAACAGGAATCGGCTATAGTCCGCGTCATGTTCGATGGTTTCAAGGATAGCGAGCGCTTGGCGGGAGAGGGGGATGGTATGCGCCCGCCGCATCTTGGCCTTTTGCGGCGGGATCGTCCAAAGCGCCTTCTCGAAATCGAAGTCAGTCCATTCGGCATGGCGTAGTTCACCCGGCCGCACGAACACATGGGGCAGCAGCCGAAGCGCTGCCTTGGTGTTGGGATGCCCCTCGAACGCCTGGATTGCCCGAAGCAAGCCGCCAGCCGCATCTGCGTTCGTTATTGCAGCGCGGTGGACGGGCTGAGGCGCGATCAGCGCGCCGCGCAGATCGGCGGCAACGTCGCGTTCGGCGCGCGCCGTCGCGATGGCGTAGCGGAATACCTGGCTACAGGTGCTGCGTAGCCGCTTGGCGGTCTCGTAGCGCCCCTTGCCCTCCATCTTGCGCAGCATGATCAAGAGTTTCCTGCGCGGAGATCGACGCGATCGGGCGTTTGCCGATCGATGCGTTGATGAAGTCGAGCAGCCAGCGTAGCTTTTTCATGGTGACGGCCGAACGGCCTTCCTTCTCGACCTTCACCAGCCATTCGTCGGCGACCGCTTTGAAGCTGTTGGACGCGGCGACGCTCGCGGCGATGCGCTCAAGCTTGATCTTCTCTCCAGGATCTTCGCCGCGCGCGAGAACCTTGCGGGCCGCATCGCGCTGCTCGCGAGCGTCGGCAAGACCGGTGTCGGGCCACACGCCGAACGCCAGTGTCTTCTGCTTGCCGAGATGGCGATAGTTCATCCGCCAGTAGCGTGCACCGCTCGGCGCCACCAGCAGATAGAGGCCGTCCTGTCGGTCAGCTTGTAGGGCTTGGCGCGGCCTTTGGCCGCTTTGATCGCCACAACGGAAAGCGCCATGATGGTATCTCCGATCCCGGGACCGGCGCGACACCATCAGATATACCATCGATTTGCTGGTATGTGGTGGTATCCAGCCGTTCTGAATGGACCGTCTATACCACAGAAAAACCGCAGAAAACAGACATTTGTGGCATGTCTTGGCACCTTCTGGGAGACGAAGGTGGTGACCCCTACGGGAATCGAACCCGTGTTTCAGCCGTGAAAGGGCCGCGTCCTAACCGCTAGACGAAGGGGCCGTGCAGCGAGCGCGCGGACTAGGCAAAGCGGGCCACCGGGTCAAGTGGTGTTGTTTGCAGTCCGCGCCGCCGCTCTTAGAAGACGCCGATGTCGCTCGCGGCGAGCACGGTACCGGCACCGAGCGAAGCGACCAGCACCGCCGCGCCGCCGCCATTGCCGTCGGCATCATACCAGAGCGAGCCGCTCGCCTGGTCGTAGATCAGCCGGTCGTCGGCGTCCTGCGCGCTGGTGCCGAGATGGAACGCGCTCGCCGGCAACGCGCCGGGGGTGAGCCCCGCGAACACCGCATCGTCGAAGCGCAGCCCGTCGGTGCCCGAGAGGAAGTCGAGGATCGTATCGGCCTGGCCCGCACCCGGCGCGGTGTTGAACACGAACTGGTCGCCGCCCGCGCCGCCGGTCAGCGTGGGGCTGGGCGGCCACGGCATCCTCCCCGAAATCGAATCACATGATTAACCACGCCGCGAAGCCACGGAGGTACAAAGGCTTTTCTGCCGGCGAACGGCCTGAGACGGCACGGTTTCGAACCCGAACATGCTTGTCGCGCAGGCATCCCCGCTTGTAGGAAGGGTCCCGCGGGTCCGGGGACTCGCGCCATGGGGAAATACGAGACGATGCGCGCTGGCTGGCGAGCACCCAATGCCACGCTCGCGGCCGCGCTCCAGGCGTGTCGGCGCCATTTCCTGGCGGCCGCCGGATTCAGCGCGCTCATCAACCTGCTGTTCCTCGCGCCGATGCTCTACATGCTGCAGGTCTATGACCGCGTGGTGCCGACGCGCGGCGCATTGACGCTGTTGTTCGCGACGCTTGCGCTGGCGGTGGCGCTGATCGCGCTGTCGCTGCTCGACTGGGTGCGCTCGCGCTTGCTGGTGCGCGCCAGCGTGCGGCTCGACCGCCAGCTTGCCCAGCCTTTGCTCGACGCGGGCCTTGCCTTGCGCGCCGGCGAGGGCGGCCCCGGCGCGCGCCAGGCGGTGCGCGACTTCGACGTGCTGCGCCAGGCGCTGACCGGTCCCAGCATGCTCGCGCTGTTCGATGCGCCGTGGAGCCCGGTCTATGTGCTGATCTGCTTCCTGATCCACCCGGCGATCGGCGTGCTGGTGCTGGCCGGCGCGGGGGTGCTGGTGCTGCTGACTCTGCGCAACGAGAGGCTGACGCACGGCCCGCTGCACGATGCCAACCTCGCCGCGCGGCGCGCTTATGCCGACCAGGACCGCGTGACCGCCGACGCCGACATCGTCCGCGCGCTCGGCATGCGGCGCGCGCTGGTCCAGCGCCATTTGGCCGATCGCGAGACGATGATGGCGCTGCAGTCGCGCGCCAGCATGATCTCGAGCCGCTACGTCACCGCGAGCAAGTTCCTGCGGCTGGTGCTGCAGTCGCTCTCGCTCGGGCTCGGCGCGTGGCTGGCGATCGACAATGCGATCTCGGTCGGCGCGATCTTCGCCGCGTCGTTCCTCGCGGGACGCGCGCTCGCGCCGATCGACCAGCTGCTTGGATCGTGGCGCACCGTGGCGCAGGCGCGCGATGCCTATGCCGCGCTCGGCGAGCTGCTCGACGCGGGCGAGGAGCAGGGTGCGCAGACCCGCCTCCCCGCCCCCGCCGGCCGCATCACGCTGGAGGGCGTCGCGGTGCAGGCGCAGACGGGCGACGCCGCGATCCTCAGCGAGATCACGTTCGACGCGAAGCCGGGCGAGGTCGTCGCCGTGGTCGGCCCCAGCGGATCGGGAAAGTCGACGCTGCTGCGCGCGATCGCCGGCGCGGCGCCGACCGCGGCCGGCACGATCCGCTTCGACGGGGCGAGCATCGCCGACTGGGATCCCGAGCGGCTCGCGGTGCATATCGGTTATCTGCCGCAGGAGACGGTGCTGTTCGGCGGCACCGTCCGCGACAATATCTCGCGCTTCGAAGGGGCGCTGGGTGGCGACGCGGAAGCGGTCGACACGGCGGTGGTCGAAGCCGCCAGGGCGTCCGGCGCGCACGCGTTGATCCAGCAACTGCCCAAGGGCTACGACACGCTGCTGGGTCCCGGCGGCAAGGGCATTTCCGCGGGGCAAGCGCAGCGCATCGGGCTTGCCCGCGCGGTCTATCGCGCGCCGGCGATACTGCTGCTCGACGAGCCCAACGCGCATCTCGACGCCGAAGGTGAGTCGCAGCTGGTCGCGACGATCGCCGCGGCCAAGGCGCGCGGGGCCTCCGTCCTGATCGCCGCGCACCGCATGGGCGTGCTCAGCGTGGTCGACCGCATCCTGCTGCTGCGCGCCGGGCGGATCGAGGCGTTCGGCCCGCGCGACGAGGTGATCGGACGGCTCCAGGCGGTGCGCGGCGCGAAGCCGGCCGCGGCCAAGGACAAGGCGCCCAATGACAAGGCGGCGGGCGCATGACCACGCTGGCCGAGCCCTTTCCCAGAACCGGCCCCAAAACCGGCGCGGTGCTCGACGACCGGCCGGGGCGCGAGATCCGGTTCGGGCTGATCGTCGCCGGGCTGTTCTTCGTCTTGCTGCTCGGCTGGGCGGCGTTCGCGCCGCTCGACTCCGCTGCCTTCGCACCCGGCCGCCTCGCCGTCTCCGGCCAGCGCCAGGCGGTGCAGCATCGCGAGGGCGGCGTGGTCTCGCGCATCCTGGTGCGCGAGGGCCAGCGCGTGCGGCAGGGCGAATTGCTGGTCGAGCTCGCTGCCGCCGACGTCCGCGCGCAGGAACGTGCGCTCGCGGGACAGGTGATCAGCCTCAAGGCCGAACGTGCGCGGCTGCTCGCCGAGCAGTCGGGGCAAGCCGCGGTGCGCTGGCCCGCCGAATTCGCTGCGCTGATCGGCGAGGACCGGGTCGAGGCCGATGCGGCGGTCGCGCGCCAGCAGGCACAGTTCGCCGCCCGCGCCTCGGTACTCGCCGCACAGACCGGGGCGATGCGCCAGCAGATCGCACAGTCGCTGCAGGGCGCCACCGGCTATCGCAAGCAGGCCGAGGCCTCGCGCCAACAGGCGCAGCTAGTCACCGAGGAGCTCGACGCAATCAAGGGCGTCGCCGACAAGGGCTATGTCGCAAAGACCCGGCTGCGCGCGCTCGAGCGGGCGCGCGCCGACTTGCTCGGGCAGGAAGGTCAATATGCTGCCAATACCGCCCAGGCGACCACCCAGGCGGGCGAGGCGCGGATCAAGCTGCTCGAGGCCGAGCGCGCATTCCGCGAGAAGAGCAGCGCCGAGCTCCGCAATGTCGAGCTGAGCCTCACCGATCTCGAGCCGCGCCTGCGCGCCGCGCGCGACCAGCTCGAGCGGGTGCGCATCCGCGCGCCGGCCAGCGGCACGGTGGTCGGCCTCAGCGTCTACACCCCCGGCGGCGTGATCGCGCCCGGGCAGAAATTGATGGACGTGGTGCCGCAACAGGCCGCGCTGGTGATCGAGGCGCGGGTCGCGCCGGGCGATGCCGACGATGTGAGCGCCGGCCAGGCCGCCGAGATCCGCTTCTCCGGCCTCCACGACCGGCAATTGCCGATCCTGTCGGGCAAGGTCACGCGGCTGTCCGCCGACAGCTTCGAGGACGAGCGCACCGGCGAGCCCTATTTCCTCGCCGAGGTCGCCGTGCCCTCCGCCGAGCTGGAGGCGATCCGGCGCGTGCGCGGCGCGGGCTTCCGGCTGCGCGCGGGCATGCCGGTCGAGGTACTGGTGCCCCTGCGCAAGCGCACCGCGCTGCAATATATCTTCGAGCCGCTCAGCCAGACGATGTGGCGCTCGTTCCGCGAGCATTGATCGGCCGGGCGCAGGATCGGCGCGGGCGAACTAGTATCATTTGACACCAAATGCCGCGAGGACTAGG
Source organism: Sphingomonas sp. MS122 (assembly GCF_049532975.1). GTDB lineage: Bacteria > Pseudomonadota > Alphaproteobacteria > Sphingomonadales > Sphingomonadaceae > Sphingomonas. Next base: position 1,961,203 of record NZ_CP186695.1, on the reverse strand, counting down.
CCGCAAGGCAGTTTTCCGGAGAGTCGCCATGTCCGATCCCGCCAATCCCTTGGGCCTCAACGGCTTCGAGTTCGTCGAATTCACCTCGCCCGATCCCGTGGCGATGGCGGCGCAGTTCGAGCAGCTCGGTTTCGTCGCCAGCCACCGCCACCCGACCAAGAACATCACGCGCTACAAGCAGGGCCGCATCAATCTGATGCTCAACCGGGACGATGCCGGGCGCGTGGCCAAGTTCCGCGGCGAGCACGGCCCCTCGGCCAGCGCGATGGCGTTCCGCGTCGCCGATCCGGTCAAGGCGATGGAATGGGCGCTGGCACACGGCGCCGAGCGGACCGAGGAGGACGACACCGTCATCCTCGGCATCGGCGGCTCGTACCTCTATTTCATCCAGGACGGCCACGACCTGTACGAGAACTGGGCCGAGATCCCCGGCTGGCGCGAGGCAGAGGCGGCCAACAATGTCGGGCTCGACCTGCTCGACCACCTCACCCACAATGTCCGCCGCGGCCAGATGCGGGTGTGGAGCGAGTTCTACAAGCAGCTCTTCGGCTTCGAGGAGCAGAAATATTTCGACATCAAGGGCCAGGCGACCGGGTTGTTCAGCCAGGCGATGATCGCGCCCGACAAGGCGATCCGCATCCCGCTCAACGAAAGCCAGGACGACAAGAGCCAGATCGAGGAGTTCATCCGCGAGTATAAGGGCGAGGGCATCCAGCACCTCGCGCTGACCACCCCGGACATCTACGACACGGTCGAGCGGCTGCGTGCCCGCGGCGTCAAGCTGCAGGACACGATCGAGACCTATTACGAGCTGGTCGACAAGCGCGTCCCCGGCCATGGCGAGGACCTCGAGCGGCTCAAGAAGAACCGCATCCTGATCGACGGCAATGTCGGCGACGAGGGCATCCTGCTGCAGATCTTCACCGAGAACATGTTCGGTCCGATCTTCTTCGAGATCATCCAGCGCAAGGGCAATGAGGGCTTCGGCAACGGCAATTTCCAGGCGCTGTTCGAGAGCATCGAGCTCGACCAGATCCGCCGGGGCGTGATCAAGGTCGACGCCTGACGAAGTTGGAGAGGAGACCCGGGGGCAACCTGGGCCGCCAATTCCTTCCAAAGGGGGAAGGAAAAACGGATGCGGGGGCGGACCAAGCACCGCTCCCGCATTCAACTTCTCCGGACCGCGAAGAAGGTTTAGGAAAAACGGCATGCCCGACTATTTCCCCGGCTTCGGCAACCATGTCTCGACCGAGGCGGTCGCGGGCGCTTTGCCGGTCGGCCGCAACTCGCCGCAGCGGCCCGCTTACGGTCTCTATGCCGAGCAGCTGAGCGGCACCGCCTTCACCGCGCCGCGACACGAGAACCGCCGCTCCTGGCTCTACCGCATGCGCCCGAGCGCCGAGCATCCGCCCTATCGGCGCTATGAGGCCGCGACCCGTTTCGCCATCTGCGCCCCCAACGATCCCCTGCCCCCCAACCGCCTGCGCTGGGACCCGATCGCGCCCCCCGCCCCGGGCACCGACCTGGTCGACGGCATGACGACGATGCTGGTCAACCGCGACCCGGCCGACCTCGAGGGCGTCGCGGTGCATGTCTATGCCGCCAACAAGGACATGGACGCGCGAGTCTTCGTCGATGCCGATGGCGAGCTGCTGTTCATCCCCCAGGCGGGCCGCCTGACGCTGCTCACCGAACTCGGCCGCATCGATATCGCCCCCGGCCAGGTCGCGCTGGTGCCGCGCGGGGTGAAGTTCCGCGCGCTGCTGCCGGACGGCGAGGCGCGCGGCTATGTCGCGGAAAATCACGGCGCGCTGTTCCGCCTCCCCGATCTCGGCCCGATAGGCGCCAACGGCCTCGCCAATCCGCGCGATTTCGAGACGCCGGCGGCGTGGTTCGAGGACCGCGACGAGCCGTTCGAGATTGTGCAGAAGTCGTTGGGAAGTCTGTGGACGACGACGCTCGACCACTCCCCGCTCGACGTCGTCGCATGGCACGGCAACCTCGCGCCGTGGCGCTACGATCTGGCCCGGTTCAACACGATGAACACGGTGAGCTTCGACCATCCCGACCCGTCGATCTTCACCGTGCTCACCTCGCCCAGCGACATGCCGGGCCGCGCCAATGCCGACTTCGTGATCTTCCCCCCGCGCTGGATGGTGGCCGAGGACACGTTCCGCCCGCCCTGGTTCCACCGCAACGTGATGAGCGAGGCGATGGGGCTGATCCACGGCGCCTACGACGCCAAGGCCGAGGGCTTCGCGCCGGGCGGGCTGTCGCTCCACAACCTGATGGCCGGGCACGGACCCGACGTGGCGAGCTGGGAGGGTGCGAGCAACGCCGAATTGAAGCCGCACAAGATCGACGGGACCATGGCGTTCATGGTCGAGACCTGCTGGCCCTATCGACCCACGCGGTTCGCGCTCGACACCGCGCAGCCCGATTACGACGCGGCCTGGGCCGGGTTCCCGAAGGCGAAGCTGCCGTGAAATTCCTCCCCCAGCGGGGGAGGTGGCATCGCGTCGCGATGGGGGAGCCGCCGGGCTTAGCACGGCGGTTGCACCGCCACCCCTCCACCACCGCTTCGCGGCCGCTCCCCTCCCCCAGCGAGCCGGGGGAGGAATAAGTGGAACGGCTCACCGCCACCCCGTCCGGCGTCCGGCTCGGCCCGCTCGACCTCATCGCCGACGGCGCGGCGCGCAACTTCGTGCTGGAGATGCGGGCGGGGCGCTTCCACGGCTTCGCGGTGCGCAACGGCGACGCGGTCCATGGGTATGTCGATCGCTGCCCGCATATGGAGCTGCCCCTCGCACAGCAGCTCGACCAGTATCTCACCAGCGGCGGCGGACTGATCCAGTGCAGCTGGCATGGCGCGCTGTTCCGGATCGAGGACGGGGGCTGCGTCGGCGGCCCTTGCGTCGGCGCGGCGCTCACGCCGTGGCCGCTCGAGGTGCGTGACGGCGCGATCTTCACGGCCTGATCGCATCAAGCCGCTCGCCTGTCTCCCGAGACCCCGGCTTTCGCTGCGGTGACGGACTCTCGCTTCGGCTCGGGGTTGGAGAACTCCATGCCCTCGTCGATCTTGCCGAAGCGCAGCGCCATCAGGTCGAGCGCGTAATTCTGGTGCACCCGCCACGGCTTGCGGTTCCCCTGCTTGGGGAACTTGTCCATGCCGCGCTGGACATAGCCCGAGGTGAAGGTGAGGAACGGCTCGGGCTCGACGTCGCCGGTGATACGCGGCGTCGCCTGGCGCATGCCGCGCTTCCTCATCGCATTGAGCAGCCGCGCGACATAGGCCGCGGTGAGGTCCGACTTCAGCGTCCAGCTGGCATTGGTGTAGCCGAACGAAGAGGCGAGGTTCGGGATGTCCGAATACATCATCGCCTTGTAGCCCAATGACTTGGCCGGATCGACCTCGCGCCCGTCGACGACGAAGGGGATGCCGCTCATCAGCTGCATGTCGAGGCCGGTGGCGGTGACGATCACGTCGGCGGGAAGCAGCTCGCCCGACTTCAAGCGGATGCCGTCCTCCTCGAACGTGTCGATCTGGTCGGTGACGACCGAGGCGCGCCCCTCGCGGATCGAAGCGAACAGGTCGGCGTCGGGCACCAGGCAGATGCGCTGGTCCCACGGATTGTAGCGCGGCGTGAAATGCGTCGCGACGTCATAGTCCGGGCCCAGCTCGTCGCGGACCATCTGGATCAGCCGCTCCTTGGTCTTCTCTGGCTTCCGGCGCGCGAGCCGGTAGAAGAACTGGCCGAGCGCGACGTTCTTCACGCGGGTGATGCGATAGGCGAGCCGCCCGGGCAGCTTGGCGCGAAGCCAGTTGGCGATGCCGTCCTCCGACGGGCGCGCGACGATATAGGTGGGCGAGCGCTGGAGCATCGTCACATGCGCCGCGGTCTTGGCCATCTCGGGCACCAAAGTCACCGCGGTCGCGCCCGAGCCGATCACCACGACGCGCTTGCCGGCATAGTCGAGATTCTCGGGCCAGAATTGCGGGTGGACGATCTCGCCCTTGAAGCGCTCGCGCCCGGCGAATTCGGGGAGGTAGCCGGCGGCGTAATTATAGTAGCCCGAGCACATGAAGAGGAAGTTGCAGGTGAACTCGGCCCGCTCCTTCTCCGGCCCGCGTTCGACGCGCACCGTCCAGCGCGCGTCGGCGGTCGACCAGCTCGCCCCGACCACGCGGTGCTGGTGGCGAATATGCTTGTCGATGCCGTAGTCCCGCGCGGTCTCGTCGAGATATTTGAGGATCGCGGGGCCGTCGGCGATCGCCTTGGCCTCCGTCCAGGGACGGAAGCTGTAGCCGAGCGTATACATGTCGCTGTCGGAGCGGATGCCGGGATAGCGGAACAGGTCCCAGGTCCCGCCGAGCCGCTCGCGCCCCTCGAGGATCACATAGCTGCGGTCGGGGCAGTCGCGCTGCAGGAAATAGCCCGCGCCGATCCCGGAAAGCCCGGCGCCCACCACCACGACATCGAAATGCTCGGTCATTCACCTCTCCCGGCGAGCATACTTACATTTGTGTAAGTTAAGTGCAATGGCGTAGTGGCGACGCCGTTGAAGGTACGGGGGGGGGATTACTGAACGGTCTCGTTTGATTAATTGACATAGTTGACGCAAAACGCGTGTATCGGCGCCGGTTGACAGCCGTCATGCGCGAGAGGCTGGCGGATCGGGCGGCGTGTTCGGGCATGGTTCCAGTATAGCGTGCCGGAGACGTGTAGGAAAATGTCAGACGTCCTTCTGGCGGCAGGGGCCAATATTCTCACCCGTCACGCCTGCTCTGTGCCGGGTCCACGGCGACGCACCGGTGACGCTTGAATCGATAATCCAAGCCCACCTCACGGTGGACCCCGGCACAAGGCCGGGGTGACGGGCGAAGCTTCTTCAAATCCCCCCCCCGGCAGGGGAGGATTGGGCCGGCCTCAATAATCCTTCGAATATTTCAGGCCGGCGCGCGAGCCGCCGAACGAGCCGGTCTGCGAGAGCAGGCTGAGCGCGCGGGTCAATGCGATCTCGAGCTGGACGGCGGTGTAGCCGCGCGCGTCGGTGATGATCTCCACATAGATGTCGTCGGTGAGGTACTGGCCCGCCGCCAGCGCCATGCCGCGCCCGGTGGTGTCGTCCTCGCCGAGGATGCGCAGGCGGTCGATCCCGGCGGCCGAGCGCAGCTGGCCGAGCGGGTTGAGCCCGCCGCCCGAGGCGCGCAGCGAGTTGAGCGCCGCGGCGAGCTGGATCGCCTCGGTCGCCGACAGGTTCGTCACCGAGCTGCCGAACAGCAGGCGCGAGAGCACCTCGTCCTGCGGCAGCGACGGGGTCGAGGTGAAGGCGATGCGCGGCTGCTGGCCGGTGCCGGTGATGTTGATGATCGCCGTCACATTCTCGGCGGTCGTGCTCGCGGCGATGTTGATGCTGGGATTGGCGAGCGGCCCGCCCTCGAAGTTGATCGTGCCGCGGGTCAGCTCGAAGCGGCGGCTGGCGAAGTTGTAGGTGCCGCGCACCACGCGCGCCTCGCCGGTGACGACCGGGGCGGCGGAGGTGCCGGTGACCTGCATCCGCGCCTCCCATTCGGATTCGAGGCCCATGCCGTTCACGAACAGGCGGTTGTCCGCCCTGATCGCCACGTTGAGGCGGAAGACGCCGGCGGGCTTGGGCCGGGTCGGGCGCTTGCCCTCGGCGTCGAGCTCGCTCTTGCGGTAGACGCCGGTCAGCTCGGGCACCTCGGCCGCGCCCTGCCGGATGATCTGGTAGCGCGCCTCGGGGATGATGATGCGGCCCTCGATCAGCCCGCCGTCGAGCCCGTTGGTGATGTGCAGCTGGCCCGTCGCGGTTGCGCCGAGCGCGTCGCTGCGGGCGAGCCGCGCGTTGCGGAAGCGCGCGGTGATGTCGATCGGAAAGCCCTGCTCGGCCGACAGCCCGACCGTGCCCGAGGCGATCACGCGCCCGCTGCCCGCGACCGCGTTCATCTCGGTGATCTCGAGCGTGTCGCTGTCGAACCGCCCCTCGATCTTCATCTGCGTCAGGCGCGTGCCCCAGGTCTCGTTCTCATAGACCAGTTTCTCGGCGCGCAGCTGGCCGGTGATCCGGGGGGCGCGCAGCTGGCCCGAGAAGTCGGCCGCCACCGCGACCGGGCCCGAGACCGACTGGTTGGCGAAGCCGGCGAGCGAGAACAGCACCGCCGAGGGCCCGTTGTAGCGGACGCCCCCCGAGAGCGGCGCGGCCATCAGCCGCTCGGTCCAGCTTCCGCCCTGCCCCAGCGGCTGGAGCGTCGCGACCATCCGCCCGATCGTGGTCGTGCCGCGCTTGATCACCGCGCGCGCGTCGCCGCCCTCGGGCAGCAAGCGGCCGACGAACGCGATGTCCACCGCAGGCGAGACGCCGGCAAGGCTCGAGCGGTTGAACCCGGCGATGTTGAGCCGCGTGATCGCGCGCGGGAAGCTGCCGTCGCGCGCCTGGCGGAAATCGACCGAGCCGGTGACGTTGCCGCCCACCCCGAGGCCGGGCGAAAAAGCGTTGGCGACCGACAGGTCGAGCTTGTCGAGCCGCGCCTGCACCACCAGTCCCTCGCCCCAGCTGCCCGCGAGGCGCGCGCTGCCGCGGTCGAAGTCGATCTGCACCGGAGCAAGGCGATAACCGCCCTGGCTCACGGCGATCCGCGCGGGCTGGGCGGTCTTGAAGTTGATGTTGTTGGCCTTGCCGCCGAGCGCGACGAGCCACTGGTCGGGGGCGAAGCGGGCATTGGCGGCGATGCGGAACGGCACGCCCGACGAGCCCTCGGCGAAGGCCTGGGCGGTGCCGCGTCCGCCGCGATAGTCGATCCTGGCGCGCGAGCGGGCGAGCACGAAGTCGCCGCTGCGCAGGTTGGCGACCTGCGCCTCGCCGACGATCGACGGGGCGTCGTCATAGAGCACGGCGGTCGCATTGACGATCGCGCGGCCGATCGTGATCTCCATATCGCCCGGAATCTGCGCATTGGTCGCGGTCGCGCGCACCACCGCCTGCTGGTATTTGCCCTGCGCCGAGAGATCGACATTGCCGTTGATGCCCGAGCCGACGAACGCCAGCGCGCCGGCGAACGGCCCGGCGGCGGTCTGCTGCAGCTTGCCGGTGATGTCGGTGCCGGCGAAGCGCGCCTTGCGCACGTCGACGGTGAGCGCGCGGCCGGTGCGCACCAGCACGTCCGCGGTGAACGGGCCGTAGCTGGTGCCGCCGCTGGCGGTCACGGCATAGGCGTCGCCCTGCCCGCGGATGCGCGCCTGGAGATCGGCCAGACCGACGCCGAGCCCCGGCCGCGGCGCGCGCAAATTGACGATCGGGGCGGCGAGGCTCCCGCTGACGCGCGCGAACACCGGGCCATAGGCGTTGGAATAGCCGTCGGCATTGAGCAGCAGGGGTCCATTGGGGTCATAGCGGCCCGAGCCACGCAGGATCTTGAACCGCGGCGCGGCGAGCTTCAAATTGTCGAAGGTGATGATCCCGCTCGGGTCGAGCCCGACATTCACCCGCAGGATCGCATTGCCGCCGAGGAAGTCGCGCACGCCGCTGTTGAACAGCCGCGTGCTGCGCCCGACGATGCGGCCCTTGATCCCCCAGCCGCCGCCCGCCGCGGCGTAGAGGTCCGCGTCGGTCTCGATGTTGACGATGCCGATGCCGTCGATCGTGTAGTCGTTGACCCGCCCCTTGAGCGCACCGGTGTAGCGGCCGCTGCCGATGTCGGCGGCGATGATCGCGGTGGCGTCGATCCGGTCGGAGCGGATGCGCAGATTCTCCGACAGCACCTGGTCGCCGGTGATGGCGAGGTCGCCCGCCAGCGTGACATTGGTGAGCAGGCCGCCGGCCGCCTGGTTGAGCCCCGAGACGCGCGCCGCCCGCGCGCGGATCGGCACGAGGATGCGGTCGGCATTCACCGTCGCCAGCCCCTCGGCATAGACGCGCTCGAGCACCGTCGTGCCGAAGCCGATCGCGGCGGCCTGGACCTTGTAGTCCACCGTCGGCGTCGCGAACGGGCCGTTCAGCGCGACCGCGCCGATCACCGAGCGGCCGTTGAGGTTGGGCGCAATCGCGCCGGGTGTGAGCAGCGCGGCCTCGACGCGGAACTGGTCGAACTCGCTCTTGCCGAGATCGATCGTGCCGGTGGTCGCCAGCGCCATCGCGCGGGAACGCAGGCGCAGGCGCGTGTCGACGCGGCGCCGGTCGACCGTCGCGTCGAGCGCGACCTGGAGGTTGGGCGCGGTCAGCCGCTCGACCGGGCCCTTGAGGTAGAGGCCGGGCTGCGCGGTGCCGCGAACCTGGAAATTGCCCTTGCGCGCGGTAATGCCGAGATTCGCCAGCTGCGCGCCGCCAAGGGTGCTCACCGCACGTCCCTGCCAGTTGCTCCAGCTGCCGCGGCCGCTGACACGCGCGGCGAGCGGCGCTTCGAGCTTGGCGAGCCCGGCGACCAAGCCGCCGATCGGCGCGTCGAGGTCGGCGCGCAAGTCGAACTTGTCGTCGTCGGGCACCGCGTCGAGCACCAGCGCGAGCCGGTCACCGCCGTTCGTGCCGAGTGTCCGCGCATTGGCGATCACGCGCGCGCGGCGGTCGGCGATCGCCGCCTCGCCGGTCAGCGTGGCGATATGGCGGCGTCCCGCGACCGGCGGTTCGAGCACCAGCCGGTCGATCGCGAGGCGGCCGATATCGATGTCGATGTCGGGCAGCATCGGCGCATTGGGATCGCCGGGCTTGAACTTGGGCAGGCGCTGAACCGTGACCAGCGGGCTGGTCGCCGAGCGGATGTCGACATGGTTGTTGAGGAAGGCGAAGGGCCGCCAGTCGACCGCGATCGAGGGCGAGGTCGCGAACACGCCCTTGGGATCGCTGACACGCACGTCGCGCAGCACCATCGCGCCGTAGATCGACCCCTCGATCCGCCCGACCTTGACGTTGAGCCCGGTGGCGGTGGTGTATTTGCCGAGCTGGTCGGCGACGAGGCGCTTGCCGGGGCTGGTGTCGAGCCCGACGATCGCGAGCAGCAGCAGCGCGGCGAGGCCGATCAGCGCTGCAGCCACCCATTTCGCCACGCGCCGCCACGCCGGGCGCCGGGCGACCACGGCCTCCGTCTCCACTTCGGTCGAGGCCCCCTGCTCCGCCATCAGAAGGCCTGCCCGATCGAGATATAGAGCGCGATCTTGCTCTCACCCGGCTTGCGGTTGATCGGCGTCGCGACGTCGAGCCGCAGCGGGCCGAAATTGGTGTACATGCGCCCGCCGATGCCGAAGCCGAAACGCATGTCGGTGAGCTTGGGCAGCCCGCTCTCATAGACTTGCCCGGCATCGACGAAGGGCACGATCCCGAAATTGCCGAAGCGATAGCGTGCCTCGATCGCGAACTCGTTGAAGCTGCGCCCGCCGATCGGCTTGCCGTCGGGCGCACGTGGACCGAGCTCCTGATAGCCGAAGCCGCGAACCGATCCGCCGCCGCCGGCATAATAGCGCCGCGACGGCGCGAGCGCGTTGCGGTCGATCCCCTGGATCGTGCCGAAGCGAGCGCGCCCGGCGAGGACGATGCTGTCGGTGACGGGATAATAAGCGGTGCCCTCGAGCATCGCGCGGGCATAGGGCCGTGTCCCGCCGCGCACCGAAGTCTCCGGGCTGAGGTTCAGCTTCACGCGATAGCCGCGCGTCGGGTTGAGCAGGTCGTCGGACTTGTCCCAGCCCGCGAACAGCGGCAGCGCGGCGATGAAATAGACCCCGCGCTCGCGCGCGTTGCGGTTGAAGTCGTAGCGGTCCTCGCTCGTGCCGACCAGCTCGACGCCGTAGCTGTAGGTCAGCTCCTTCTGCCAGATCGGGGTGGAATCATAGGACACCGTCGCCGAGAGCGTGCCGGTGAGGCCGGTGAACGCCTCGACATCGGTGCGCAGCGCCGAGGCGACGAGCTGGAAGGTGCGGTCGCGGCGCCCGGCGTTCGAGCGGCGGAAGGTCGCCGAGGCGCCCTGCTCCTGCGTACCGGCGACGCCGCTGAGGATCAGCGCGCCCTCGGGCGGGAACAGGTTGCGGTGAGTCCAGCTGACCTCGGCGCGCAGCCCCTGCCCGGTCGAGAAGCCGAGCTCGCCCGCGAGCGTGCGCGGCGGACCGGCCTGCTGACGCACGAGCAGGTCGACATATTCGGTGCCCTCCGCCGCCGCCTCGCCGGTCTTCACCGGCTCGACCGAGACGGTCGAGAACAGGCTGGTCGCGACCAACGCGTCGCGCAGATCGTCGACCTTGCGGCTGTCATAGAGGTCGTCGCGGTCGAAGCGGGTGAGCACCTCGACATGCCTGGCGTCGAAGGCCAGCTTGCCCTCGGTGGTGATGTTGCGGAAGCGCGCGCGCGGGCCGATCGTCACCGGCAGGGTGTAGTCGCCGGTCTGGGTGGTCTCGTCGAGCAATATGTCGCGCTGGCCGACCTCGGCGAAGGGATAGCCGTTCTGCGGCAGCGCGACGCTCACCGCCGCTTCGGCCGCCTGGACGCGCACCGCGTCGATCGGCTCGCCGGTCTTGAGCTGGAAATTGTCGGCGATCAGGCTCGGCGGCACGGTCGGATCGGCTTCGACCTTGATCCTGCCGAGCTTGTAGAGCGGCCCCGGCACCGCCGCGATCGTGGCGGTGGTCGGCTGCCCGGCCGCGGCCGGCTGGTCGACCGTCGCCACCGCCGTCGCGTCGTAATAGCCGAGCGATTTCATCAGCCGCACCGCCAGCGCCTCGTCCTCGCGTGCCCGCGCGCCGATGATCGCGGCGTTGGCCGCCTCGCCGTCGCCATCCTCGAGCGCGGAGAGGTCGCGGAACTCGTCCTCCAGCCCGATCTCCTTGAGGCCGGTGACGCGCGTCGCGTAGCGGATCTCGACCGCGTCGCCGTCGTTGAGCTGCATCGCCTCGGCGATCGGCGTGGTGTCGAACTCGCTGAGCGGGGGCAAGGGCGCGGCGAGCTCGGTCTCGGCCTCGCTTTGGCCGAGCGGGCTCTCGGCATCGAGCGGGTCCAAGCCGGCCGAGGCCTCACCCGTCGTGCCGTCGGCGGGCGGCGGTGCGGGCGTCATCGGCTCGAGCGGCGCGTTCATGTCGTCGCTGAGCGGGGGGAGCGCCTTCTCGAACTCCTCGTCGGGCACGATCGGCTTCTCGTCGGGCGCGGTGCCCGGCTGCGTGGTCTCGACCGGCTCGGGATCCTCGGCGGGAGCGCTCTGGCCGGGCTTGCCGACATTGCCGCCGATCTGCGCGAAGGCCGCGCCCGGCATCAGCGCGCTGCTCGCCAGCAACAGGATCCCCAGTTCGACGCCCGAAATTGCCCTGTCCTCCCAAAGGGATCGCATATGTGCGTACCCGCTCGCTAACCCAACGAGCGAGCGGGGGGAAGGTTCAAGGGGCATCAACCGCGTTTTTGCGGGTCCGGCCGATGCCCCGGGGACTCGTGCTAGTGGCCGCCGCCGCCGAAGCGCAGGCGCACCCCGGCATTGACCACGAACCCGTCGGTCGGCGCCCAGGCATCGACGGTCCATTGCCCGTCGGGCGCGCGGCTCGGGCGGAGCAGCGAGTTCCAGCGCGTCTGGCGGACGTTGAGGATGTTCTCGAGATTGACGAACAGCCGCGCCTTGCCCACCACCGCCTCGGCGAGCAGACCGAGCTCGAAATAGGGCTTGCCTGCGAGGCGATAGGGGTCGTCCTCGAGCGCCTGCTTGCCGGTGTAATAGAGCTCCAGGCCGACGCGGCCCTGGTCGTGATCCTCCCACATCGCGACCATGCCGGCGCTGTGGCGCGGGGTGAGCGGCACGGCGCGCCGGCCGCTGCCCGCCGGATCTGGCTCGGTCGCGTCGAGATAGAGATAGCTCCCGGTCACCACGAAATCGCTCCAGCGATAGCGCAGCAGCAGCTCCGAGCCGCGGATGCGGGTCTGCCCCGCGACGTTGACGAGGCGCACGCGATCGGGGGCGATCGCGTCGAGCCGGGTCGCATCGTCGAGGTTCGAACCGAACAGCGTGACGTTCGCCTCGACCCCGCCCCGCGCATAGCCGATGTCGAGCGCGGCGGTGGTGGCGGTCTCCGGCCTCGGCGGACCCAGCGGTTCGAGCCGCGACAGGCCCGCCGCCTCGATCTCCTCGACGAACGGGGTCGGGGCGTAGAAGCCGCGCCCGCCCGAAACGCGGACCGTCCATCGCCCGGGCTTGTAGAGCAGCGACAGGCGCGGACTGAAGCGCGTGCCATATTCGTTATGGAAATCGAGCCTGGCGCTGCCCGCCAGCGTCAGCTCGGGCACCACGTCATGCTCGACCTGCGCGAAGATGCCGGGCACGTCGTAGGTGTAGTCGAACGCCGGGAAGGTCCTGGAGCGGAAGCTGTCGCGCTGCCAGGCGACGCCGCCGACCCAGTTGGTGCCGCCCGCCTTGCCCGACAGCGAGGCCTCGGCGAAGGCCGTGCCGTGCCGGTCGCGCTCGACGACATCGCCGTAGCGATGGCGGTGGGCTTGGGTCATGCCCGAGGCGCGGACGTGCGCCGCGAGATCGCCGCCGAGCGGCAGCTTCGCGACGAGGCCGGCGTCGAGCCGGTCGGTCTCCTGATCCTGCCGGAAGGACAAGCCGTCGGGCGCGGTGCGGCCGTCGAGCGTGCCGCCGCGCCGCTGCTCGCCCATCGCGCCGCCGGTCAGGAACAGGCTGGCGCCGGCGTCGTCCTCCCAGAACAGCCGCGGACGCACCGTCCAGCGCTCATAGCCGGGCATGTCGATCCAGCCGTCCCCGTCGAGGTCGCGGCGGCGCTGGCGGTGCCAGCCCCCGGTGATCGAGGCCCCGAGGTTCGGGCCGAGCGGCGTCGCGGCATAGCCGGTGATGTCCTGCCCGTCGCGCGTGGTGGCGTTGAGCAGCAGCTCGCCCTCGGCCTCGGCGCGCGGCCACCGCGAGACGAGGTTGATCACCCCGCCCAGCGCCGAGGGACCGTAGAGCGCGGAGGCGGCACCTTTGATCACCTCGACCTGGCCAAGGTCGGTCGGCGGGATCTGGAGTAGCCCGAGCGAGGAAGCCTGGCCGCCATAGAGCGGCAGCCCGTCGGCGAGCAGCTGAGTGAACCGACCATCCATGCCCTGGACGCGAATGTTGGCGGCGCCCATCGCCGGCGCGGTGACCTGAACGCGCAGCCCGCCGGTTTCACTCAGGGTCATCGCGACGTTGCCGGGGCGCATGAGGATCTTCTCCTCGATCTCCTCACGGCCGAGCACCTCGACGCGGACGGGCTCGTCCTGCACGCGGCGGCTGGTGCGGGTGGCCTGGACGACGATCTCCTCGCCCTCCTCCGCCTCGGGAGGCGGCGTCTCGCCGGTCTGGGCGGACACGGGATGGGCGGCAAGCAACGAAACCCCCGCGAGGAGGGCGCACGAAATGGAACGCTTCATGTGAACTTCTTCCTGGACTGAACGATGACGGCGCGGACACCCGGCCCGCACGACGGCGTCGGTTCAGGCGGAAGGCGGTTCGAGCGGCGGCGCCTGCGCGCGCGAGTCCAGGCGCGTGCTCGGGCTGGCGAAGAACAGCGAGGTCAGCCCGAAATGCTGCGCATCGTTCGGGCGCGGCCGCGGATCGGGTGCGACATGGCAATGATGGTGGCCGCCTTGCGCGATCTCGCCGCGGTCGTCGCAATCGGAATCGCCATGATCATGCGCGGCGCTCGCGGCCTGTTCGACCTGCACGGCGCCATGCGCCTGCGCCGGTTCGGCGACGTTGGCGCAGCACCACAGCATCGCGGCGATCAGACAGAGGCGCGCCAGCAGGGTCATCGCCGGGCCTTTAGCGGCTCGCGGCGCGCGTGCCTATCCCCGCGCCTTGGCCTCGGCGCGGAAGCGGTGGAGCAGCGGCTCGGTATAGCCGTTGGGCTGGCTCACCCCCTCGAACACCAGCGCGCGCGCCGCCTGGAAGGCGAGGCTGGCGGCTTCGTTCCCCGCCATCGGGCGATAGCGCGGGTCGCCTTCATTCTGCGCGTCGACCTTGGCCGCCATGCGCGCGAGCGCGGCGTCGATATCCGCGGCGGTCGCAACGCCATGGAGCAGCCAATTGGCCATGTGCTGCGAACTGATGCGCAAGGTCGCGCGATCCTCCATCAGGCCGACATCGTGGATGTCGGGCACCTTGGAGCAGCCCACCCCCTGGTCGATCCAGCGCACGACATAGCCGAGGATGCCCTGGGCATTGTTGTCGAGCTCGCGCGCGATCTCGTCGGGTGACCAGTTGCGCCCCTGCGCAACCGGGATCGTCAGCAGCGGCGCGAGGCCCGGCACCGCCTCGCTCGCGATCTCGCGCTGGCGGGCGAACACGTCGACCTGGTGATAGTGCATCGCGTGCAGCGTCGCCGCGGTCGGCGAAGGCACCCAGGCGGTGTTCGCACCGCTCCGCGGATGGCCGATCTTCTGCTCCAGCATCTCGGCCATGCGATCGGGCGCAGCCCACATCCCCTTGCCGATCTGCGCCTTGCCCGACAGGCCATGGCGCAGACCGATGCGCACGTTGCGATCCTCATAGGCCTTGATCCAGCTCGACGCCTTCATCTCCGCCTTGGGGATCATCGGTCCCGCACGCATGCCGGTGTGGATCTCGTCGCCGGTACGATCGAGGAAGCCGGTGTTGATGAAGGCGACGCGGTCCTTCACCGCGTGGATGCACGCCGCGAGGTTGGCGGAGGTGCGCCGCTCCTCGTCCATCACGCCGACCTTGATCGTGTGGCGATCGAGCCCGAGCAGGTCCTCGACCGCGTCGAACAGCCGGTTGGTGAAGCCCGCTTCCTCGGGCCCGTGCATCTTGGGCTTGACGATATAGACGCTGCCCGCGCGGCTGTTGCGATACTTGCCGAGGCCGCGCAGGTCGTAGAGCGCAATCGTCGAGGTGAGGATCGCATCGAGGATGCCCTCGGGCGCCTCGGCGCCATCGAGCAACAGGGCGGGCGTGGTCATCAGATGCCCGACATTGCGCACGAACAGCAGCGAGCGGCCGGGCAGCTCGAGATCGCTCGAAAAGGGGCGCTGGTAGACACGGTCCCCGGCCAGCCGCCGGGTCATCGCCTTGCCGCCCTTGTCGAAGCTCTCCTCGAGATCGCCGCGCATCAGCCCGAGCCAGTTGGCATAGGCCGCGACCTTGTCCTCGGCATCGACCGCCGCGATCGAATCCTCGAGGTCGACGATCGTGGTCAGCGCCGCCTCCAGCACGACGTCGGCGATCCCCGCGGGATCGGCGCGGCCGATCGCGGAGTCGCGGTCGATCGCCACCTCGATGTGCAGCCCGTTGTGGCGGAACAGCAGTGATTCGCCGCGCGTGCCGACGAGCTGGCCGGGATCGGCGAGCGGCAGGTCGCCGCCCGCGAACTCGGCCCAGGCCATCCCCGCGAGCGGCACCGCCTGGTCGAGGAACGCCTTGGCCGCCGCGATCACCTGCGCGCCGCGCTCGGCGTCATAGCCGCCGGGCTTGGCCGCGCCGGGCAGCGCGTCGGTGCCGTAGAAGGCATCGTAGAGGCTGCCCCAGCGCGCGTTCGCGGCGTTGAGCACGAAGCGCGCGTTGAGCGCGGGTACCACCAGCTGCGGCCCGGCCATCGTCGCGATTTCGGCATCGACGTTCGCGGTGCCGATGGTGAAGTCGCCAGGTTCGTCCACGAGATAGCCGATCGAGCGCAGGAACGCCTCCTGCGCCGCCGGGTCCGCCGCCCGCGCGGGGTCTTCGGCGCACCACGCATCGATCTGTGCCTGGAGCGCATCGCGCTTGGCCAGCAGGTTCCGGTTCTCGGGTGCGAACCGCGCGAAAATGTCCGCCGCGCCTGCCCAGAACGCCTCCGCCGCGATGCCCAGATCGGGCAGCACGCGCGCCTCGACGAAGCGCGCGAGCGGCTCCGCCACCGAAAGCCCGGCGCGCGACTGGTAAGCGGTCATGGAATCCTCCTGGGTGATGTGAACATGCCCTGGGGAGGCGGTGTCTGACTAGTCGAGAGGCGGGGCCGCGATCAACCCCCCGGGCCGATCGCGGCGGCGGCGCATTCGACCCGCTCGAGCATCGTGCGCAGCTGCGCCTGCTCGTCGTCCGTGAGATTCTCGAAGATGCGGCGCTCCATCTCGAGCGCCTTGGGCGCGACCTGGCGGTAGAGCGCCCAGCCGTCGATGCTGAGCTCGAGCAGATGCGAGCGCTGGTCGTCTGGGTTGGGCGTGCGCGTGACCAGCCCGCGCTCGTAGAGCGAGATCGCGGCGCGGCTCACCGTCACCTTGTCCATCTGGGTGCGTCCGCACAGCGCCTGCTGGCTCATCGCCCCGAATTCGGCGAGCACGGTCACCAGCCGCCATTCGGGGATGCGCAGCCCGAACAACGATTGATAGGCCCCCGCGATCGCTCCCGAGACGCGGTTGGACGCCACGGACAGCCGGTAAGGCAGGAAGGCGTCGAGCTTGAGTGTTGCCGTCATCGGACAGTGATGCCCCGAACCCGATCCGGGCGCAATGATACGATTACTTCATTGCGCCCCAACCGGGACTTGAGACAGAAAGTATCAAGGTTTAATCGACCTTGACCGGTTCGAGCTTGGGCGAGAGCAGGTGCACCACCAGCAGCGCGAGGAAATAGGCGCCGCCCGCCACCCAGAAGAGCGGCCAGTAGACGCCGAGGCGATCGAGGATCTCGCCGGCATAGAAGGCCATCAGGATGCCGCCGACCGCGCCCAGCGTGCCGCCGATGCCGACCACCGAGCCGACCGCGCCGCGCGGGAACAGGTCCGAGGGCAGCGCGTAGAGATTGGCCGAGAAGGCCTGGTGCCCCGCGGTGGCCAGGCCGATCACCAGCACCGCGACCCACACGTTCGAGATCGATTCGGCGAACACCACCGGCAGGATCACCAGCGCGCAGATGAACATGGTGAGCTTACGCGCGAAGTTCGCCGACCGGCCCGCCTTCATCAGCCGCGAGGAGAGCCAGCCGCCCGCGACGCTGCCGACGTCGGAGATCAGGTACACCGCGGCGAGCGGCAGGCCGAAGGTGAGCAGGTTGAGGTCGTATTGCTTGAACAGATAGCCCGGCAACCAGAACAGGAAGAACCACCAGATCGGGTCGATGAAGAACTTGCCGAGCGAATAGGCCCAGGTCTCGCGGCGCGACAGCACCGTCATGTAACCGATCGGCTTGACCGGGTCGGCGGGGTCCTGCTCGATCCAGGCGAGCTCGCCCTCGCTGACCTTGGGATGCTGGCGCGGGCTGCGGTACATCGTCCACCAGGCGATCAGCCACACGAAGCTGACCAGGCCGGTGACCACGAACGCCATGCGCCAGCCCCAAGCGACGACCATCAGCGGCACCACCAGCGGCGTGACGACCGCGCCGATATTGGCGCCCGCGTTGAACACGCCGATCGCGAAGGCGCGCTCCTTGGCCGGGAACCATTCGGTCACCGCCTTGATGCCCGCGGGGAAGTTGCCCGATTCGCCGATGCCGAGCCCGAAGCGCGCCATCGCGAACTGGGTCATCGAATAGGCGCCGCCATGCGCGATGTGCGCGAGCTGCCAGATGACGAAGGCGACGGCATAGCCGACGCGCGCGCCGACCATGTCGACGAACTTGCCGAAGCCGATATAGCCGATCGCATAGGCGATCTGGAACCAGATGATGACGCCGGCGAAGTCGCGCTCGGACCATTGCAGATCCTGCATCAGCGTGGGTTTGAGCACGCCGATCATCTGGCGGTCGACATAGTTGATCACGGTCGCCGCGAACAGCAGCGCCACGATCATCCAGCGATAGCGGCCGGCATTCGCCGCCGCCTGCGTTCGAATCCCTTCAGCCCCGACCGGTGCCTGCGTGCCGTCCATTCTCGTCTCCCATCACGCTACGGGCCTGGCCGCCTCGATCGAGCAGCTCACCTGCATCTCCGCGAACGTCGCCGTCACCGTCGCGCCCACGCTCACCTCGTGAACGCCGGTCACGGCGCCCGAGGAAATCCACTGCCCCGGCTCGAGCGCGATGCCGCGCGCCGCCAGCGCTCCGAACAGGAAACGCGCCGCCCCGAGCGGGCCGTCGAGCATGTCCCGGGCGACAGCCCTGCCAGCTTCCTGACCATCAATCAACAGCTGGACAGGCCAATTCTCGAAGCCCGAATTGCGCCAGTCCGGGATCGCCTCGCCGATCACCAGGCCGTAGTTGTTGCCGAAGTCGGAGATGGTGACGAGCGGGCCGAGCGCGTTGATCCCGGGAAAGGGCGAACTCGCGATCTCGATGCCGACATGCACCGCGTCGATCAGCTCCGCGGCCTCGTCCATCGTGTAGCTGGTCTTGCCCGGGTCGGGCGCGCGGCCGATGCGCAGGAGGAACTCCGCCTCGCCCGCGGCGAAGCCGTCGGCGAACACCGGCATTGCCGGGCTGACACCGCGGCCATCGTGGACCGAGTCCGCGAAGATCGGGCCGGCCAGGCGGTTGGTGCCGAGCGCATCGTCGAGCGGCGGGCCGATCTTGCCGACCTTCCAGCCCGCGACTTCCCCGCCGGTCAGCGCCAGCGCGCGGTCCTGGATCGCATAGGCGTCGGCCAGCGAGGACGGCGGCGTACCCGGATAGTCGGGCAGCCCGGTCGCGGCGCGGCGTGCGGCGACGAATGCCTCGGCGATCGCGTCCAGTTCGTTCATCCACCCCTCGCTTTCATCCGTTGCGCGAGGGGTAGTGGAAACCGGTGTCAGTGACAAGAGCCGCAATCAGCGCGCCAGCAACGCCTCGATCCGCCGCTCGGCCAGCGTCTCGACAGCGCCGGTCACCGCGCGCCGGAACGCCGCATTGCCGGCGATCTCGGGCCGGAAGATCGAATCGAAGGCGAACAGCCGCTCGGCGAGCTCGGCGGGCGCGGCGCCCGCGGCCGCCTCGGCCAGCGGCGCGGCGAGCGGGTCGGTGATCGCAGCCCTTTCGGCGGCGCGCCGCGCGATGAAGTGCATCCACGCCGCCACCGGCACCGCGAGCCGATCGACCGGCCGCCCGGCGCGGATCGCCGCCGCGACGGTATCGAGCAGGCGATAGGGCAGCTTCTGCGAACCGTCCCACGCAATCTGCGACAGCAGATGCCGGATCGCCGGGTTGCGGAAGCGGTTGAGCACCGCCTGGGTGTAAGCCGCGTGATCGAGTCCTGCCACCGGATCCAGCGCCGGGACGATGTCCTGCAGCGCCAGCCGCTCGGCAAAGGCGGCGAGCGCCGGCTCGCCCATTGCGTCGGCCACCGTCTCAAGCCCCATGGCGAGGCCGAGATAGGCGAGGCTCGAGTGCAGGCCGTTGAGGATGCGCAGCTTGGCGCGCTCATAGCCGCCGACATCGCTGGTCAGCGTCGCGCCCGCCGCGGCGAGGTCGGGCCCGTCGGCGAACTGGTACGGACCGATCACCCATTGCGTGAACGCCTCGCGCTGCACCGTGGCGCGATCCTCGACGCCGAGTTCGGCCGCGACCTTGGCATAGAGCGCGTCGTCGCTCGCCGGGGTGATCGAATCGACCATCGTGTCGGGGAAGGCGGCCGTGTCGGCGATCCACTTGGCGAGATCCACGTCGCGCGTCTCAGCCAACGCGATCGTCGCCGCGCGCAGCTTGCCGCCATTGCCCGAGAGATTGTCGCAGCACAGCACCATGAACGGGTCGCCGCCCGCCGCGCGCCGCGCCGCCAGCCCCTGCACCAGCCAGCCGACGAAGCTGCGCGGCTCACCGCCCTGAAGGTCCGCGACGATGTCCGGATGGCTCATGTCGAGCGTGCCGTCGCCGGCGAGGCAATAGCCCTTCTCGGTCACGGTCGAGGTGACGATGCGCACCTGCGGGTTGGCGAGCAGCGCCGCGACCTTCGCCCCCCCGCCCGGTCCGATCCATGTCCGATGCGCGCCGATCACGCGCATCGACGGCTCGCGATCGAGGATCGCCAGCGTGTAGAGCCCGTCCTGCGCGGCCAGCGCCTCGACCGTGCCCGGCGAGCGCAGCGAGACCGCGGCGATCCCCCAGCGCGGGTCGCTCGCCAGCACGCTGTCGAAATAGGCCGCCTGGTGCCCGCGATGGAACGCGCCGGGGCCGAAATGCACCACGCCGGTCGCGACCTGCGCCGGATCATAGGCAGGACGGGAAACCGCTGCGGGAAGCGCCCCGAGCGTTTGCAAGGACAACCGGGTCAAAGCGTCACACCTCGTTTCCAGATCGCGATCTCGCGCTCGCCATTGCGTTCGGCGGCGACTTCCTCGCCCGAGGCGATCGCGGCGATGCGCGCGAGCAGCGCGTCGGCGGCGTCGTCCATGCCGCCGGTCAGCACCCGCCCCGCGTCGAAGTCGATCCAGCCCGGCTTGCGCGCGGCAAGGTCGGAGTTGGACGCGATCTTGAGCGTCGGCGCGGGAAAGCCCAGCGGCGTGCCGCGGCCGGTGGTGAACAGGATCACGTTCGCCCCCGCCGCCGACAGCGCGGTCGACGACACGGCGTCGTTCCCGGGCGCCTCGAGCAGGGTCAGCCCGGTGCGCTTCACCCGCTCGCCATAGTCGATCACGTCGGTGACGATCGCCCGCCCGCCCTTCTGCACCGCGCCGAGGCTCTTCTCCTCCAGCGTGGTGATGCCGCCGGCGATGTTGCCGGGCGAGGGGTTCTCGGAGACCGGCTCGCCATGGTCGATGAAGTAGCGCTTGAAGCGGTTGACCAGCGCGCCGATCGCATCGAACGTCTCGGCATCGGCGGCGCGCGCCATCAGCAACTGCTCGGCGCCGAAGATCTCGGGGATCTCGGTCAGGATCGCCGAGCCGCCGGCATCGGTGACGCGATCGGCCATGCGCCCGACCAGCGGATTGGCGGTGAGCCCCGACAGCCCGTCCGACCCGCCGCACTTCACGCCGAGCACGATGCGGTCGAGCCCCATCTCCTCGCGCTTGGCCAGCGCCGCCTGTTCGGCGAGCTCGAGCACCGCGGCGACGCCCTCGGCGATCTCGTCCGACGCGGCCTGCGCGCCGACGGTGCGGATGCGGCCGCGCGTCTCCGGCGGCAAGGTCTCGAGCAGCGCCGAGAGCTGGTTCGACTCGCAGCCGAGCCCGACCAGCAGCACGCCCGCGGCATTGGGATGCCGCGCCAGCGCGGACAGGATGTTGCGCGTGCCGTCAAGGTCGCCGCCGAGCTGCGAGCAGCCGAACGGATGGGCGAAGGCATGCACGCCGTCGACCCCGGCGGGCAGCAGCGCCTCGGCCCTGGCCGCGATCTTCTGCGCGGTGCGGCCGACGCAGCCGACGGTCGGCAGCACCCAGATCTCGTTGCGCGTCCCCGCGCGGCCATCGGCGCGCGCATAGCCGCGCCAGCGGATCGCCGAGGCCGCCCCCTGCCCCTTCGCCGCCGCCGCGCCGCCGGCATAGCTCGCCTCGCCCGCCAGCGCGGTCGCGACATTGTGGACATGGACATGCTCGCCGACCGCGATCGCCGTGGTCGCGCGCCCGATCGGGAAGCCGTACTTCAGCACCGGATCGCCCGGCGCATGCGCCACCAGCGCGAACTTGTGCGCGCGCGGCACCGCATCGCGCAGCGTCACGCCGAGCGCCGTCTCGCCGGACTCGAGGTCGCGCAGCGCGGTCGCCACGCTGTCGCCGGGGTGGATTTGGAGAGCAGCAGGAATCGTCATACGAATTCGTCAGCGCCTAGAGCAACAGCCCGCAATTGGCTAGGCCTCGTCTGCGCGCTATGCATCGGTGATGAAAAAAGGCGCGCAGGCGACAATCAACGATGTAGCGCGACTGGCGGGGGTATCCAAGAAGACCGTCAGCCGCGTGATCAACCGCTCCCCCTTGCTCAACGAGGAAACGCGCGAGCGGGTCGAGAAGGTCATCGCAGAGATCGGCTATGTCCCCAACCCCCAGGCGCGCGCCCTGGCCTTGCGGCGCAACTTCCTGATCGGGCTGATCCACGACAATCCCAACCCGCACATGGTGCTCAACGTCCAGCAGGGGCTGCTGGAAGTGCTGCGCGACACCGAGTTCGAGCTGATCGTCCACCCGGTCGACCGCGGATCGACGACGATGCTCGACGATATCCGCCGCTTCCTCGAGCGCCAGCGCCCCTATGGCGTAATGCTGCTCCCGCCGATCAGCGAGAATGATTCGCTCGCCGCGCTCTGCCAGGAGATCGGCGCGCGTTACGTGCGCATGGGCTCGGCCTCGTTCGACGACGCCGAGCATATGGTCGCGTCGAACGACCGCGAGGTGGTGCGCGGCGCGGTCGCGCACCTGATCGAGAACGGGCACAAGCGCATCGGCCTGGTGCTCGGGCCGCACGGCTTCCGCTCGGCGCACGAGCGCAGCCAGGGTTACGAGGCGGCGCTCGACGACGCCGACATCCCGGTGCAGCGCACGCTGATCGCGCAGGGCGACTATACGTTCGAGTCGGGGATGCGCGCCGCCGAGCGCCTGCTCGACCTGTCGCCGCGCCCGACCGCGGTGTTCTGCTCGAACGACGCGATGGCGGCGGGGGTGCTGCATACCGCGCGCCAGCGCGGGCTCGACGTGCCGCGCGACCTGTCGATCGTCGGCTTCGACGACACCTCGATCGCTTCGTATCTGTGGCCGCCGCTGACCACGGTGCGCTGGCCGATCGCGACGATGGCCCGCGCCGCGGCGTTGAAGCTGATCGGCGACGGGGAGGACGAGGAGAGCGCGGAATCGCTGTTCGTCTCGACGCTGATCCGCAGGGCCTCGGTGGCGCCGCCGGGGGAGTGAGGGGGTGCCGAAACCTTGCGCTAGATTGCGTCCACTATAGATTCAATTTCGGGCGCTCCTCTCGATATATTTTCCGTCACCCTGAACTTGTTTCAGGGTCCATCTTTTCACAGGCGACTGAGCCGCTGGTAGCATGATGGATGCTGAAACAAGTTCAGCATGACGGATTGGAGGGATGACTGTTAGCTACCCGTAGCGGAAGATAATCCAGCAATGGCGTGAAAGAACCTCGTTCGGAGGATTGCTCGAAAATGCGGCGGTCTTAAAGCACTTGGCCTGCGCCACTTAGCTGCGGTCCGCAAAAAGCGAGACGACGCAAATTGGGCCCACGTCCAAAGCGTGCTTTCGTCCATTGGCACACTCATGATGAGCTGGGGACTAATAGAGCGCCAAAGCAACACTCTAATCTGCCAATATCACCACATTGCGCCCGAGAAACTACGCCTTAGAGGATTGCCTAGCTCACTCGGCGAGAAGATCGACCATCTCGTCGTGATTGCGAGCGTTGAGCGGATACCGGATCGCCTGCGCTCGGCTATTGGTGCACGACGCACACTAGCCCTGCTCGCCGCCATACTACGGGTGGTCAAAGCGCTACGGGAACGATAACTCCAACGATCCACCGCGATCGTGAACATAGAGTGAGGCCCCTTAATATCGAGACTCCAATTGAAATCCGACCTGACACCGGTTACCACGTCGCCCAGTCACTGGGCGGGCCAGCACTCGCCTTGCCAAGCCGTGCGTTGTTGGTAAGGCCAAAATAATATGACTTTTGAGGAGTCCGTGATGCGTCCCTTGGCACTCGATCCCGACCGGCTGTTCCCCGCCGACCCGACCACCCGCGGCATCGCGCGCGCGCTCTATAAAGAGATCGCCGATCTGCCGATCGTGAGCCCGCACGGCCATACCGATCCGGCGTGGTTCGCGACCGACGAGGCGTGGGAGAATGCGACCGAGCTGTTCCTCGCGCCCGATCACTATGTCTTCCGCATGCTCTACAGCCAGGGCGTCGATCTCGATGCGCTGCGCGTGCCGCGGCTCGACGGCGTGCCGGCGACCGACCCGCGCGCGGCGTGGCGGCTGTTCGCGAGCAACTATCACCTGTTCCGCGGTACCCCCTCGCGCATGTGGCTCGACCATGTCTTTGCCGAGGTGTTCGGGATCGACCGGCTGCTCGATGCCGGCACCGCCGACCATTATTACGACACGATCAACGCTGCACTGGCGACGCCGGGCTATCGCCCGCGCGCGCTGTTCGAGCGCTTCCGCATCGATTTCCTCGCGACGACCGAGGGCGCCGACGACCCGCTGGCGCATCACGCCGCGATTCGGCGGTCGGGCTGGCAGGGCCGCGTCGTCACCACCTATCGCCCGGACTCGGTGATCGACGTCGAGCACGAGGCGTTCGCGGGCGCGCTCGAAGCCTTCGCCAGCCTGACCGGCGAGGACGTGCACAGCTGGCAGGGCTATCTCGCCGCGCACCGCAAGCGCCGTGCCCACTTCCGCGCCGCGGGCGCAACCGCGACCGACCATGGCTTCGCCACCGCGCAGACCGCCAATCTCTCTCCGCAAGAGAGTGAGGCGCTGTTCGGGCGCATCATCTCCGGCAAGTGGGACGCGGCCGATGCCGAGCTGTTCCGCGCGCAGATGCTCACCGAGATGGCGAAGATGAGCGTCGAGGACGGGATGACGATGCAGATCCATCCCGGCGCCTGCCGCAACCACAATGCCAGGCTGTTCGCGAGCCACGGCCGCGACAAGGGCGCGGACATCCCGACCCGCACCGACTATGTCCAGGCCTTGAAGCCGATGCTCGACGTGGTCGGCAACGAGCCCGGCCTGACGGTGATCCTCTTCACCCTCGACGAGAGCACTTACGCGCGCGAACTGGCGCCGCTCGCCGGCCATTATCCGTGCCTGCGCCTCGGCCCGAGCTGGTGGTTCCATGACTCGCCGGAGGGCATGCGCCGCTTCCGCGAGATGACCACCGAGACCGCGGGCTTCTACAACACCGTCGGCTTCAACGACGACACCCGCGCCTTCTTCTCGATCCCCGCGCGCCACGACGTCGCGCGCCGCGTCGACTGCGCCTTCCTCGCGCGGCTTGTCGCCGAAGGGCGGATGCAGGATTGGGAAGCCGCCGAACTCGCCTATGAGCTGACCAACGGCCTTGTCCGCAAGGCCTACAAGCTCGACGAAACCCTCCCGGTCGCCGAAGCGGCCTGAACCTACAACCGGAGCCACACCCGATGTTCGACCGCACCTACTACGCCACGCATCCCGACATGATGGAGTGCGTCTCCAACGAGGAGCTGCGCGACCGCTATCTGATCCAGGGCCTGTTCCGCGAGGGCGAGGTCGTGCTCAACTACACCCATGCCGACCGCTTCGTGATCGGCGGCGTCGCGGTGGGCGCGACTCCGGTCAAGCTCCCCGCGCAGGAAGAGCCGGCCTCGGCCAAGGGCCACCCCTTCCTCGAGCGCCGCGAGATGGCGGTGGTGAATGTCGGCAGCGTCGAGGGCACGATCACCGTCGACGGCGAGAGCTTCACGCTCGGCAACAAGGACTGCCTCTACGTCACGATGGGCGCGACCGATGTCGAGTTCGCCGGCCAGGGCGCGCGCTTCTACATCGCATCGTGCCCGGCGCATAAAGGCTTCACCACGCGCAAGCTCGGCATCGCCGACGCCAATGCGCTGGAGCGCGGCAGCCTCGCCGAATCGAACGAGCGCACGATCTTCCAGCTCGTCATCCCCGGCGTGTGCGACAGCGCCCAGCTGGTGATGGGCCTGACCGTGCTCAAGCCCGGCTCGGTGTGGAACACCATGCCCCCGCACATCCATGAGCGCCGCAGCGAGATCTATTTCTACTTCGAGCTCGACAATCTCGACACCGACCGCGTGATGCACTTCATGGGCGAGGGCGAGGCGACCCGCCACATCGTGATGCAGAACGAGGAAGCGGTGATCTCGCCGCCCTGGTCGATCCACATGGGCGCGGGCACCAAGGCCTATGCCTTCATCTGGGCCATGGCCGGCGAGAACCAGGACTATACCGACATGAACGTCCTCGACATCTGCCAGCTGGCGTAACGCCAATGACCAACCCCTTCGATCTCAGCGGCAAGGTCGCCATCGTCACCGGCGCCAACACCGGCATCGGCCAGGGCATCGCCCTCGCCCTTGCCGCGGCGGGCGCGGACATCGCCGCGGTCGGCCGCTCGGCGGCGACCGAAACAGTCGGACAAGTCCGCGCGCTCGGCCGCAAGGCGGAGATCGTCAGCGCCGACCTGTCGACGATCGAGCCTGTGCAGCGGGTTGTGGACGAGACTGTGGAAAAGCTCGGCGGGCTGCACATCCTGGTCAACAATGCCGGCATCATCCGCCGTGCGGACTCGGTCGACTTCACCGAGGAGGACTGGGACGCGGTGATGGACACCAATTTGAAGTCGGTGTTCTTCCTCTGCCAGGCGGCGGCACGCCACATGATCAAGCAGTTTGAGAATGGCGGCGGCGGCGGCAAGATCATCAACATCGCCTCGATGCTGACCTTCCAGGGCGGCATCCGCGTGCCGAGCTACACCGCGTCCAAGTCGGGCGTCGGCGGCCTCACCAAGCTGCTCGCCAACGAATGGGCGTCGAAGGGCATCACGGTCAACGCGATCGCGCCGGGCTACATCGCCACCAACAACACCGACGCGCTGCAGAAGGACGAAACGCGCAACCGCCAGATCCTCGAGCGAATCCCGGCGGGCCGCTGGGGCGACCCCGCGGACCTCGGCGGCGCGGCGGTGTTCCTCGCCTCGTCCGCGTCGGACTATGTGCAAGGCCATGTCCTCGCGGTAGACGGCGGCTGGCTGGCGCGCTGAGCGCCGGCGCTAGCGAGGAGACATCATGGCCGGCCGTATCGTCTGTTTCGGGGAATTGCTGCTCCGCCTGACCGCTCCGGGGCGCGAGCTGATGCTGCAGACGCCGCGGCTCGACGTGGTGGTGGGCGGCGCCGAGGCCAATGTCGGCATCGGCCTCGCCAATCTCGGCCATAGCGTGTCGATGGTCAGCGCGGTGCCCGACAATGCGCTGGGCCGCGCCGCGGTGCAGTTCGTGCGCTCGCAGGGCGCCGACACCAGCGGCGTGCAATATCGCGACGGCCGCATGGGCCTCTACTTCCTCACGCAAGGCGCCGGGCTGCGCGCCTCGGACATCGTCTATGACCGCGCGGATTCGGCCTTCGCCAAGGCCCCGGCCGACGCGTTCGACTGGAAGGCGCTGCTCGACGGCGCCGCGATGCTGCACCTCTCGGGCATCACCCCGGCGCTGGGGCCTGCGACCGCGCAGGCCGCACTCCAGGCCGCCCGCGCCGCCAAGGCGATGGGCGTCGCGATCAGCTTCGACGGCAACTATCGCGCCCGCCTGTGGGAAGCCTGGGACAGCGATCCCCGCGCCGTCCTCACCGAGCTGGTGAGCCTCGCCGACACGATGTTCGGCAACCATCGCGACGTCTCGCTGCTGCTCGGCAAAAAATTCTCGGGCGACGGCCCCGACCGCCGCCGCGAGGCCGCCGAAGCCGCCTTCGCCGCCTTCCCGAACCTGAAGCGCATCGCCTCGACCGCGCGCCATGTCGACGATGCCGACCGCCACCGGATCGCCGCGCGCGTCGACACGCCCGAGCGCGGTTACCAGACCGAGGAAGTCGTGGTCGCGGGGATCATCGACCGCATCGGCGGCGGCGACGCCTATGCCGCGGGCATCCTGCACGGGGTGCTCTCGGGCCAGGACCTCGAGGCGACCGTCGCCTCGGGCCTCGCGCTCACCTGCCTCAAGCATTCGCTGCCGGGCGACGCCAGCCTGTTCCGTCAGGCCGATATCGACGCCTTCCTCGAAGGCGGCCTGGACGTCCGGCGGTGAGAGCCGTTCGATGATTGGCCGGCGGACGCTGCTGGGGGCGAGCGCGGCACTGGCCGCCCTCCCCTCCACCGCGTTTGCCCAGTCCGACCCGGTCGCCACCGGTAAGTCCGGGCGCTGGCGCGGCAAGCGCGACGGCGCGGTTCAGGCGTTCCTCGGAATCCGCTACGGCAACGACACCAGCCGCGCGCGCTTCCGCCCGGCGACGGCGCCGGATGCATCGCGCGACACCCTGGCTGCGACGGATTTCGCCGCGAGCTGCCCGCAGACCGGCCGCGCGGTCAGCCAGCGCGAGGACTGTCTGTTCCTCAACGTCTGGACGCCTGGGGTCAATGCGAACGCGCGCCGCCCGGTGATGGTCTATTTCCACGGCGGCGCTTATTCGAACGGCAGCGTGATCGAGCCGCAGGTGTTCGGCCAGACGCTGGCGGAAAAGGGCGATGTGGTCGTCGTCACCGTCAACCACCGGCTCAACGCGCTCGGCTATCTCTACCTCGCCCGGCTCGACCCACGCTTCCCCGACAGCGGCAACATCGGCCAGCTCGACCTGATCCTCGCGCTGCAATGGATCCGCGACAACATCGCGGGCTTCGGCGGCGATCCGTCGCGGGTGATGCTGTTCGGCCAGTCGGGCGGCGGCGCCAAGATCGCGACGCTGATGGGGATGCCGGCGGCCAAGGGCCTGTTCCATCGTGCCGCGACCATGTCCGGCCAGCAGGTCACCGCCAGCGGCCCGCTCAACGCCACCCGCCGCGCCCAGGCGTTGCTCGACCGGCTCAAGGCGAAGCCGGGCGACCTGCTCGACATGCCCGTCGAGAAGCTGATCGAGGGCCTGCGCGCCGAGGACCCGATCCTCGGCGGCGGGGTCTATATGGGCCCGGTGCTCGACATGAAGTGGCTGGTGCGCCACCCCTTCTGGCCCGACGCCAACCCGCTGGGCAACCGCATCCCGCTGATCCTCGGCAACACCCGCGACGAGACCCGCGCCTTCGACGATCCCAATTCGGAGGTCGTGCGCACGCTCGACTGGACCAACCTCGCCGAGCGCATCGCCCCGCGCCTGCGCATCGACGCGCATCCCGAATGGGTCGTCGCCGAGTATCGTCGGCAATATCCGAGCTGGTCGGTGACCGAGGTCTTCTACGCCGCCACCACCGCCGGCCGCAGCTGGCGCGGCCAGGTGATCGAGGCCGAGGAGCGCGCGAAGGCCGGCGTCCCCGCCTGGGTCTATCAGCTCGACTTCACCTCCCCGGTCGCGCCCGAGCGCGGCGCGGCGCACACCCACGACATCCCGCTGGTGTTCGGCACGATCGGCGCCGAGGGCACCGTCTCCGGCACCGGCCCGGGAGCGCAGGCCGCCTCCGCCACGATGATGCGCGCCTTCGTCAACCTCGCGGCCAAGGGCGACCCCAACGGCGCGGGCGTGCCCGCCTGGCCCAAGCACACTTTGCCCCAGCGCCAGACGATGCTGTTCGACGCGAAGAGCCGCGTGGCGAACGACCCGCGCAAATGGCAGCGCGAGTTGTTCGCGCGGGTGCCCTATATCCAGCCGGGGACTTGAGCCTTCGCTTGATGCCAACGCGCTGACCAGCCTTCCATTCCTCCCCCGGAGGGAGGGGAGGATAAGGATGGCAATGTTGGATTTCGCCTGCTCTATCCTGTCGGATGCAGGCCCGATGCTCCGCCGCTGCTCTCGTTCCCGGATCGCGACCGCCCGTCGCGCGCACGCGTGTGAGTGTGACTTTTGCGACCTTCCGAACCCGCAATAGCGCGTGCCCGGCCCTAGTCCCGCACCTGCACCTCGAACCCCGCCAGCCGCGCCGGCGAATTATATTCCTTCGCCACGCCCACCACATAGTCGCGGAACTCGGCGGCGGTCTTGAGTACCTCGCCCTCGCTCCACCCGGCGGCGATCATATATTCGTACTTGCCATCGGCGCGCTCGGGGAAGCGGAACAGCTCGTTGCCCTGCTGCTGCGCCACCGCGACATGCTTCGCGCCATAGCTGTCCTTCACCACCAGCCCGATCCCGGCATAGCTCACGGTCAGCGCGTTCTGAGTCGAATCCGTGTCATCGGGATTGCGGATCGCCTCGGGCGCGGTGGTCACCACCACGCCGCCCTGGCGCAGCCCGAGCGTCTCGCCCGCCTTCCTGCGGATGCCGGCGGCGAACTGCACGCCCTTGGCGCCCGGCTCCCATTGGTGGAACTGCACCTTGGCGGTCGCGTAATTGTGGTTGGCATAGGCCGTGTACACCTGCTCGAGCGCATAGCGGCCTTTGCCGGTGTTCCAGTTCATCGTCTTCACGCGCACCATCGCGCGCAGCGGGCCGTTGACGATCACCTCGAATGCGTAGCGCGTGTCCTTGAGCTGGTTGGTGTTCCACCGCTCGGCCGCATCGGCGTTGGGCGAGAAGCGCGGGCGCGAGACGCGATCGCTGCCCGGCGTCTCGAACAGCCCGATCCCGCCGCCGCCGAAGCTGTCGTCGACCGACATGATGTCCGAGCCATAGGCCGGATCGATGTACGACACCGCATAGCCGTCCCAGTTGTTGGACAGGATCTGCGGCGCGATCAGGATGTTCTTGCGCTTGCCGTACACGTCGGCGCTGTCGGCGAACCACAATTTCCACCCGACATTGCCCGATTCCCAGAAGGGCACCGTGTGGCGCGAATAGCTGCCGATCGTGGCGGCCGCGCCATGCGGGTTCCAGCCGCGCTGGTGGAAGCCGAGATAGAGATAATAAGTCCGCGTCTCGCGCGGCTTCAGATCAGCCTGGAAGAACAGCTCGTCCCACACGCCGTCCTTGTCGAGATCGTCCATCTGCAGGTCGAGCTGGCGCCCGTTCGTCTCCTGGCGGATGCCGTGCGGTCCCATCATCGCGAGCTGTTCCTTGGTCGGCGCCGGGCGCGGAACGCCTCGCGGATCGACCAGCGTCACGGTCAGCTCGTGCATCCCGGCGAGCTCGGGGATCTGCGCCGGGGTGATGACCACCGGGGTTGCCTTGCGCGGCTGGTCGAGATCGTTGGCGATCCTGATCGCGATGCGGCGGACGGGCTTGAAGTCCTCGCGGACGTACCAGGGATCGCCATCGGAACCCGGGGTGGCGGCCGCGGCGGGAACCGCGCCGGCCAAAACCAGCAGCGAAACGTAACCCAACCGCCGGCTCATGCCACCTCCTGCCTTAGCTCATCTCTGAAGCGCCTTAATAAGTGTGATCATATGATCAATATAGGTGCCCGTCGAGATGCCGATCGGGCCGTCCTTGACGTCGAAGGGCGAGGTGTCGGTGCCGTCGCCGACATGAGTCGAGCGGAAGTCGCCGGGCGCCACCGTCTTCGATCCCGGCCCGCCATAGGGATGGCTCATCGCGCGCAGCTGGGTCGGCCACCAGCCTTCGGCGTTGAGCGATCCGACCAGCGACCTGGCGTCCTTGCCGCCCTTGGTGGCGTTCATGTCCGAGCCCGCCTCGACCTCGGCCATCCAGTATTTCTTGAGCGGCTGGCGGCCCTTGAGCAGCGGAGAATCCTTCGACGCGGTCTTGCCCGGCGTCGCCTTGAGCTTCTCGTACTCGCGGCGCAGCTTGGCCACGTCGATCCCACGGCGGGCGTTGTAGTGGCCGATCGTGTGGGTGGGGTCGTAGTCGGTGTAATATTCGCCGTTCACGACATTCGACCCGCGGCGATGGACCCAAAGCGGCTTGTTGGTGCCGATCTCGACGAAGGTCGGGAATTGCCGCGCGCCCTCCTGCAGCGCCTTGGGCAGCCGCACGCTCTCGAGCCAGTCGAGCGCCGCCGGGATCGGCGCGAGATATTTCGCCTCGCCGGTCAGGCGATAGAAGCTCATCAGCTGCTCGATGTTGGACGCCGTGGTGTGCGTGACCAGCGCCTTGGGCTCATAGGTGCGCGCGCCGGCGGGCTTCAAGTCCATCATATGCTGCAGCCCCCAGCCGGCCTGCGGCGCGGGCTGCTGGGTCGCGAGATAGATGTCCATGCCGCGCCGGATCGCGGGCAAGATGCGCTTGTCGCCGATCGCCTGGTGATAGGTCAGCAGCACGTCGATATTGTCGTGGATCACCCCGTCGTTGAAGGTGATCAGGCCGGTATAGTCGGGCTTGCCGTGCAGCCCGCCATCGGCGACGCGCGGCCAGCGCTGCGGCCAGCCGCCATTGGGCAGCTGGCTCGCGAAGATGAAGTCGATCGCCTTGTCGAGCCCGGGCTTGAAGCGCTTCTCGCGCTTCTCGACAAAGATGCGGATGAGGAAGCGGATCGCCTCGCCGGTGCCGCCGTCGTCGAAGGTGGCGTTGCCCCAATCGTGCTGGAATTCCTCCATGCGCCAGGCGTTGCGGCCGATCGTCTCGTACCAGCGCTTGGTCGATTCCGGCCCCCCGAAGTCGATGAAGTAATTCCACCCGCCCTTGGGGAGCTGCCCCGCGATCAGCGCTTCGGCCGCCTTGGCCGCGGCCTGATAGTAATATTCGTCCCCCGTCGCGTGATAGGCATCGAGGTAGAGGTGCCCCATCGTCGCCGTGCCCGGCGGCTGCACCCACACCATCGTCTTGTACGCCTCGAGCTCGCCCCAGATGCGCGAGCGGTCGGGCAGGTACGACCACACATAGCCACCGCGATAGGCGAGTTTCTCGACCATGAAGCGAGTCGCCCGCTTCATCGTCGCGGTCACCTCGGCCTTCGACACGCCTTGCGCCAGCGCCGGCCCCGGCGTCAGCGCGAGCGCGGCGGAGGCGGCAAGCAAGGTGCGGCGTGCGATCATTTCTGGGGGACCTTCTCGAGCGGATAGCTGATGATGAGGACGAGCGGCGCGGTGCCGGTCTGGCGGATGCCGACTTGCGCGCCGGTGTAGAGATAGGCGGTCATGCCCGGCTTGAGCCTGGCCGTGACCCCGTCGGACACGACCTCGCCCTCGCCCGAGACGACGGCATAGACTTCGTCATGCGCGATCGGATGCACCCCGATCGCGGCGCCGGGATGAAGCGCGCGCTTGCGATACTCCATCATCCGCCCGGGCACCCCGTCGGTGATGCGCCAGGCGGTGCTCATCCCGATCTTGCCGTGCGGCGGCGGCTCGTCGACTTGCCTGGCGGCCTCGTCGACCACCACCATCGGCCGCGCGCCGCGCCCGATCGTCCAGTCGAGCCCGCCCATCACATGGCCGACCACGCGCGGATCCGACCACGCCTCCGCCGTGTGGCCGAGCGCGGTGTAGAACACTCGCCCGCCCTCGAATTCATGCGCCCAGGCGAGCGGTCGCGGGTTCGCGCCCTTCTCGCCGATCGAGCCCGGGTCGAGCAGCAGCAGCGGCCGCAGCCGCGGATCGAGATCGTCGAACCAATACCATTCGTCGACCAGCTCGAACGTCGCCGGCAGGCCGCGGATCGAGGGATGGTCGAGCTCGGCGCGGGTGACCGTCCCCTTGGGCGTGCCTGAGGGATGCCGGGCGAAGCGGGCGCCGATCATCCGCCCGTACCAGTCCCAGTTGTAGTGGGAATCCGCGGCGCCGTGGATGCCGACGACGCCCCCGCCGCCGCGTACGAACGCCTGCAGCGCCTCACGCCGCGCGCCGACCAGCCATTCGCCCGACGAATCTTCCTGAGGCCGGGTCGTGGTGCTCACCAGCACGATCGCCGCGAAGCCCTTGAGCTTGGCGGCGTCGTCGAACAGCGCCGGGTCCTCGCTCGCCGTCACGGCATAGCCTTTTGCCTGCGCCGCCTTGGTGAGCGCGGCGCGGGCCGGCTCGATCGACGCGTGGCGGTATCCGGTGGTGTGGCTGAAGATCAGCACGGCAGGTGGCGGCGGCATGGCGGCTCCGAGCAGAATGGCGCCCAGCACCAATAGCATCATGCGCATTCCAGCCTCCCATTCCCGCGCCGCCGCGGCGGATTTGGCATCCTCGAATCCCTCGGCGCGCCTTCTTGACACGGGCGGCTTAAGCGAACAATGTGCCAATGACACCGGTTTCTCAAGAACAAAATGACTGGTGCGAGACCGCCACAACGCGGCGAAAACGGGAGGATCGCGCTGATTTCGCCGCGAATCGCGGTACCGGCACCCCTCCCGAACGTCATTTCGCCCGCCGCCGGAGAGCGGGAGGCGAAGATAGCTACCGGTGTCATCTGACGCCGATTGAGAGGGGAAGTTCAATGCGTGTCCTTCATCGCCGTCCGGGAGCCCGGCTGCTCGCCGCCGCCTCGGCCCTAGTCATCGCAACCGCCGTCCAGGCGCAGGAGGCCCAGCCCGCCGAGGAGCCCGAGGAGATCGTCGTCTCCGGCTTCCGCGCCTCGCTCGACGCCGCGCTCAGCGTGAAGCGCGAGTCGGTCGCCGCGGTCGACGCGATCGTCGCCGAGGACATTGCCAAATTCCCCGACCAGAACCTCGCCGAATCGCTCCAGCGCATCCCCGGCATCGCGATCCAGCGCGACGGCGGCGAAGGCCGCGCGATCACCGTGCGCGGCCTCGGCTCGCAGTTCACCCGCGTCCGCGTCAACGGGCTCGAGACGATCACCACCAGCCATGACGGCGCCGCCTCGAACCGCGATCGCGCCTTCGACTTCAACGTGTTCGCTTCGGAACTCTTCAGCTCGATCGTGGTCCACAAGACCGCATCCGCTGACCTCGACGAGGGCTCGCTCGGCGCCGTGGTCGATCTGAACACCGGCAATCCCTTGAAGGGCAAGGAGGGCTTCGCTTTCGCCGCCTCCGCGCAGGGCAGCTACAACGACCTGTCCGATACCTGGGGCCCGCGCGTCGCCGGCCTGATCGGCTGGAAGTCGCCCGACGGCACGCTCGGCGCGTCGGTCTCCGCTGCCTATCAGAAGACCCGCACCAAGGAGATCGGCAACAACACCGTGCGCTGGGCGCAGGCGCGCTTCGATTCGGTTGACGGCACCAATTGCTGGACCACCGCCAACAGCGGCGGCACCTACGTCCCCAGCGCCGCCTGCGATCGCGCCGCCCTGTCCTTCCACCCGCGCATCCCGCGCTATGGCGAAGTCACGCATTATCGCGAACGCCTGGGCCTTACCGGCAGTCTGCAATGGGCCCCCTCGGAGGCCACTCGCATCTCGATCGACGGCCTCTATTCCAAGTTCAAGGCCGACCGTCGCGAGAAATGGGGCGAGGTGCTGCTGCGCTCCAACGAGCGCTCGATCAATGTCGTCAATCCGATCTATGACGACAACAACAACATGATCGCGGCGACGCTCAACGACGCCTGGGTGCGAACCGAGCATTTCTTCAAGAAGACCGAGACCGAATTCTACCAGATCGGCGCGAGCTGGGACCAGGACGTCACCGACAATTTCCGCTTCACGCTGCTCGGCGGCTTCTCGAAGTCGGATGCGCAGGTGCCGGTCGAGACGACGATCGTGTTCGACGACCGCGATGCGCAAGGTTACAGCTACGACTATCGCAACATGAACTTCCCGACGCTGACCTTCGGGACCAGCGTGACCACGCCCGGGAACTTCCAGCTGGCCGAGATCCGCGACCGTCCGTCGAGCGTGGTCAACAAGTTCAAGACCGCGCAGCTGCGCACCGAATGGGACGTTACCGAGGGCTTCACCGTCAAGGCAGGCGCGGTCTGGCGGCGTTATGACTTCGACGTCACCGCCTTCACGCGCGACACCGCCGTGTGCGGCAATGGCGGCGTCGATCGCGTGCTGGGTACGATCACCTGCTCGCCCAGCTCCGCCTTCGGCCCGACCGCCATCTATGGTTTCCCGGTTACGTCTGCCCTGTCGGAACTGTTCACGCTACGCGGCGCCGACGCGCCCAGCGGTACGACGACCCAGTGGCTGATCCCGAACCTGGCCGCGGCGACCGACTACACCCGGCTCTATAGCCGTACCGCGACGCCGGATCTCGGCAACAATCGCGGCGTGCGGGAGGAGACGACGGGCGGCTACCTCCAGTTCGACGCCAAGGGCGAGTTGCTCGGCCTGGAATATGCGCTCAATGCGGGCATCCGCTATGTCCGTACCGACCAGACCTCCTATGCAATCACCAACGTCGCGCCGGTCGAGCGCGACTATGAGGACTGGCTGCCGGCGCTCAACGTCGCCTTCTACCCACACAAGGACGTGATCGTCCGCGGTGCGATCGCCAAGGTGATGACACGGCCCTCGCTGGGCAACCTCACGCCGGGTGGTTCGGCGGACGGCTTCAACTATCGCATCACGCGCGGCAATCCCGACCTGCTGCCGTTCCGCGCCACCAATTTCGACGTTGCGGTGGAATGGTATTTCGCGCCGCAGTCGATCTTCTCGGTGGCGCTGTTCAAGAAGAATGTGGAGAGCTTCCCCGTCGCGATCTCGCAATCGGGGACGTTCACCGAGACCGGCCTGTCGCCGTCGCTGCTCAACCCGTCCTCGCCCGCGGCGCTCAATCCGGCACAGCAGTCGCAGCCGATCTGGACGATCTCGACCACCGGCAACGGCACCGGGGCATCACTCAAGGGCGCGGAGATCGCGCTGCAGGCCCCGTTCAAGTTCCTGCCCGGTTTCCTGTCGAACTTCGGCGGCATCGTGAACGCGACCTTCGTCGATTCCTCGGCGGTCTATACCCAGCAGGGTCCGGCGACTGCTCCCGGCGGCGCGCTGCCCAACGTGACGCGCGAGGACACGCTCTACGGTCTGTCCAAGAAGCAGTTCAACGCGACGCTTTATTATGAGGACAGCAAGTTCAGCGCACGCGCGTCGGTAAGCTATCGCGACGGCTTCAACGACGCGGGTTCGGCCACGGGCAACATCTTCGAGGGCTATGCACCGATCACCAATGTCGACGCGTCGATCCGCTACAAGCTGACCGACTATCTCGAACTGTCGGTGGAAGGCACCAACCTGACCGATGCCTATCGCGAGCGTTGGGTGGATGTGGACGTGCGCCGCAATTACGAGAACAACCATTTCGGCCGCACCATCCTGGTCGGCGCGCGCGTGAAGATGTGACCGAGAGGGGGAGCATGGCGGACCGGAACGAGACGTTTTTTCGGCCCGGCCGCCGTGCTTTTCTGACTGCTGCGGGCGGCGGGGCGGTGTTCGCCTCCGCCGCTTTCGGCCAGATCGCCCCGCCGGCCACGGGAATGCCGGGGCCGGCCGGGCAATCCGATCCGACCGAGACGATCGAGCTGTGGCCGAACGGCGCGCCGGGCATGCCCGCCAGGCCGCCGGTCGAGCTGGTCAACGAACGCAGCAAGGACCCGACCTTCCACGACCGCTCGGTGCAGGGCATCGTCCGCCCGCGCCTCACCGTGTTCCGCCCGGAAAAGCCCAATGGCGCGGCGGTAATGATCATGCCGGGCGGCGGCTATCGCTGGGTCGTCGTCGACAAGGAAGGCAATGAGCTCGGCCGCTGGCTGTCGGCGCGCGGCTATACCGTGTTCGTGCTGTTCTACCGCCTGCCCGGCGACGGCTGGGCGGCCGGCCCGAACGTCGCCCTGTCCGACGCGCAGCGCGCGATGCGGCTGATCCGGCACCGCGCCCGCGACCATGGCGTCGATCCCGAGCGCATCGCCGCGATGGGCTTCTCCGCGGGGGGACATCTCTGCGCCGACCTGCTCACCCGCTTCGCGACGCGCACTTACGATCCGGTCGACGCCGCCGACGCCCTTCCGGCGCGTCCCGCGGCAGCCGCGCCGATCTATCCCGTGATCAGCATGACCGCGCCCGTCGCGCATGCCGGCTCGCGCGAATTGCTGATCGGCAAGGATGCGGGCCCCGCGCTCGAGCGCGCGCACTCGCCGCACCTCAACGTCCCCGCCGACGCGCCCCCGGTGTTCCTGGTCCATGCCGAGGACGACGCCTCGGTCCCGGTCGAGAATGCCCTGCTGCTCCGCGCCGCGCTGCGCGCCAGGGGCATCGCGGTCGACACGCACCTCTTCGCCCAAGGCGGCCATGGCTTCGGCCTGCGCAATACCGCCGGCAAGCCGGTCGCCATCTGGCCCGAGCTGTTCGCCGGCTGGGCCGGGAAGGTCCTCGCCTAAACGATCACTCACCTTCAGGATCACGGGATGCAACTGAACCGACGCGACATCATGAGCGCCGCGCTTGCCGGCGGCGGCACGCTTCTGACCCCCGCCGCCGCGGGCGCCCGCGCCGTCGCGCAGCAACCCGCGCCGGACTGGAAGCGCGGCTTCGACAATCAGCGCGTCCCCGATCTCGGCGACGGGCGCTTCCTCAACCCGCTGATGGCGGGCGACCATCCCGACCCGACGATCCTCAAGGACGGGAAGGACTATTACATGACCTTCTCGACCTTCGAATCCTATCCCGGCCTGGTCATCTGGCACTCGCGCGACCTGATCAACTGGCGCCCGATCAGCGCGGCGCTGACCACGAACATCGGCTCGGTGTGGGCGCCCGAACTCTGCAAGCACAACGGCCGCTATTATCTCTACATCCCGACCAAGAACCCGACGACCAACTGGGTGATCTGGGCCGACAGGATCGAGGGGCCGTGGAGCGAGCCGATCGATCTCAAGCTGCCCAACCACATCGATCCCGGCCACGCCGTGGGCGAGGACGGGTCGCGCTGGCTGTTCCTGTCGGGCGGCGACCGCGTGCGGCTGTCGGACGACGGCCTGTCGCGCATCGGCGAGCCCGAGCATGTCTACGACCCCTGGCGCTATCCCAGCGACTGGATCGTCGAGGGGTTCGCCCCCGAAGGCCCCAAGATCACGCGCCACAATGGCTGGTTCTACATGATCACCGCGGTCGGCGGCACCGCCGGCCCGCCGACCGGGCACATGGTGATCGCCGCGCGCTCGCGCTCGATCAACGGCCCGTGGGAGAATTGCCCGCACAACCCGCTGGTGCGCACGCGCTCGGCCGACGAAAAATGGTGGTCGCGCGGCCACGCCACGCTGGTCGAGGGGCCGGACGGCGGCTGGTGGGCGGTCTATCACGGCTTCGAGAACGGGTTCTGGACGCTCGGCCGCCAGACCCTGCTCGATCCGGTGGAGTGGACCGCCGAGGGCTGGTTCCGCATGAAGGGCGGCGACCTCTCGCAGCCGATCGCCAAGCCCCGGAGCGGCGAGAAGGCCGGGCCGCACGGCATGAAGCTGTCCGACGATTTCAAGACCCTCGCGCTCGGCACCAAGTGGAACTTCTTCAAGCCCGCCGCCGACGAGCGGTCGCGCGCCCGGGTCGAGAACGGCTCGCTGGCGCTCAAGGCGCGCGGCGCGGCGCCGTCGACCTCCTCGCCCCTGCTGCTGATCGCGGGCGACCCCGCCTATCGCTTCGAATGCGACATCGAGATCGCGCCGGGCGGCGTCGCCGGCCTGATCCTGTTCTACGACGAGAAGCTCTATTGCGGCCTCGGCTTCGACGAGCGCCGCTTCGTCACCCACCAGTACGGCATCGAGCGCGGCCGTCCGGCCAATCCGCACGGGCGGAAGATGCGGATGCGCGTCACCAACGACCGCCACATCGTGACCTACGACACGTCGAGCGACGGCGGAAAGACCTGGACCCGCTTCGACCGCGGCATGGAGGTGTCGGGCTACCACCACAATGTCCGCGGCGGCTTCCTGATGCTGCGCCCCGGCCTCTACTCGGCGGGCGAGGGCGGGGCGCGCTTCGCCAATTTCCGGTTCGAGGCGCTGGCCTGACGCGGAAGGTCGGATTCGGTTGTGCTGAACCCCCGGGGAGGAATCGACACTCGGTTTGAGCTGGTTCGCGAGCACCAAGCTCCACCGTCATCCCGGCCTTGTGCCGCGATCCACCATGCGGCCGGCGATGTCCTCTCGCCTCTTTTCCCGCGCTTGCGGCGCTGTGGACCCCGGCACAAGGCCGGCGTGACGGTGAGGAAAGGCCCAGCCGCGGCCTCCGGATGCCGACGGGCCTCAGCGGGTCGCGTGACCCAGCACCGCGCTCACGTCCGCCGCGGCGTTGCGCACGGGCACGATCAGGTTCTCGATCACCTCGTCGGTCAGATAGACCGACGCGCCCGCGATGCTCAGCGCGATCGCGATCTTGCCCTTGGAATCGCGGATCGGCGCGGCGACCGAGCGCACGCCGTCGCCGGCCTCGCTCTCGTGCGTGACGACCCCGCGCTTGGCATGCGCCTCGATCTCGCCGAGCCAGGCCTTGAGCCGCTTGGCGTCGGCGTCGGGGCGCGCGGCGCGGAACAGCCGCGTGAGCGTCTCGCTGTCCTCGTCGAGCAGCAGTGCCTTGCCGAGCCCGGTCTCGACGATGTGCCGGCGATCGCCCGGGGCGGTGGCGACGCGCAGCCGCTGGCGGCCGGTCACGCGCTCGAGGTGGCGCGACCAGTCGCCCTCGCGCTTGCCGATGAACACGCAATAGCCGGTCTGCTCGGACAGCGCCTCCATGTGCGGTCGGGCGAGGCGGACATAGTCGACCTGCTCGTGCGCCATCGTCCCGAGCTGGAGCAGCTTGGGGCCGAGCGAATAGCCGTCGGTGGTGATCGACAGATAGTCGCGCGTGCGCAGCGCCTGCACCAGCCGGTGCGTGGTCGATTTGGTGAGCGCGAGATTGCGGGCGAGGTCGGTGACCTTGACCGGCCCGTCGATCACCTGGTCGAGGATGTCGAGCCCGCGCATCAGCGTCTGAACGCCCTTGAGCCCGGCCGATGCCTCTTTCTCGTCTGCAACCATCCTCGTCCTGCCTCTGCCATTGTCCGGCGCGGTCGTGCGCCGGTTATCGCCGCCCGACCGGGCGGCACGTTGTGGAACATCCATTTCAATATATGGGATAAACCGCGCGAAATGCCATCGCTATTTATCGCGCCGAGCTGAAACGAGCGAGACTTCGCCTCCCGCCATTTGGCCTTACCAATATCATTGATATTGGCAAGGTAGCTGCTAAGCGTCGATCTCTCGTCAACTGGAACGCGCAACATGAAGATCATCGCCGCTCGAGTCATCGTCACCTGCCCCGGGCGCAATTTCGTGACTCTCAAGATCGAGACCGATCAGGGCGTCTACGGCATCGGCGACGCGACGCTCAACGGGCGCGAGCTCGCGGTGGTCTCCTATCTCGAGGATCATGTCGCGCCGTGCCTCATCGGCATGGACCCTCGGCGGATCGAGGATATCTGGCAATATCTCTACAAGGGCGCGTACTGGCGGCGCGGGCCCGTCACGATGCGCGCGATCGCCGCAGTCGACGTGGCGCTGTGGGACATCAAGGCCAAGATGGCGGGGATGCCGCTCTACCAGCTGCTCGGCGGGCGCAGCCGCGAGCGGGTGATGGTCTATGGCCATGCCAACGGCGCGGACATC
Organism: Sphingomonas sp. MS122; assembly: GCF_049532975.1. Classification (GTDB taxonomy): domain Bacteria; phylum Pseudomonadota; class Alphaproteobacteria; order Sphingomonadales; family Sphingomonadaceae; genus Sphingomonas. The sequence continues at coordinate 1,920,353 of NZ_CP186695.1, read as the reverse complement.
GAGACGACGGTCGAGGCGGTCGGCCGCTATATCGACATGGGCTACAAGGCGATCCGCGCGCAGACCGGCGTGCCGGGGATCAAGGACGCATATGGCGTGGGCCGCGGCACCCTGTACTATGAGCCGGCCGACGCCGCGCTGCCCTCGGTTACCGGCTGGGACACGCGCAAGTCGCTCAACTATGTCCCCAAGCTGTTCGACAAGCTGCGCGCGACCTATGGCTTCGACCATCACCTGCTGCATGACGGTCACCACCGCTACACGCCGCAGGAAGCCGCCAATCTCGGCAAGATGCTCGAGCCCTACCAGCTCTTCTGGCTCGAGGACGTGACCCCGGCCGAGAACCAGGAAGCGTTCAAGCTGATCCGCCAGCACACCGTCACCCCGCTCGCGGTGGGCGAGATCTTCAATACGATCTGGGACGCCAAGGACCTGATCCAGAACCAGCTGATCGACTATATCCGCGCGACCATCGTCGGCGCGGGCGGGCTCACGCACCTGCGCCGCATCGCCGATCTCGCCAGCCTCTATCAGATCCGCACCGGCTGCCACGGCGCGACCGACCTGTCGCCGGTGACGATGGGCACCGCGCTGCACTTCGACACCTGGGTGCCGAACTTCGGCATCCAGGAATATATGCGCCATTCCGAGGAGACCGACGCCGTCTTCCCGCACGACTACCGCTTCGAGGACGGGCACCTGCACTGCGGCGAGACGCCCGGCCATGGCGTCGACATCGACGAGGCGCTCGCCGCCAAATATCCCTACAAGCCCGCCTATCTCCCCGTCGCGCGGCTCGAGGACGGGACGATGTGGAGCTGGTGAGCCGAAACCGCCGCTGAACCTGCTGCGCAAGGGCAGCTGACGACCCGGGCTTTGCCCTTGACCGTCAGCCGCCCCGCCCCCTTTACCGCTGTTTCCCGCCGCGCCCCGCGACCGGGCCGTGAAAGTCCGCCTCGACGATGCCGAGCCGCCAGCCCGGCGACACCTCGTTGGCGCCGGTGTCGCCCGCCTGGCGCGCGGTGCTGAGCTCTACGATGTTTCCGAAGGCGTCGCGATCGGCGCTTGGTCCGGTCTGGACGATCCGCAGCACGCGCCCGGTCGCCGGCGCGAAGGCGATGCCGACATAGCCGAGGCTCTTCTCGCTCGTGCCTTTCCACACAGGCTTGCCGTCGAGCAGGATGCGCAGCGGATAGGCCCGCGTGCGCCAGCCGACCAGCTTCAGCTCGACCTCGCTCAGCGTCACCGGCTTATCGAAGCGATACTCGATCCACGCCGTGTCGGGCTTGCCCGCGCTCGACCAGCGCGACAATTCGTTGTCGTCGATCGACTTCGCAGCTTCGGCGTCGTTGTCGCCCGCCACCACCTGCGCCGGCACATGGGTCGTGCGCGTCACGCGATAGGACGGCGTCGCCGGCGTCGGTCCGCGCACGAGCGATCCGCTCTGGTGCGCCTCGGGGAAATCGAGCGACAGCCCGCCCGACGGCGCCCTGGGCATCACCACCGGAATGATGAGCTCGGCAGGCTTCAGCCCCTCGGCCCTCGCAGTCACACGCACCGTGCCCGACTGCGTTCCGGCGCGGAGCAGCACGCGGTTGACGCCCGCCTCGACCGGCAGCTCGCGCGACAGGACGAAATTGTCCTCGGCGCGCGCGGTGCCCGGATGGCTGGTGGTGCCGGGGATCGATTCCTGCGCGACCGGCTTGTCCGGCCGCACCTTGCCGGTCGAATCGCCCTGCGCGATGCCGCCACGCCATTCGGCCGGCCCGGCGAGGTCGAACGAGACCTTGTTGTAAGCGGTCGGCACGCGCCGCCCCTTGGCGTCGACCACCTCGACATCGACCAGCGCGATGTCCGCCCCGTCCATCACGAAGCCGCGCGGCGACGTGCGCGGGGTCAGCTTGAGCGCGGCCGGTTCGCCGGTCGTCTCCAGCGTGAACTCCGACTTGCGGCCATCGGCGTGCGTCGCCACCGCGCGCAGCGTGCCGGGCTGCCACGCCAGCTTGGGCCAGGTGAACAGGAAGCCATGGCTGCGCGCGCCCCCGCCCAGCGAGCGGCCGTTCAGGAACAGCTCGACGCGCTCGCCGTTCGAGACCACCATCTGGTCCTTCACCGTGCCCGGCGCATAGTTCCAATGGCCGACGATATGCGTCGCGGGCTTCTCGGGATCGACCCAGCCGTTCCACATCACCTGATGCGCGTAGAAGCCCTGCTTGGGCAGCCGCACCGCATCGACCTCGCCGGAGCGGCGGTAATTGTTGTCGCCGCGGAAATGCGTGTTGCTGTCCGACCAGATGATGTTGACGCCGCCGGAGCTCACCCGCTTCCCGGTGCCGGGGCGCACGCGATAATAATCCCACCAGCGCCGCACGTCCTCGGCGGCGTGGCTGTCCTGGTTGCGGTTGTAATCGGGCGAATCCTTGTGGAAGGGCGGCGTGAACTCGTCCTGATAGGCGCGCGCGCCCTCGTCGCGGCTGTACTCCATCGCCCACATCGGAATGTCGCCGCTCTTGTTGATGTAGAGCATCTCGCCGCCATATTCGGCTTGCCTGCTGTCGAGCATCTCGCGCGAGCCGATCGCGCGGCCGCCCTTGGGGTCGTACTGGTCGCGGATCGCCTTCAGCTCGGCCATGTGCGCCTCGCTGATGCTCTCGTTGCCGCCTTCGTAGAACAGGATCGAGGGGTTGTTGCGGTTGTAGATGATCGCGTCGCGCATCACCTCCTTGCGCTGCTCCCAGCGGCGGCCCTCGACGTCATGTTCGGCGTCGCCCGCGGGCATCGCCTGGATGAGGCCGACGCGGTCGGCGGATTCGACGTCCTGCTTCGACGGCGCGATGTGCATCCAGCGCACCAGGTTGCCGCCGCTCTCGACCAGCAGCGCGTTGGAGAAGTCGCTGATCCAGGGCGGGATCGAGACGCCCACCGCGGGCCACTCGTTCGAAGTGCGCTGGGCATAGCCGTGCATCTGGATCACGCGGCCGTTGAGCTCGACCATGCCATCGGCGAATTTGGTCTGGCGGAAGCCGGTGATCGTGTCGACGCTGTCGATCGCCTTGCCGTCCTCGATCAGGCTGGTGGTGACGGTGTAGAGATAGCCATAGCCCCAGCTCCAGAAATTGAGGCCGGTCAGGCGCCGCGCCGCGGACAGGGTGCGCGTTTCCCCTGCCTTCATTACCGTCGGCGCACCGTCGAAGCTCGCGATGCGCCTGCCGTCGCGGTCGCGCAGCTCGACCCGCAGCGTCACGCGGCGGTCGGCGCCCGCCGCGCTGCGCACCTGCGTCTCGGCATGCACCGTCGCCGCGCGCCGCGCGATGTCGAACTGGTCGACCCAGACATATTGGCCGGTGGTGCCGAGCGCCGACCAGAGCGGCAGCGTCTGGTAGAGCGCTCCGGTCAAATGCAGCCGGACGTTCCTGGTGATGCCGCCGTAGTTGACGTTGAAGTTGCGGTCGTTCCACTGGAACCCGCTGCCGGTCGCGCGCTCCTTGTAGCGCCAGTCATTGTCGACGCGCACCGCGATCACATTCTCGCCCGGACGCAGCGCCGCGGTGATGTCGGCGCCGAACGCCATCGCGCCATGCTCGGACAGCACCACCGGCTTGCCGTTGACCCACACTTCGGCCGCCTGGCGCACGCCTTCGAACTCGAGGAACGCCCGGCGCCCCGCTTCCCCGGCAGGCAGCGTGATGCGCTTGCGGTACCAGGTGATGCCCGTCGAAAGCTCGCGGATGTCGCGCGCGAAGGCCTGTTTCTCGTTGAACGCGTTGGGCAGCGTCACGCGCTGCCAGCCGGCATCGTCGAACCCGGGCTGCTCGGCGCCCGCGACGTCCCCCCACACCGTCCGCCAGTCGGGGTTGAGATTGTAGGTCCGCCGGTCCGACGCGACCACGCGCGAGGCGTCATGCGCCAGCGCCCCGCCCGCCGGCGCCAGCACCGCGATCGCCAATATCCCGCCGGCCGCCAGACGCCGCATACACCCTCCCCGTTCACCAATTTTCCGCAATACGGAACAATGTCTCACATTGTTGACCAACCATCTTAAATTGGCAAGGCCAAATGGTCGAGCAGCTTTTCGCTTGTCTCGCCGCGGCCGGTGAGGGAAATTGCGGCGATGATGCCTGCCCAGAAACTCTATCAGCGGATCGCCGAGGACATCGCAGCCGCGATCGCCGAAGGCCGCTTCGCGCCCGGCGCGCGCCTGCCCAGCGAGCGCGACCTCGCCGAGGAATTCGCCGTCAGCCGCCCCACGATCCGCGAGGCGATGATCGCGCTCGAGATGCGCGGGCTGGTCGAGGCGCGCAAGGGATCGGGCATCTACGTGACCCAGGCGCCCCCGTCGCGCGAGGATGCGGAGGCCGAGCTCGATGTCGGCGCGTTCGAGCTGATCGAGGCGCGCACCCTGTTCGAGGGCGAGGCGGCGGCGCTCGCCGCGGCCTCGATCGACGCCGAGACGCTGACCGAGCTGCGCCACCTGCTTGAGGTGATGGAGCACGACGCCGACGCGCCCGAGGCGGTCGACGCCGACCGGCGCTTCCACCTCGCGATCGCCGCGGCGACCGGGAACACGCTGATCCGCTCCGCGATCGAGACGCTGTGGGACGTGCGCGAGCGCTCGCCCTTGTGCATCCGCATGTTCGCGCAGGCGCGCCGCGAAGGCGTGATGCCGCGCGTCGCCGAGCACCGGCTGATCCTCGAAGCGCTCGAGGCGCATGAGCCGCAGGCCGCGCGCGAGGCGATGCGGAGCCATTTGCGGCGCGTGACCACGGACCTGCTCGACGCCACCCGGCTCGAGCTGATGAAGCAGGCCGAGGCGGATTTCGACGCTCAGCGCAGCCGAGTCGTGGCCCGGACGGGCCTATGACCCGCGAATTGGCCTGACCAACTGACGCACCACCCTCGCAGAGCGGACCTCCATGAGATTGTTGATCGCCATGCTCACCTTGCCGCTCGCACTGCCCGCCGCCGCCCAGACCGCGCGCTTCGCGTTCGACCGAGCGGCCGAGGGCCATGTGCTGGTGGCGCCCGACGCCCGCTATGATGCGGCGCGCGGCTATGGCTGGGAGGATGCCGGGCGCTTCTCGGTCAAGCTGCCCGAGGGCAATTACCGGGTCACGCTCGTGCTCGGCGGCAAGCAGGCCGCGGAGACCACGGTCAAGGCCGAGGCACGGCGGTTGATGCTGGAGGCGGTGCGCACGCCCGCGGGCCGCACCGTCACACGCAGCTTCGTCGTCAATATCCGCACCCCGCAGCTGCCCCCGCCGCCCGAGAACGCCCCCGGCGGGACCGCCGTCCGCCTGCCCGAGGGCGAGGCCGGCACCGCGACCTGGGACGACAGGCTCACGCTCGAGTTTCTCGGCGCGTCGCGGCATGTCAGCCGCATCGCGATCGAGCCCGCGGACGTGCCGACCGTCTACCTCGTCGGGGATTCGACCGTCACCGACCAGCGCGCCGAGCCCGCGGCGAGCTGGGGGCAGATGCTTCCGCGCTTTCTCGACGACGGCGTCGCGGTCGCCAACCACGCCAAGTCGGGCGAGACGCTCAAATCCTTCCTCACCGGCCTGCGGCTCGACAAGGCCCTGTCACGCATGCGCAAGGGCGACGTGCTGCTGATCCAGTTCGGGCACAACGACCAGAAGGCGCAATGGCCCCAGACCTACGCCGATCCGGTCCGCACCTTCCCCGCCTGGCTGCGCGCCTATGTCGCCGAGGCGCGGCGGCGCGGCGCGACGCCGGTGCTGGTCACCTCGCCCGAGCGGCGCAATTTCGACGATGCGGGCCGGATCAAGCCGAGCCATGGCGACTATCCCGACGCCGTGCGCCGCGTCGCGCGCGAGGATGGCGTCGCGCTGATCGACCTCACGCCGATGAGCGTGACCTTCTACGAAGCGCTCGGCCCGGCGCGCGCGCCGCTCGCCTTCAACGACGGCGGCAAGGACAGGACGCACCACAACAATTACGGCGCCTATGAGCTCGCGCATATGGTCGCGTCGCAGCTCGGCGCCGCGGTGCCGGCGATCGCGCAACACGTCGTGCCCGAAGCACGAAGCTACGATCCGGCACGCCCGCTTGCGCCCGAGCAGTTCGCGCTGCCCGCAAGCGGCTTGCGCAGCGACCGCCGCCCGGAGGGGAATTGATGATCAACCGCCGCAACCTGCTCGCCGCCGGATCCGCCGGCGCCGCGCTTCCCGTTCTGGCCCGGACCGCGGAGCCCGTCCTGGCGCCGGCGCGGATCGTTCCGATCTGGCCGGGCCGCGCGCCGGGCGGCGAGAAGGTGACCGTGCAGCAGCGCGCCGTGCCGCGCAGCGCCACCTCCGGCCCGGAGGACGTCGCCTGGTACGGCGTGACCCAGCCGACGCTCGGCATCGTCCGGCCAGCCAGGCCCAACGGCTATGCGCTGCTGATGGCGCCCGGCGGCGGCTATGAGCGCGTCGCCTCCGCGCGGGGCGGCGGCGGCATGGCGCGCTTCCTCGCCAGCCGCGGCTTCCTCGTCGGCACCTTAATCTACCGCCTGCCCTATGACGGCTGGACGGCCGGGCCCGACGCGCCCTTCCAGGATGCGCAGCGCGCCTTCCGCCTGCTCGCGCGCGAGGCCGGGCCCGGGGTCAAGACCGGGGTGATCGGCTTCTCGGCGGGCGGCCATGTCGCCGGAACGCTCGCCAGCCGTTTCGCCGAGACCAGCTACGCGCCGCTCGACGCGCTCGACCGGACGTCCGCCCGCCCCGCCTTTGCCGGCATGTTCTTTCCCGTGGTCACGATGACCGCGCCCTATGCTCATGGCCCGTCGCGCCGCAACCTGATCGGCCAGGACCAGGCGCCCGAACGCATCGCGCGCTGGTCGGTCGAGCAGAACATCCCCGCCGACATGCCGCCCAGCTTCGTCACCGTCGCGGCCGACGACCGCACCGTGCCCGCCGAGAACAGCCTGATGCTCTTCTCCGCCCTGCGCGCGAGGAGGGTGCCGAGCGCGCTCCACGTGTTCGACGTCGGTGGCCACGGATTCGGCAAGCCCGGCGACCCCACCGGCCCCGGCCATTTCTGGCCCGACCTGTTCGAGGACTGGCTGCGGCGCCAGAAGCTCGATCCGATCTCATAATACGGGATCAACTCTCAAAATATGACTGTTCAAGCCTCGTCCCGTGCGGCATAGGGATAGGGGCAAAGGGGACAGGAGAGCCAGATGGAGCCGGAGACGCTTGCGTTTCGCATGCAGCTCAAGCCAGGCATGGCGGCGGAGTATCGCCGCCGGCACGACGAGATCTGGCCGGAGCTCGCCACGCTGCTCACCGGCGCCGGGATCAGCGACTACCACATCTTCCTCGATCCCGAGAGCGGCGCGCTGTTCGCGACGCTGAAGCTCGCAGCGGACAACCGGCGCGACACGCTGCCCGACCATCCCGTGATGCGGCGCTGGTGGGATCACATGGCCGACATCATGGAGGTCGAGCCCGGCAACCGGCCGCGCGAATGGCCGCTCGAGCCGATGTTCCATCTCGCATGAACCCACGCCGCCACCCGAGCGGACTGACGCGGCGCGGCTTCGGCGCGGCGGTGGCGGGCGCGACGCTCGCCGCCGGCGTCTCCGCGCGCGCGGCGTCGGGCAAGCGGCCCCGGCCCTATCTGATCGGCGCCGATGTCACCTGGGTGCCCGAGGACGAGGCCGCCGGGGCGCGCTATTTCGAGAATGGCGAGCCGAAGGATCCGCTCTCGATCCTCAAGGGCGCGGGGTTCAACGCGATCAAGCTGCGCACCTTCGTCGACCCGGCCAACGGCTATTCGAAGGGCAAGCCGGGCGGCCCCTGGGGCAGCGTCGATTCGACGGTCGCCCTTGCGCGGCGCGTCCGCGCCGCGGGCATGCACCTGTCGCTCACGCTCCACTATTCGGACAATTGGGCCGATCCGCAGAAACAGGCCAAGCCCGCCGCCTGGGCCGAGCTGCCCTTCCCCAGGCTGGTCGACGCCGTCCACCGCCACACCGGCGAGGTGCTCGCGGCGATGAAGGCGGCCGGGGTCGCGCCCGATCTCGTCGTCCTCGGCAACGAGACCACCTTCGGCATGCTGTGGCCCGACGGCCGCGTGCCGCTGACCATCCCCACCGGCAACCCGGTGACCGACAAGGAACATGTGTCGGCGCCCGGCGCGGGCGGCTACGACCGGTTCGCCCCGCTGCTCAAGGCCGGCATCGCCGCGGCGCGCGCGCAGCTTCCCGGCGTGCCGGTGGCGCTGCACAACCATCTCGGACGGCATTGGGAGATCGTCCGCCACTGGACCGACAGCCTGATCGAACGCGGCGTGCGCTTCGACGCGCTCGGCTTCTCCTGCTACCAGCAGGCGGCGCAGGGCGACTGGGCGCGCACCTTTCGCGAATTCGGCCGCCGCTATCCCGATCTCGGCTTCCTCGCGCTCGAATATTCGTCGCGCAAGCGCTACCTCAACGATCTCGTCCACGCCCATCCCAATGGCTGGGGCAGCTATATCTGGGAGCCGACGCGCCACCAGGAAGCGATCTTCCGCAAGGACGGGGCGAGCGCCGGCGAAGGCCCCCGTCCCGACCTGCTCGCGCAGGGCCTCAACGCCGCCGAGGCGCCCGGCGCGACGCCTGGGCCGCCCGCCCCGCGGCGGCGCGACCCTGGCGGCCGCTACGACGCCGATCCCGAATTCCTCGATCTCTATCGCCGCATGGCGCGAGACTATGGGGTGCTGACATGAACCGCGCGCATTCGATCCGCGCAACCGAACAGGAGAAGTTGAGTGGCCGCCCTGAATCATGACGTCGCCCGCCTGGAGGTGACGTCGAAGATCGACCTGCTGATGGACAATCTCGTCAACATCAAGGACGAGACCGGCGAATTCCTGCTGCACCTGGAGGACGGCCGGATCATCGACACCAAGGGCTGGGCCGGCTGGGAATGGACCCACGGCGTCGGCCTGTTCGGCATGTGGCGCTATTACGAGCAGACCGGCGACCAGAAGGCGCTCGGCATCATCAAGCAATGGTTCGCCGACCGCTTCGCCGAGGGCCAGACGACCAAGAACATCAACACCGTCGCGCCGTTCATCACCCTCGCCTATCTCCACGAGCGCGAGCCCGATCCCGCCAACATCCCCTATCTCGACGAATGGGCGGAATGGCTGATGGCGCCCGACGGGCTGCCCAAGACCGAGGACGGCGGGTTCCAGCACATCGTCTACAATGACGAGAATCCCGGCGAGCTGTGGGACGACACGCTGATGATGTCGGTGCTCCCGCTCGCCAAGATCGGCCTGCTGCTCGACCGCCCGCATTATGTCGAGGAGGCCAAGCGCCAGTTCCTCGTCCACATCAAATATCTCTTCGACAAGAAGACGGGCCTGTGGTTCCACGGCTGGGACTTCAACGGCCGCCACAATTTCGCGGAGGCGCTGTGGGCGCGCGGCAATTGCTGGGTGACGATCGCGATCCCCGAGATCATCGAGATCCTCGACCTGCCCGAGGGCGACGCGCTGCGCATCTTCCTGATCGACACGCTCGCGGCGCAGGTGAAGACGCTGGCCGAGACGCAGGACGCGGAGTCGGGCCTGTGGCACACGCTGATCGTCGACCCGACCAGCTATCTCGAGGCGTCGGCGACCGCGGGCTTCGCCTACGGCATCCTGAAGGCGGTGCGGAAAGGCTATCTCCCGGCCGAATACAAGCCGGTCGGGATCAAGGCGATCCAGGGCGTGCTCGCCAATATCGACGAGACCGGCGAGCTCAAGCAGGTCTCGTTCGGCACCGCGATGGGCGACACGCTGCAATTCTACAAGGACATCCCGCTCACCTCGATGCCCTATGGCCAGAGCCTCGCGGTGCTGGCGCTCGCCGAGTTCCTTCGCATCTGCGACTGACCTGATTGCCGCCGCCGCGCGCCCGGCAGAGGCGCGGGCGGCCCGTTGCTCGAAGAGGATATGATATGGCCATCACCGGCGCCTTCGCCGCCACCGGCACCCGCCCGGTCCGCTGGTACAATTACGCCGCCTATGGCGCCAACGACGTCCTCGGTGCCGGCTCGATGGCGGTCATCAGCGGCTGGGTGCTGTTCTTCTACACCACCTTCTGCGGGCTCGAGGCGTGGGAAGCGGGCCTGATCTTCACCGTCGCGCGCGTGCTCGATGCGATCGCCTCGCCGATCATCGGCCATGTCTCGGACAATATGGGGAACAGCTGGCTCGGGCGGAAATTCGGGCGGCGGCGCTTCTTCATCCTCGCCGCGATTCCCTTGCTGCCCTCGTTCGCGATCATGTGGATCGCGGGGCAGGGCTTCTGGTTCTACCTCGTCACCTATGTCCTGTTCGAGCTGGTCTACGCGATGGAGATCATCCCGTACGAGACGCTCGCGGCGGAGATGGGCAAGGACTACCGGACCAAGGCCAAGTTCGCCGGCATCCGCATCCTCTTCGCCCAGGCGAGCGCGATTCTCGCCGGCTTCCTGCCCGCGATGCTGATCGAATCGCTCGGCAAGGACAGCGCCGACACCTTCCTCTACATGGGCATCCTCTTCTCGATCCTGTTCATGATCACCGCGGCCCTGCTGTTCCTGCTGAGCTGGGAGCGGCCGCCGTCTGAGGTCGCGGCGCTGCGCCCGCCGGGCGAGGCGAGGCCCAGCCTCGGCGCGGCGATCAAGGCGCTCTACCGCAACCTCTTCTCGACGTTGCGCATCCGCGCCTTCCGCCTGCATCTCGGCATGTATCTCGGCGGCTATATCAGCCAGGACGTGTTCAACGCCGCCTTCACCTTCTTCGTGGTGTTCGCGCTGGCGGGGTCGATCACCATCGCCTCTTCGCTGCTCGGCACGATGTACATCGTCCAGTTCGTCGCGGTGATGATCGCGATCAACCTCGCGCTGCGCTCCTCGCCCGCGCGCGCCTATCAGCTCGCCGCGATCAGCTTCGCGATCGGCGTGGTCACCCTGCTGGTGATGTGGAACATGGGCGTGCGCTCGGGTGACTGGCTGCTGTGGGTGCCGATCGTCTTTGCCGGGCTCGGCCGCGGCGCGCTCAACTACATCCCCTGGGCGACCTACAACTACATGGCGGATGTCGACGAGATCGTCACCGGCCGCCGCCGCGAAGGCGCCTTCGCCGGCGTCATGACCTTCGTGCGCAAGCTCACCCAATCCGCCGCGGTCGCCGGGGTCACCGCGATCATGAGCGCGGGCGGCTTCGTCTCGGGCGCCAAGGTGCAGAGCGAGGGCGCGATCCTCACCCTCGCGCTCGTGCTCGGCATCGGCACGATCGGCATGCTGCTCTTCGGCATCCTCGTCTCCAGCCGCTTCAAGCTCAATTCGGCGACGCACGACGTGCTGATGGACGAGATCGACCGGCTCAAGCGCGGCGAGACGGGCATTTCGCCCGAGAACCGCGCGATCGTCGAGAACCTTTCGGGCTGGCGCTACGAGCAGCTGTGGGGGAACAATCCGGTCGCGGGCCAGCGCGGCTGAGCGCCGGGGGCGGCATGTTCGAGTGTCGATACCACCCGGAACGATCGGCAACGGCTTCGCCCCCTTTCGCCTCCGCGCCGTCCAATGGCGGCGGCGCGCCTCGTCCGCTCGGGATTCGCCCTTTTCCCGCGTCCTCACCGGAAAGGTGAAATCCGCTCGGCGGAAAAGCCAACATGTTGTGCTACATGTTCCACTTTCCACCCGTGCAGGCCGACCCTGCCCGGATCGGAAACCGCGCATTCCCGCCGCTTTCACGCATTTCACGTGAAACCTATTTGGTTATATTCTCGACATCAGCTCTGAAGGCTTTGGAAAGCTGAAACGCGGTTCGCCTCAGCTCCCCGCCGCGAACACGGCTTCCGCCGCCTCGCCCGCCAGCGCCAGGTTCTGGATCGCCGCCAGCCCCCATTGCGCGGTGCCGTTGGTCGAGACCGGGGCCTCGTCCACCGGCTTGAGTACCGCCGGCCCCGTGATCTTCCTCGCCCGCGCGGCGAGGCCCAGATCGAGCCCGGCATCGCCCGAGAAGAATTCCTGCCACGCCCGTTTCGCCAGCGCCGGATCGGACAGGTGCTTGGCGGCGAAGGCGGTGAGCCGCGAATGGCCCTGCCGCAAATTGCGCCCGCGCGCCGGCGCGCCGATCATCGCGGTGAACTGCGCCGCCGGCGCGTTGTAGGCGACGCAATAGTCGAGCCACGCCTTCTCGTACGCCGGCACGTCGAACAGGTCGAACAGCTCCGAATTGATCTCGAGCGCGCCGAACACCGAATTGAGATGGCTGATGCTCACCTTGTCGCCTGGCCCGGTGAAGCGCCCGGTGGCGAGGTCGAAATTGGCGCCGGCCGCGAACCAGCCCTTGGGCAGCGCGCCGATCGAGGTCATGCCGGCGAGGATGCGGTCGCGCCACCTTTTGTCGCCGGTGCGCTCCCATTCGGTCAGCCACGCGCCGACCAGCGAGCACCAGCTCGTCCCGAACGACATCGAGACCTCGCCCGGCTTCGGCTTTGAATCGACCGTCGCGCCATTGCCCGGTTCGGCACTGGAACGCGCACCGACCTTGCGCCCGATGTCGACGGTGACCAGCGCGCCGTCGCTGTCGAGCAGGTCGCGGATCAGGTCGCCCACCCGCTCGTCGGCGGTGAGATAGTAATAGATGCGCCGGTAGATCGCGTTGGACACGCGCGGCTGCTTCGAGCTGTCGCCCCAATGCTGCACCGCGTGGCGCGTGCCCAGACCCTTGAAGCGGCCGAGATGATAGACGTCGACCTCGCCGGTGTGGCGCGTCATCGCCTCGGCGAAGCGGAACACCTGCGCGTCGCCCGAGCGCAGGAAGCTGTACCACAGCCACAGGTCGGGCGAGAGCTCGCTATTGTCCCAGGCGAAGCCGCCGATGTCGTAGCGCCAGACATGGCGGTCGGCGTCATAGCTGTGCATGACGTCGCCATAGTTCCAGAAGCCGTACCAGCGGCGCTGCTCCACCTGCTCGCGATAGAAGCGCAGCAGGAAGTCGTTCTGTTCCTCGATCGCGCGCTTGGCCGGGGTCGAGCGGTCGGGCAGGCTCCAGTCGCCGAACACGCCCGCGGCGTGGAGATGCGCCGGCGTCGCCATCAATCGCGGCGGCCTGGCGACCGTCGCGGCCATCGCCGCGAAGGTCTCGCGCGCGGGAGTCGCGGCGAGCGCCCACAAGGTGAACTCGGTCGTGCGCGCGATGCCGTGCGGGGTGCCCCAGCCCTTCTCGTAATCCTCGTAGGTGATGTCGAGGCCTTCATTCTCGGCGGCATGGTCGTTCATCCCCATGCCGTCGTGATAGAAGCGCAGGTCCATCGCCGGGGCGCTGGGCGAGTGATGCCAGAGGGTGAAGCTCGCGGCGTCGCTGTGCGCGTCGCGGATGTCGAGCCGCACCGGGCAGCGCTGCCAGAAGTCGCCGAGGCCGAACGCCACGCCGCCCGAGGGGCCGCCGACGAACCCGAGCCCGTTGGCGCGTCCGCCGCTGTCGGCGTCGATCCAGCCATGCCCCGGCTTGGTGCGCTTGGTGATCGCGAAGCCGTCGGAATTGGGCTGCGACAGCGTGAAATCGCCCCATTGCGGGACGTATTTGAGGCCGCTGCGCACCGGGCCGGCCATCTGCTCGACCGGCGGCACCTTGAGCCCGGCGACCTGCGCATCGCGGAACGGCCGACCCGGATCGCGGCGCAGTCCGGTGAGCGGCTGCACCGCCTCGCCCCACACCCCGTCGCCGGCGCCGGCGAAGCGGACATGGCGGTCATAGGGCAGGTCGCGCATCGGCACCGCGCCGGTGAGGCCGAGGCCGCGGATGAAGTCCCGGGTCTCGTCGCCGTCGAAGATGAAGCTGTGGACGATGCGCACCGCGTCCGACCCGGCGTAGAAATAGAGGCGCATCGAGAAGGGCAGCCACTCGCGCCCGTCCCCGGCGTGCACGCCCTCGACGCGGACCACCGCGCGCACCGGCCCGCGCTGCTCGACCGTGGCGCGGGTGACGCGGCCGCGATAGCCGCGCGTCGTCACGGTCTCCGCGCCGTCGCCGTCGGGCCGGTCCTGCGCGGTCGCGGCGAGGCCGACGTCGCGGAGGATCTCGGTGTCGCCGCGGTGGGCGGCGCGAATGATGTTCTCCCCGCTTTTGGCGATCCGCCAGCGCACCGGGCCGGTCGAGACTTCGATCGCATCGCCCTGCTCGGTCACGCGTACCGTCTCGGCAGGGGCGGCGGGCTTGCCGGGACCGAGCCGCGCGTTCGCGCCGGGCGTCACCGCCGGGGGAACCGCATGCGCGGTCCACTTGATCGAGCCGTCGGGCCAGGTCGCGGTGGTCCAGCTCTGCACCGGCAGCGCGCGGCCGTCGCCGTCGCGCAGCGCGAAGGTCGCGGCGGCGCGCTTGGTCCCGCGCGGCCACGGCACGCCCCAGGTCAGGCCCTCATGCCGCGCGGGCGGCGCGCCGTCGAGCCAGCGGACCGGCGCATCGACCAGCGCCGGCACGGGCCGCCTGACCTTCGCCTGCGCGCCGCCGAGCGGCACGCCGAGGACCGCGCCGCCCAATGCCGTCCGCGCCATGAACGCTCGCCTGCTGACCGTCATCCCGTCCTCCTTCGATCGTGTGCTTGTGCCTTCAGCGCTTCGGCAGCTTCATGCCGGTCCCCAGGAAATAGGAGGTGTGGGGGGGCTGGTTGTAGGCGGTGTTCTGCCACGCGATGCCGAGCCGGTAGACGCGGTCCTGCATCAGCGTCGGCAGCGTGAAGTCGGTCGGATGGGGGCTGACATAGATGCGCAGCGACTTGTTGTCGGCGGTGCGCCACACCACTTCCTCGCGCCAGTCGCCGAGCAGGTCCGCGCTTAGCGCCGGATTGGCCTTGGTGCCGTTGTTCGACATCAGACCCCGGGGGTCGAGCAGCGGCACGCTCGCGCCCTTTTCATAGTCCCATTTGAAGATGCGCGTGCCGTCGAGCAGCTCGCGCGACAAGTCGCCGTCCCACCAGATCGCGAAGTTCATCTGGCGCGGCCGCGGGCCGATCGCCTGGCCCTTGACGTCGTAGAGCTCGCTCGCGTTGCTGCCCCACGCCTCGGCGCCGGGATGGCGCGGGTCGATGTCCGCTGCGACGCCGCGGCCGGTGTCCTTGTCCGCCATCGTCTTCCACAGCACCTCACCGGTGCGCGCGTCGAGCATCGCGCCGCCGATTCCGCCATTGCTGCGGACATTCTCGTGCACTCCCCATTTCTCGAGCCCCGGCCGCGCCGGATCGAGGTCGGAGACATGCATCGCGTCGCCATGGCCGAGGCCAGAGCTCCACAGCCCCTTGCCGTCGTCGTCGACGACCATCGAGCCATAGACGATCTCGTCGCGGCCATCGCTGTCGACATCGGCGACGCTGAGCTGGTGGTTGCCCTGCCCGCCGAACTTCGCGTTGCCGGGCGCCGCGCTGTCGAACAGCCAGCGCTTGACGAGCTTGCCGCCGCGAAAGTCCCATGCCGCGATCGTCGAGCGCGCATAATAGCCGCGGCCCATGACGATGCTCGGCCGCTTGCCGTCGAGATAGGCGACGCCGGCGAGATAGCGGTCGGAGCGGTTGGCATAGCCGTCGCCCCAGATCGCCTTCAGCTGCTCGCCGTCCGGGTTGGCCGTGTCGGGGTGGCGCGGCGGGTCATAGGGCGCGGTGGCGACCGCACGACCGGTGCGCCCGTCGAACACGGTCAGGAACTCGGGGCCCTTGAGGATGCGCCCGGTGAGCTGGGCGACGCGGCGCCCGTCGGGCAGCTCGGTCGATCCGGTGCGATCCCCGCTCGGCTCGGCGCCCCCGCCCTCGGCCCAGTTGGCCCTGGCGTCGCCGATCACCTTGCCCGTGCCGTCGATCGTGCCGTCGGAGGTCTTCGCCGCCAGCTCGGCGCGGCCGTCGCCGTCGAAATCGAACACCATGAACTGCGTGTAATGCGCGCCCGAGCGGACGTTCGGGCCCATGTCGATCCGCCACAGCTTCCTGCCGTCGAGCGTATAGGCGTCGAGCAGCGTGTTGCCGGTATAGCCGGCAAAGGCGTTGTCCTTGGCGATGCTCGGATACCATTTCACGATCAGCTCGTAACGGCCGTCGCCGTCGAGATCGCCCGCGCTCACATCATTGGCTTCGTAGGTATAGGACGCGCCGTCGGGCGCGGTGCGCGGCGCGGGCGGGTCGAGCGGGATCGAAAGATAGCCTTCCGCCGCGACCGGCGCCGCCGGGCTCCGCGCCTGGGCCCGCCCGCCGGTCACCGCGCTCACCGTGTAACGCGATCGCGGCGTTCCGGCCTTGTCGAGGAAGTTGGTGCCGGCGATCGGCGCGGCCGTCACCGGCTTGCCGTCGCGATAGAGGATGAACGTCGTTCCCGCAGGATCGCTCGTGAGGCTGCGCCAGCTCACCAGCAGCCCGCCTTCGCCGGCGACCGCGACTACGCCACGATCGAGCCGCTCGGCAGTGACGGTCTGCGCCAGCGCCGCGCCGCTGCACGAGACGGCGAGCAGAGACAGCATCAGCCGCGCGGGTGTTTCACGGACTCCGGACGACATGGCGCTTCCCCTCCTGCTGGCCCGCCGCAACTGGCCAGGCATCTTGGATGCGCCGTATCATTCCCATATATTGAATACAAAGCCCATTTTGTATCAAAGTATGCCAGGGAGGCGATCAAAGCTTGCCCGCTGCGGCACCTTGTCAGGGTCTCAGCACGCGAAAATCCTTCACGCGCAAATGGCTGGCGGTGGTGCGCAATCCGAAATGCCCGCGCGCATAAGGCGCGGCGTCGTCGAGCCGGAACATCGGCCGCCCGTCCCGCAGCAGTGCGATCCGGCTGCCGAACGCCTCGAGGCGGATATGATAGGCGCGATTCGCCTCGATCAGGTCGGCCGGCGCCGACAGGTCGTGCTGGGGCAGCAGCGGCCGGTCGCCCGCGCGCCCGACATAGCGGCGGAAGCGCGAGCTGGTGTTCCGGTTGCCGCCGATCCCGGCATAATAGGTGCGGAGTGCGTCATAATCGGCAAAGGCGCCGCCGCGCCGATACGCGCGGATGTCGCCGCTGGGCGCACGCGCATCAGTCGCCATCCAGAAGCAGTTGATGTCGCTGACCTGGTCGTTGGGACCGCCAGCCGACACCGCGGTCACGGCATATTCGATCGCCACCGGGCTCTCGAGCGGCTCGCGGAACCAGAGCGTGGCCCCCGCCGGGCTGTCGATGTCGAGCACGCCGTCCGTGGCGGTGAAGCGACCGGGCCGCTCCGCCTCGACGATCCATTGCCCGAGGCCGTGCCGGAAATCGTCGCGATGGATCACGCGCTCGCGAGTGGCGCCCACGCGCATGCACCCAGGAAGCAGCACCGCCAAGCCAAGCCCCGCGACCACTTGCCTACGTTTCCGGTTCACGCACACCTCGTCCCACATCTTGATCCGAGCATCCCTCATGTGGAATGGGCGGTCAATTCCTCCGGAGCCATCATGTCCGCCGAAATGCTGCTGTTCGATATCCGGGAGTTCGGCGCGCGCGGCGACGGCCGCGCGCTCGATACCGATGCGATCAACACCGCCATTGCGCGAGCGGCACGGTGCGGCGGGACGGTGGTGGTCCCTGCGGGACGCTTCCTTTGCTTCTCGATCCGCCTCGCAAGTGGCGTCACCTTGCTGCTGTCCGAGGGCGCGGTGATCGAGGCGGCCGACCCCGCGCTGCACGCCGGCGCCTATGACTTGCCCGAGGAAACGCATGGCGAGCTGTTCCAGGATTTCGGCCACAGCCATTGGCGCAACAGCCTGATCTGGGGGATCGATCTGCACGACGTCGCGATCGTCGGCCCTGGGCGGATCGAGGGCACCGGTCTCACCCGTGACGGACCCGGCGCGCGCTGGCGGCGCGATACCGGCGAGCGTCCGCTGTCCATGGCCGGGATGAGCGCGGCGGAGATAAGCGCGCTCGAGCCCGAGGAAGCAGCGATGGTCGGCCGCGGCAACAAGGCGATCGCGCTCAAGAATTGCCGCCGCGTCGCGCTGCGCGACCTCACCATCGCCAAGGGCGGGCATTTCGCGGTGCTCGCGACCGGCGTCGACGAATTGCTGATCGAGCGGCTGGTGATCGATACCGAGCGCGACGGCATCGATCTCGATTGCGTGACGCGGACGCGCGTGCGCGGATGCCGGGTCAACTCCCCCAATGACGACGCGATCGTGCTCAAGAGCAGCTACGCGCTGGGCGCGCCGGTCGCCTGCGACGATGTGGTGATCGAGGATTGCGCCGTGTCGGGCTATGATGCCGGCACGCTGCTCGACGGCAGCTTCGGACGCAGCCAGCAGCTGGCGCCCGACCGTGACCGCGTGACGGGCCGGATCAAGCTCGGCACCGAATCCAATGGCAGCTTTCGCAACATCGTGATCCGCGACTGCCGGTTCGAACGCTCGCGCGGCCTCGCGCTCGAGACCGTCGATGGCGGGGTGATCGAGAATGTGAGCGTCTCGGGCCTGACGATGCGCGAGGTGACCACCGCGCCCCTGTTCCTGCGGCTCGGCGATCGCGGACGCGGGCCGGCCGGCACGGGCGTCGGCGCGATCCGCGGCGTGACGATCGAGGGCGTCGAGGCGAGCGGCATCGACCACCGCTTCGCCGCCACGATCGCGGGTCTTCCCGAAGTCCGGATCGAGGATGTCACGCTGCGCGACATCGGCCTGACCTATGCCGGCGGCGGCACCGCGGCGGACGGCGAGCGGCGCCCGCCGGCGCTACCCCACGCTTATCCCGAGCCGAGCATGTTCGGCACCACTCCCGCCTGGGGCCTGTGGGTGCGCCACGCCACCGGCATCCGCCTGCACGACGTGCGCCTGGCCACCGAAAGCCCCGACGCCCGCCCCGAGATCGTCATCGAGGACGCGGAAATCGACCGGGTCTAAGCTCGTCCGGTTCAATCATCGGGATAGGGTCGGTGTAGTGCGATGTTTTGGTTGAGGGTGACGCCGAAGCCGGGTTTGTCGAGTTCGGAGGCGCGGATGCGGCCGTTGCTGGGGACGGGTTCGCCGAGGAGCTGGGGGGCGAACATGGGGACGACCTCGGTGGGACCGGGGTGCATCATCAGGAACTCGGCGAAGGGGGAGTTGTGGCGGGTGATGACGAAGTGGTAGCTGTAGACCGACGAGCCGTGGGGCACCATGAGCACGCCGCGGCTGTCGGCATAGTTGGCGATCTTGATGAGCTCGGTCACCCCGCCGCACCAGCCGACATCGGGCTGGATGATGTCGCAGCAGTCCATGTCCATCAGCATGCGAAAGCCCCAGCGGGTCGCCTCATGCTCGCCGGTGGTGACGAGCAGGCCCTTGGGTGCGTTCTGCTTGAGCGCGGCATAGCCCCAGTAATCGTCGGGCGAGAGCGCTTCCTCGATCCACTTCAAGCCGCACTCGTTGTACGCGCGGTGCGCGAGCCGGGTCGCATAGTCGAGGTCGAGGCTCATCCAGCAATCGAGCATCAGCCAGAAATCGTCGCCGCACTTTGAACGCATGTCGGCGAGGTCGGCGATGTTCTTGTCCAGCCCCTCGAGCCCTTCGGCCGGGCCATGGTGCAGCGGCAGCTTGCCGCCGATGAAGCCCATCTCCCTGGCGAGATCGGGCCGCGCGCCGGTGGCGTAGAATTGCAGCTCGTCGCGCACCGCGCCGCCGAGCATGTGGTAGACCGGCTCGCCCCGCAGCTTGCCGAGCAGGTCCCAGATCGCAAGGTCGACCCCCGAGATGGCGTTCACCACCAGCCCCTTGCGGCCATAATATTGGGTCGAGAAGTACATCTGGTCCCAGATCTTCTCATATTCCGCCGGGCTGCGCCCGATCAGGAAGCGCGACAGATGCTTCTCGACGATGAAGCAGGCCGGCTCGCCGCCGGTGGTGACCGCAAAGCCCACCGTGCCGTCCTCGGCCTCGAGCTCGACCACCAACGTGCCCAGCACGTTGATCCCGAAGCTTTGCCGCGACTGGCGATACTCCGGATAGCGCGACATCGGCGTCGCGATGTGATCGTCGATCCAGTGCCCCTCGCCCTGGTCGTGATAATCCGCACCACCCCCGCGCACCGTGTACGCCCGCACTTGCCTGATCCTGGGAAAGTTCATGCCATCCCTCTCGTCGTCCTCCACGGCAGCGCGAATCCGCGCCGACCGCATTGCCGGCTAGCGAATATCGAGCCGACTATCATTATGTGATATATCACACTATTTATTGAGACACGCGGCGTCAACTCCGCGCCGGTAATAGGCCGCCTGCCCACCCCCAAAACCGGTACGCCGCTTCACAACGACTTTCAGTCAGTGTCCCAAATGTTGAACAGCCTCCTCATTTTTTGGATAGGCAAGCTGGAGCGTTCTGGCTAAAATTGGCCTGACCGGAGCGCGAGCAGGCACCCGGACAGGGAGGGGACGCAGCGCATGCGATCCGCACGAACAACACACGCCGCGCCGACATGCGTGGCCGTCACCGCGGCGCATTCTCATGGGCCCGGAGCAGGACACGCACGCGCGCGATTGCCGACCAGTCCCTGATCGCGCCGCAAGCCGAACGCAAAGCAGGATATGCCCGCCGTGTGCCTCCGCCCCGAATTCCCACAAAATGGTAGCATGATTTATAAGATAAAACTTGCAAACAGGGTTGACGTGGTATCTATATTGCGAAAAGCCGTCTCACCTTTTGGGAGAATGGAGCACGCGAATCGCACGGCTCCGAATTCCGAGAGGGCCAACGAGAACAGTCCCCGTGCCGGGACATGATGAATTGACAGGGGTGGAGAGGGAAATGTCCGAACGTTTGAATCTGCGTCGCCGCATGGGGGCATCGGCGTCTTGGTCGGTTCTGGGTCTGCTGATGATCTGCGGCCCGCAAGCGCTGGCGCAGGCGGCGCCGGAACCCGGACAGAGCGGCGATGCGGTGCAGGATACCGAGGTCCAGGACGTGATCGTCGTCGGCTCGCGCGCCAGCCAGCAGTCGGCCAACGCGCGCAAGAAGGACGCGAAGACCGCGACCGACTCGATCGTCGCCGACGACATCGGCTCCTTCCCCGACCGCAACGTCGCCGAGGCGATCTCGCGCATCCCGGGCGTCGCGCTCGGCCGCAACGAATTCGGCGAGGGCGCCGATGTGGCGATCCGCGGCAACGGCCCGGACCTGACGCGCGTCGAGCTCGACGGCGTCGGCATGACCAGCACCACCGGCCTCGCGATCAGCGGCGACGGCGCGCGCAGCGCCGACCTGCGCGAATTGCCCGCGGACCTGGTCAAGAGCATCGACGTGGTCAAGGGCTCGACCGCCGACATGACCGAGGGCTCGCTCGGCGGCACGGTGCAGATCAAGACGCGCACCGGCCTCGACTTCGCCAAGCCCTATTTCACGCTGCGCGCGGGTGCGAACATGAACTCGCTCGGCAAGGAGTGGATGCCGGACTTCAACGGCGTCGCGTCGCGCAAGTTTTTCGGCGGCCGGCTCGGCGCGATCGTCAGCGGCAGCTACACGAAGCTCCAGAACAACGGTCATAGCTACGAGCAGACGACCAGCAACAGCCTCAACTACGACCGCCGGTTCGATTTCGACAATTCGCCGGAAAAGACGTTCGAGTACAATATCAACACGCTCGGCACCGACATGGCCGACACCGTCTTCGCGAACAGCACCGAGACGCCGCGCAGCGTGCTCACCAAGTCGATCGCGGCCAAGACCAAGGCGGATTGCTACGCCGCCTTCCCGCAGCCGGGCCAGACCGGCAGCAACGCCGCCAAGCTGCAGAAACTGAACGAGCTGCAGTCGTGCCTCAATCAGTGGAACGACTATACGCCATCGCTGATCCGCCATTTCATGAACGAGCAGACCGACGAGCGCTACGCGTTCGACGCGCGGCTCGATTTCGAGGTGACCAACAACTTCACCGTGTTCGTGAAGGGCACCTACAGCGGCCGCAACATGCATGACCAGAACCGGAGCCGCACGCCGGTCTCGCTGCTCAACGCCAACGTCGCCGGCACCTTTCAGGATACGACCACCGGCTATCCGCGCGTGCGCTCGGTTTCACCCACCTCGCCAGCCGGCTATTATCTCTACGACCAGCCCAGCCTGGTCCGCATCGGCAGCACGGATTTCCTGACCAACGGCACCACGCTGAACGTCGATCCGGCCAGCGTCGTGGTCGACGACAAGCACAACGTCACGCAGATGAAGCTGACCAACAACTCGGTCGGCATCGACCAGATCGAGAACATCAACCGCACGCGCACCAAGTTCGCCCAGGCCGGCTTCGACTACAACGGCGACCGTCTCGACATCGAAGGGTTCGTCGGCATGACCGAGGCCGAATCGAGCCGCGCCGACATGCGCACCTCGCGCAACTCCTTCTATGGCGACGCGACGCTGGTTCTGCAGGACAATGGCCTGTGGGATATCCAGCTTCCCGCGAACTATAACGACGCCGATCCGAATGCTTTCGTCCAGCTCAGCCCGGTACCGTGCATTTCGGGCACCAACCCGGCGACCTGCATCGCACAGCGCGCCGTAGCCGCGACCGTCAACAACCCGGCGAGCCCGGACTATACGTCCAACCAGCTGCCGCTCGTCACGCCGGGCTTCAGCGTCTCCTATTCGCCCGCGCTCGCGGAAACCTCGGAACGCATCGCCAAGCTCGACGCGACCTACAAGACCGACGGACTGATTCCGTTCATCACCCGGGTGAAAGTTGGGGGCCAATATCGCAAGAACGTGATCGATCGCTGGGGAAATGGCGGCTATACCGTCGAGGATGCGGTCGGCACCTTCGGTCAGCCGGGCTATCAGCCGCCGATCGTCGTTCCCAGAGCCATCGTCCGCGGCACCCTGCGCGCCTGCCAGCCGACCCCTACTTCGGTCGTTTCATGCAACTATGGCTTCGTGCCGAGCACGAACCTTGGCCTCGTTCGCGAGGGCGTCGATACGCTGACCCCGGATCAGCTGCGCGCACTGTTCGCCGGCACTTTCGAGCAGCCAACCTCCGAATATTTCGGCGACCTGCCGAACCGCGGCAGCCTGCCACCCGCATGGAACGGCATTCGCACCGATCAGTTGTTCGCGCAGCTCGGCGCGTCGCAGTTCATGAATTTCGACTGCCTCAAGACCTGCATGGGCAGCGACGGCAAGATGTACGATCAGCCGAAGACCCATACCGAGGAGACGGTGAAGGCCATCTACGCCATGGCCGAATTCGAGCAGAAGCTGCCCTTTGGCCTTTTGTTCAACGGCAATGTCGGCATCCGCGGCGTGTTCACCAACGTGAAGGGCTCGGGCATACAAACCCTCCAGTCGATCACCGTTCCCGATCCGAGCAATCCGGCCGTGTTCAACACGCGAAACTTCAGCCAGAACGTCACGCTAGACTCATCGACCACCGACTGGCTGCCCACGGTCAACCTCAACCTATGGGGTTTCAATGAAACGGTCGTTCTGCGTCTCTATGGTGGCAAGACGGTCGCCCGTCCGCCGATCAGCCGCCTGATTCCAGCCGGCACCTGCGTGATCGACGAGCGCATCCTCCTCGACGGTGACGACGAAGACATCTTCGGCTGCACCGGCCGAGTGGGCAATCCTGCCCTCAAGCCGTTCACCGCGTGGAACTACAATGCCAGCCTCGAATGGTATCCGAACAAGGATACCTTGCTGTCGGTGACTTACGGCAAGCTTGACGTGAAGATCGGCAGCCCGATCGCCGTGACCAAGCAGTACAAGCCTTACGAGGGCAGCGATGTCGTCGATCCGGTGACCGGTCAGCCGCTCGCCGACCTCTCCTTCAATGTCCCGACTTACGACAATGGCCCAGGCTACAAGCGTGACATCTGGGAGTTCCAGGCCAAGACCGCCTTCACCTTCCTGCCCTGGTTCCTGCGCTACACCGGTGCCGACGTGAACTATTCGCGGCTCGCTTCGGCCGCGACCACGGGCCAGCAGGATCCGCTGACGGGCGACATCATGCCGCCGGCGGGCGAGTCCAGGGACTATTGGAACGCATCGCTCTGGTATGACGACGGCGATCTCAACATCCGCATCGCCTATCAGAAGCGCAGCGAGCGGTTCGCCTGCATCACGCCGTGCAGCACCAACGGCAACGGCTCCAACAGCAATAACTATCCGGGCGAGCAATGGACCAGCGTCCGCCTGCCCTACAATCCCGGCGTGCCGCGCTATTTCGACGGCACGACCTTCATCGACGCGAAGATCTCGTACAACATCAACCGCAACTTCCAGGTCTATGTCGAGGGCCGCAACCTGACGCGCGAGGTCCAGACCACTTCGACCGGCGGATACGAGAATTTCGCCGAGGGCGCGCCGAAGATCATGCGCATGTCCTATGGCGGCCGCCGCATCATGGGCGGCGTCCGCATCCAGTTCGGCGGAAAGAAGTAGTCGGCGGCGTCCCTGAAAAGGGGACGCTCTGCCCGAAAGTTGCGCGCAGCCGGAGCGAGTCGTGGTATCGAGCGAGGTCTCGAAGACCCGCTCCTCCGGCTTCATTGTCTGATCGGGAGATGCATCGATGCGCCCCACCCCAGCCTTGCTTGCGCTGACGGCCCTGTCCGCCTCCTGCGCGGCCGACGAACCAGCGACCGCCGCGTCGAGCGGTCAGCGCGAGTGTTTCTGGGGCTCGCAGGTCACCGGCTTCAGCGATGCCGGACCTGATCGCGCGATCCTCAACATCGGGCAGCGGGAGAGCTGGGAGCTCACCCTTTCCGCCGGATGTCCGGACGTCGACTGGGCGATGAAGATCGGCATCCGCGGGCGCAGCGGCGACCGCATCTGCCCGGGCCGGCCGGCCGAATTACTCATCCCCAACGCCAGCGGCAGCGGTTTCCAGCGCTGCCTGGTGCAGAATGTCCGCAAGCTTTCGCCCGGGGAAGCAGCGGCGGTTCGCGGACGAACCTCGAAGCAGTGAGCGCGGACAGCAACGCAATCGAGCAAGCGCCACCGGCCGCGGACGCCACCACGGTTCGGCGCCTGCTCGATCAATCACCGCTCGGCGTCGTGGAAATCCCCCGTCCTCCGCTCGAGGCGCTGCCCTATCGCAACTTCGTCGCCGCGTTGCTCGGCAAGCCGGGCTTCAAGCTCGACTTCAACCGGCTGGCGCCTGCCGAAGCGCTCGCCCTGGTCTCCGACAAGCTGCTCGGCCCCGGCGCCTTCGCCGACGAACGCGCGCTGCTGGCGGCGGAGATCGCGGCGTTGGCCGAACTCGCCGGAGGACTGGTGAACGAACGCCCTGCGATCGCGATCCGTACTTATTTCGCGCCCGGCGACCTGGTCTGGCACGTCGACCGGGTGAACGAGCGCGCCGCCTTCCGCCTGCTCTGGCCGATCGGCCGCCCCGCGGGGATGCGCGTCACGCCGGCCGCCAATCTCGATCCTGCGCTCCACCGCGCATACATGCGCCGCGAGCATCCGTTGCTCTGCCGCCTCGACACGCGCGTGATGCGCAGCGGCGTGCCGGTGGAGCAGGTATGGGCGCATCGCCCCGCCCAGCTCGAAGCGATGGCCTCCGGCGCCTTCCCCTTCATCCGCGACCGGGCGCAGGAATGGGAGATCGCGCCCGGCGCAGCGAGCATCCACCGCGTCGAAACCCCCGGCCGGCCCGGCACCTGGCACCGCTCGTCCTGGGCGAACCGCGCGGCGCCGGGCTTCCAGCTCGTCGTCACCGCGGCCTCGGACGCGGCATGATCCAGCACCGTCTGGGGCGCACGGGGCTCGACATCTCGGCGTGCACGCTCGGCACCTCCGCACTGGCCTCACCCGGTGCCGACCGGCGTGAAGCCGGGGCGATGATCACGCGCGCGCTCGAGCGAGGCGTGAACGCGGTCGAGCTCGATGGCGGCCATGGCCGCGTCGCCGACCTGCTCGGCGAGGTGCTCGCCCGGACAGGCGCTCGCCGCCAGATGCATGTCTTCGCCCGCGTGACTTCGCTTGTCCGCTTCGATTTGCCGTCGCCGCACATTCCGGCGCAACAAGCCTATCCCGGCCGCCACATCCGCACCGAGACCGAGGCGCTGCTGCGCACGCTCGGCGTTGAGCGTCTCGGGCTGCAGCAGATCCACGCCTGGTGCCCCGAATGGCTGGACGAGGGCGATTGGCTCGAAACGCTCGAGCGCCTGCGCGAGGAGGGCAAGATCGCCGGCTACGGCCTCTCCCTATGGGATCATGATCTCGATGCGGCGGCGACGATCCTCGCGCGCGGCGTGGCGGGCACAGTCCAGCTCATGCACAATATCTTCGACCCGAGCGCGACCATTGGCCTGCTGCCCTTCTGCCAGCGGGCTGATATCGGCGTGGTCGCGCGCTCGCCGCTCTATTTCGGCGCACTTGGCTGGGATGAAAGCCGCCCGGCGCTGGCGCCGCACGACTGGCGTGGCGGCTATTTCTACGACGCGCACCGGCGCGAGACGCTTGCGCGGGTGCATCGCCTCGCGCGTGAGATCGCTCCGTCCGGCCAGATGTTGCCCGAAGTCGCGCTGCGCTTCGCGTTGTCGCACCCCGCGGTCACCACGGTTGCGGTAGGCATGCGGACCTGCGCGCAACTCGAAGCCAATCTCGCGGCAATCGAACGCGGCCCGCTTCAGGCCGATGAAATGAAGGCGCTGGCCGCCCACGCCTGGCTTTGTTGAGCGCGCCCTCAGGCGATCGAGAATCCCTCGACATTGCTGTTGGTCACCGGCGCGCCTAGCAGCTTCCCGGCCCGTACGTTGCGCAGCGAGACCTTGCGTACTGGCATCCCTGCCGCGCCGCTGATCGCGCAAAGCGACCTGGCCTCGTCGACTGCGACGTTGCGCACGTTCAAATTCCTGATCGCCGTAAGCCGCCGCTCATAGGTCGGGACGAGGTGTCGCCACTGATAGAGCACATCGGTCTCGACGCTCAGCGCCGCGCCGGCGATCCGCGTCGCAGTGATGTTCGACATGAAGATGTTGCGCACGAAGCCGCCGCGGCGCTCGTTGGTCTTGACGAACAGCAGGTTCATCAGTGCCGTCTTCGCCGCGACCTCGCCGCGCTCGAAATGGCAGTCGTCGATGAACACATTCTCGATACCCGCCGACAGCTCGCTGCCGATCGCGGCGAGCTGGTGGCCGTTCCTGATGCGGCAGCGGCGCATGACGATGTTGCGGCACGGCACGCCGATCCGCCAGGCGTCCTGGTCGCGGCCGGCCTTGATCGCGATCGCATCGTCGCCCTGGTCGAACACGCAATCCTCGATCAGCACATTCTCGCTCATCTCGGGATCGACGCCGTCATTATTGTGGCCATGCGCGCGGACCTTGACCCGGCGGATGACGACATCGCGGCACATCAGGGGATGAAGGACCCAGAACGGGCTGTCGTCGATGCTGATGTCCTCGACCAGCACGTTGCGGCAGCGGTTGAACTGCACGAAATGCGGCCGCAGGTCGGCGCCGGCATAGGCCATCTGCCGCTCCACGACGGGCACGCCCTTCACCGCCATGGCGTTGAGCGCGATCAGCGCGTCGAGATGCGGCTTGGGCCGGGCGTACCAGAGCTGCCACACGTCGAGCCTGGCCTTGAGCCGACCTTCCCCGGTGATCGCCACATTCTCGCAGTCATAGGCATAGACCAGAGGCGAGTAATTATAGCACTCGATCCCCTCCCACGAGGTCGGCACCGCGGGCAGATAGTCGGCTGGGGTCGACGAGAAAAGCAATGTCGCGCCGCGCGCGAGGTGAAGGTTGACATTGCTCTTAAGGTGGATCTTGCCCGTCAGCCACATCCCCGGCGGCACCACGACCACGCCCGATCCCGCCGCGTGCGCGGCATCGATCGCGCGTGCGATCGCCGCGCTCGTCCGCGCCTGGTTGTCCGGCAGCGCACCGAAATCGGTGATCGGGAAATGCCGACTCGCCGCGAAGTCCGGCACGGTGATGCCCGGCATGTCGAAGGGCGCCTCGACCCGCACATGCCGCGCTGGGTGCGGGGTCGGCCGGTGTGCGCAGGCGGCGAGCAGCGGCGCGCCGATGCCCGCCTGGACCAGCGTCCGCCGGGTCAGCGCCATCTGCCGGTCAGAATTCAAACGGCGCCAGCGTCTGCCGCTCGGCCACCAGGAACGCGTCGGCGACGAGCTGTAGCGGGCGCACATCGACATCGCTCTCACCGCGATCGATCAGCTCCGCGAAGCGCGCATAGAGACCGGGATATTCGCGGTCGGGCGCCTTTTGCATCGGCTCGCCGGGCAGGGTCAGCTCGCTTCCTCCCATGCCGAGCTTGAGCTGCCCGGCGTCGGTATCGATCTCGATGTCCCAGCTCTGCGGGCCGGTCTGGAGGAAATCGAACTCGGCGTTGACCGGCGCGTCGCCGGTGCGCATCGCGAGCGACGCGGTCAGCGGCGACATCCGCCCCTCTGGAACGCCCATCGTGGCCGCCTCGAGCAGCAAAGGCTGCGGTAGGATCTGCGTGGCGATCGACAGCGCGTTGATGCCGGGATCGAACACGCCGAAACCACCGGCCGCCAGAATCCATTCCTGGCCCGGATGCCAGCGCCGGATATCCTCTTTCCAGATGATGCGCACCGCGTGGACGGTACGCTCGCGCAGCCAGGCCTTGGCGTCGGCGACCGAGGCGGCCTCGCGCGAGTGCCAGGTGGCGAACAGCGTCAGCCGTTTCTCCGCGGCCAGCCGGGCGAGTTCGGCAATCTCGCTGAGCGTCGCGGCCGGCGGCTTTTCGAGCATCACGTGAAGCCCGGCCTCGAGCGCGGCGCGCGCCTGCTGGTAGCGGCCTTCGGGTGGCGTGCACAGCGTGACCGCGTCAAGGCCGCGATCCGCGGCGATCAGCTCGCCGATCGTCGCAAATCCCGCGACGCCCTCGAGCTGCGCATTGCGGCTGGCGACCGCCACCAGATCGTGGCGATCATTGCCCATGATCGCGGGCAGATGCTGATCGCGCGCGATCTTGCCGAGCCCGACCAGTCCCAGCCGATAAGCCTTACTCACTGCGAGCACCCCCTCGATACATTTATACGATTTATATGCTTCCTATCAGCCGGACGAACTTCTATCAACGGCGGATCGGCGGATTCCGGTTGAGTCCGCATGCAAATGCGGAGCGCAGGGGATGGAAGGCGATCGTCCGGACGAAGGAGAAGGACGGCGGCTGCGCTCGCGCGCCTGGTTCGACAATCCCGACGACCCGGGCATGACCGCGCTCTATGTCGAGCGCTATCTCAACTATGGCCTGAGCCTCGACGAACTCCAGTCCGGCAAGCCGATCATCGGCATCGCGCAGACGGGCAGTGACCTCTCACCCTGCAACCGTCATCACCTCGTGCTCGCCGAGCGCGTGCGCGAGGGCATCCGCGAAGCGGGCGGCATCGCGATCGAGTTTCCCGTCCATCCGATCCAGGAGACCGGCAAGCGCCCGACCGCGGGGATCGACCGCAACCTCGCTTATCTCGGCCTGGTCGAGACGCTGCATGGCTATCCGATCGACGGCGTGGTGCTGACGATCGGTTGCGACAAGACCACCCCCGCCTGCCTGATGGCCGCCGCGACGGTGAACATGCCGGCGATCGCGCTGTCGGTGGGACCGATGCTCAACGGATGGTTCCGCGGCGAGCGCACCGGCTCGGGCACGATCGTGTGGAAGGCACGCGAGATGCTCGCAGCCGGAGAGATCGATCAGAAAGGCTTCATCCAGCTCGTTGCCAGCTCGGCGCCATCGACCGGCTGGTGCAACACGATGGGTACGGCGACGACGATGAACAGCCTGACCGAGGCGCTGGGCATGTCGCTGCCTGGATCGGCGGCGATCCCCGCGCCTTATCGCGACCGCGCCGAGAACGCCTATCGCACCGGTCTTCAGATCGTCGAGATGGTGCTCGCCGACCGCAAGCCGAGCGACGTGCTGACTCGCGCCGCCTTCCTCAACGCGATCCGCGTCAATTCGGCGATCGGCGGCTCGACCAACGCGCCGATCCATCTGAACGCGATCGCTCGGCATGTCGGGGTCGAACTGAGCCTGGAGGACTGGGAAGCGCATGGCGCGAACGTGCCGTTGCTCGTCAACCTTCAGCCTGCGGGCAAATATCTGGGTGAGGA
Organism: Sphingomonas sp. MS122; assembly: GCF_049532975.1. GTDB lineage: Bacteria > Pseudomonadota > Alphaproteobacteria > Sphingomonadales > Sphingomonadaceae > Sphingomonas. Next base: position 1,890,323 of record NZ_CP186695.1, on the reverse strand, counting down.
TTTCTACCGCGCCGGCGGCGTGCCCGCGGTGATGAAGCAGTTGCTCGACGCCGGCCTTATCGACGGGGACGCGCTCACCGTGAACGGCCGTCCGGTCGCCGGGAATCTGGCGAACGCCGCCATCCTCGACGAGGATGTGATCTACCCGCTCGCACGGCCGATCCGCGAGAATGCCGGGCTCACCATCCTGTCGGGCAATCTGTTCGACAATGCGGTGATGAAGCTCAGCGTGATCTCGGAGGAATTCCGTGCGCGCTACCTCGCCGACCCCGCCGACCCCGATGCGTTCGAAGGTCGCGCGATCGTGTTCGACGGACCCGAGGACTATCACCGCCGCATCGACGATCCGGCGCTGGCGATCGACGAGCGCTGCATCCTGATCATGCGCGGCGCCGGGCCGATCGGCTATCCGGGCGGCGCCGAGGTGGTGAACATGCAGCCGCCCGCCGCGCTGATCCGCGCCGGGGTCCATGCCCTGCCCTGTCTCGGCGACGGGCGCCAGTCGGGCACCAGCGGCTCACCCTCGATTCTCAACGCCGCGCCCGAGGCTGCGGTCGGCGGCGGGCTCGCGCTGGTCCAGACCGGTGACCGCATCCGCATCGACCTCAAGGCGCGCCGCGCCGACATGCTGGTCGACGAAGTCGAGCTCGCGCGCCGCCGCGTTGCGCTCGCGATCGATTACGTCCCAGCGAGCCAGACGCCGTGGCAGGAGATCCACCGCAAGCTGGTCGGCCAATTCGACGGCGGCGCGGTGATCGAGGATGCGGTCAAATATCAGCGCCTGGCGCAAGGCGACCTGCCCCGCGAGAGCCATTGAGCGCGCGCGGCTTCTAGGCTGCCGAGCGGCCCTTGAGCTCGGGCGCCGCCTCCTCGATCAGGTCGAGCACGTCCTGGATCAGCGCGCGCATCGTGGCGCGGGCGGCGTCGGCGTCGCGACGGTGGATCGCGTCGCACACCGCGCCGTGATCGGCGAGGCTCGCGCTATGGCCCTTGATGCGGTTGGTGAACCGGATCGAGGTGCGCAGCGCGGTGCTGACGACATCGCGGAACTGCGCATAGAACGGATTGCCCGACGCCCGCAGGATCGCGACGTGAAACGCGATGTCCGCTTCGAGCGCGTCGTCGAACCCGTCCTCGGCCACCTTCATGCGGTCGAAGCCCTGCTGGATCTGCGCCAGATTCTCGGGCCCGGCGAAACGCGCGGCCAGCGCCGCCGCCTCGGGCTCGATCGCGACGCGCAGCTGGTTGAACTGCTGGAGCAGCTCGACCGAGAATTGCCGCTCGAGCAGCCAGCGCAGCACGTCGGTATCGAACAGGTTCCACGAGGAAGAGGGCTGGATGATCGTCCCCTGCCGCGGACGGGCGCTGAGCAGCCCCTTGGCGGTCAGCATCTTGACCGCCTCGCGCGTCACCGATCGGCTCACGCCATGCTGGACGGTGAGCTCGGCCTCGGTGGGAAAGGGGCGGTCGTCATATTGACCCGTGACGATCGCCCGGCCCAGGCTTTCCAGCATGCCGTAAGTGAGGTTGCGGCCGAGCTGGTTTGCTGCATCGGGTTCCGCAGCAGAGACTTGAATGCGCACCTGTGGCCTCGATTCATATGTTGAAAGGTTCTTAGCTCGAACCTTATGCTACTGCTAGACTCACAACATTAATACGATAAGTAGGATCACGAGCTCGGCGCGCCGGGCATAGGGGAGGCCGCATGACGACGCTGTCACAAATCGACGTGATCGTCGTGATCGTCTACGCGATCGGGATCTTTGGGCTTGCGCAATGGGTGAGCCGCGAGAAGGCGGGGCATGCCAAAGATACGTCGGACTATTTCCTGGCGTCGAAGGCGCTGCCGTGGTGGGCGATCGGCGCGTCGCTGATCGCGGCCAACATTTCGGCCGAGCAGATCGTCGGGATGTCGGGGTCGGGCTATGCGCTCGGCCTCGCTATCGCCTCCTATGAATGGATGGCGGCGCTCACGCTGCTGATCGTCGGCAAATATTTCCTGCCGATCTTCCTGCGGAACGAGATCTACACGATGCCGCAGTTCCTGGAGCAGCGCTACGGGCGCGTGCTCCCGGTCCTGATGGCCGTATTCTGGCTGGCGCTCTACGTGTTCGTGAACCTGACCTCGATCATCTGGCTCGGTTCGATCGCGGTGAACAAGGTGGCGGGTATCAACCAGGACGCGGCGCTGATCGCGCTCGGCGCCTTCGCCCTGCTCTACCAGCTCTATGGCGGGCTCAAAGCCGTGGCGCTGACCGACATCGTCCAGGTGACGCTGCTGGTGCTCGGCGGCCTCGTCATCGCCTATCTGACACTCAACGAGATCGGCGGCGGGCAAGGCGCGATCGCCGGCTTCGGCGTACTGACCGAGCGCGTGCCCGGCCATTTCAACATGATCCTCGAGCCCGATCATCCCTTCTACAAGGACTTGCCCGGCATCGCCGTGCTGGTCGGCGGCATGTGGATCGCCAACCTCTCCTATTGGGGCTTCAACCAGTACATCATTCAGCGCGCGCTCGCCGCCAAGAATCTCGGCGAGGCGCAGAAGGGCGTGGTGTTCGCCGCCTATCTCAAGCTGCTGATGCCGGTGATCATCGTGCTGCCGGGCATCGCCGCGGTGGTGCTCGCGCCCGAACTCGCCAAGCCCGACGAAGCCTATCCGACGATGATGCGGCTGCTGCCGCCGGGTCTGCTCGGCCTCGTCTTTGCCGCGCTGATCGCTGCGATCATCGCGTCGACCGCATCGAAGATCAATTCGATCGCGACGATCTTCACGCTCGATCTCTATGCCAAGGCACGGGGCATCTCGACCCAGGCGGAGGACGCGGCGGCCGCCACCCGGCAGGAGAAGCATCTGGTGCTGGTCGGCCGCATCGTCGCCGCGCTCGCGGTGGTCATAGCGCTGCTCGCCGCGCGGCCGCTGCTCGGCAAGTCCGACCAGGCGTTCCAGTTCATCCAGGAATTCTCCGGCTTCTTTACCCCGGGCATCACTGTGATCTTCCTGCTCGGCCTGTTCTGGAGACAAGCGACCGAAGCCGGCGCGATTGCCGCGGCCGTGGCGTCGGTCGCATTGTCCTATGTCTTCAAGGTCGCGATGCCGGGCTTCCCGTTCATGAACCGCATGGCCCTCGTATTCCTGATCAGCCTCGCGCTGGCGGTCGGCATCAGCCTGGCGGTCAAGGGCCGCGGCGACGCCAATCGCGTGACGATGGAGGGGGTGAGCTTCCGCACCTCGGCAACGTTCAACGTCGCCGGCCTCGGCGTCATTCTGATCCTAATCGCGCTCTACGGCACCTGGTGGTGAGCTTCGGCCCCCGTTTTCTCGCGGTCGACTGGGGGACGACCAACCGGCGGGTCTATCTGATCGATGCCGGCGAGGTTGTTCGTACCGAGCGCGATGACCGCGGCGTGCTCGCGGTCGAGGATTTCGCCGGCGAGGCGGCGGACATCCGTGCGCGGTTCGGCGAGCTGCCGCTGCTGATGGCGGGCATGGTCGGCTCGACGGTCGGGTGGCGCGAGGCCCCTTATGTACCAGCGCCCGCGGGGATCGATGCGCTCGCCGCCAACCTGCTCGCGATCGACGATCGCACCGCGATCGTCCCCGGAGTCGCGGTGCGCGAGCCTGCCGACGTGATGCGGGGGGAGGAGGTGCAACTGCTCGGCGCGGTCGAGGCGGGGCTGGTGCCGCGCGACGCGCTGCTCGCCCAGCCCGGTACGCATTGCAAATGGGTGGAAATCGCAGATGGCCGCATCGCGCGATTCAGCACCTCGATGACCGGCGAGCTGTTCGCGCTGCTGCGCCAGCATGGGCTGCTTGCGCGCCAGCTTCACGCGGAGGTCGCGTCCGGCGACGCTTTTCTCGAGGGAGTGCGCGAAGGGCAAAAGCGCGATCTTGCGCGCTCGCTGTTCGGCATCCGCGCCGCGGGCCTGCTCGGCGAGCGCGACGACGCCGATGCCGCGAGCTATGCCAGCGGCCTGCTGATCGGCAGCGACGTTGCGGCGCGGCTGGAGCAGGCACCAGGACAGACCGTATACCTGCTGTCGGACCCGGCGCTGGGCGCGCTCTATACGCTGGCGATCGAGGCCAATGGCGGGCAAGCGCGGCTGATCGACAGCCACGCCGCGTTCGTAGCGGGAATCATCGCCATCGGAGACCGGACATGAGCACGCCGCTATGAGTATCTTGGCGGAATTCGATGCCGCCTTCGCCACTTGCCCGCTGATCGCGATCCTGCGCGGGGTGAAGCCCGCCGAGGTCGAGGCGATCGGCGAGGCGCTGGTGGCGGCAGGCTTCACGCTGATTGAGGTACCGCTGAACTCGCCCGATCCGCTCGAGAGCATCGCCCGGCTCGCCAGCCGCTTGGCCGGCCGCGCGGTGATCGGCGCAGGCACGGTGCTCGACGTGGCGCAGGTCAACGCGGTTCGCGCGGCTGGCGGCACGATGATCATCTCGCCAAACATGAACCCGCGGGTGATCGAAGCGTCGGTCCGCGACGGGCTGGTTTCGCTCCCCGGGATCGCCACGCCGAGTGAGGCCTTCGCCGCGCTCGCGGCCGGAGCGACCGCGCTCAAGCTGTTTCCCGCCGAGGCATCGAGCCCGGCGGTGCTCAAAGCGATGCGCGCGGTGCTGCCGGACGGCACGCGCGTGCTTCCGGTCGGGGGAATCGCGCCCGACAATATGGCGCCGTGGACCGAGGCGGGCGCCGCGGGATTCGGCCTCGGCTCGGCGCTTTACAAGCCGGGCGCAGCCGCGGAGACGGTCGGCGCCCAGGCCGCACGCTTCGTCGCGGCCTTGTCCCCGGCCTGACCCTTATTTGAGCTCGGCCGGGGTCGCCGGGGCGCTGACCATGCGCACCGGAAGCCCGCCCTTGACGTTGCGCATCGTCACCAGCCGCACCGGCTCGAGCGAATTACCCGGCTGGCCGTCCGAAGTGACCGCGAGCGCGATGCTGTTCGCGCCGCGATGGTTGAGGATGCCCTCGGGGATCGCGAACACGCGCTGCGGGCCGACATGCGCGATGAACTGGCCCATGTTCCAGCCATTGACGAAGACCAGCACGCGATAGCGCGCCGCCGAGCGCGGCTTGGTGGTGTCGCCAAAGGCGAGGCCGATCGTCGCATCCTGCCCCTTGGGCACGTCGAGGGTGAAGCGCGTGCGGTGCCAGGTCGTGCCAGGGGCGATCTTGGCGGGCGGCGTGGCGGCACGCTCCCAACTTCTATCGTCGAAGCCCGGCAGGTGCCAGCCCTGGCGCTCGCCATGCAGGCCACCATTATTGGCTACGCCGCGCACCGGATCGGCGAGGTCCTCGCCGCCCTTGCGGCCCTGGATCTTCCACGCGATCGGCACCGCGAAGTTGCGCCCCGCCGCCGGCCCCAGCGAGGCATGGATCAGCCCGCGCGCCTCCTTGTGGAAATCGTCGGCGTCGAGGTCCCAATTGTGGCCGTTGTTGCGCACCATCACGCTCAGCACATGCTGGCCGGGCTCACGCGCTTTGGCAGGGAGCGGGAACTCGGCTCCACCGAGCGTGATCGGGCGCGGTTGGCCGGAGGGGATTTCGTGCTGGCCGACGAACTCGCCGTCGAGCCAGAGCTGGAGCAGGCCCGCCGCGCCGCCGCCGTAGAAGACCGAGAGCTTCTCCGCTTCGGGCCCGCCTTCGAAGCGGCCGCGATACCAGACGTCGCCCTCGTGGAAGCCATAGGGGTCCATCACCAAAGTCGGCTGGCCGTCAGCCCACGCGGTGGTGGTGCCAGCGCGGCGGCGGTCGATCGTCTGCCAGCCGCTGTCGTCGAAGTCGGGCCGCGCCTCGGGCGAGCCAGCCGCGACGCGCCAGTCGGTGAGCGCCGGCAAAGCGAAGTCCGCCGGCCCGGCGAGCGGCGCAACCGCCGCGACACTGCCGCGCGCAGTCGCAGCGGCGCGCACCGCCGCGCCGTTCCAGCGCAGCGAGCGGATCGCGCGCGGCGCCCAGACCTCGAGTGCAGTCTCGGCCGAGGTGTCGCCAGTCAGTTCCAGGACCCCTGCCTTGGCCGCAGCGCTGCGGATCAGTGCCGGCCCGCGTGCGAGGATCTTCCCAGCAGCCGTATCGTGAGTCCAATAAGTGCCGGCCTCATCCTCATCGGCGAACAGCAGCGTGAGCGGCGGCCGGTTCCCGCCAGCGATCCGCACTACCGCGCGCCCGCGATGCGCGTAGTTGAGGCGAAGGTCGCCCTTCGCCGCATCGAAGGCGTGCGCAACGCTGCCCTCGATCACCTCGACCTTGGGCGCGCGCGCATAGCGCAGCACCGTTTCCCCAGGCTCCCCTGCGCGGCCGTACATCAGCAACAGGTCGGCGCCGTCGAGCTCGACCGCGCTCTGCAGCTCGGAGGTCGAATAGACCAGCCGCTGTCCGCCGACATTCACTCCGGCGACGAGCCATTTGGCGTCGAAGCCGTTGAGCTGCATCGGCTCGCCCTGTGGGAAGGTGTAGCGCCCGTCGGGCAGGTCGGCGGTGATCGTGAAGCGATCATTGCCTTGCCCGTTCGACGGCTTGTGCGTCACCAGCAGGAAGCGTGCATCGGTCTCGGTGCTCTTGTTGTGATAGACCTGCACCTTGTCCGATGAGATTTCCGGCGTGCCTGCGGGGATCATGCCGGCGAGATCGGGCACTGCGGCGATCAGCCCGCCGAGCTGCTTCATCTCGATCAGCTTGGGCCGCACCTCGCGCGGCTCGGAGATCGCCGAACCGTAATCGTAGCTGGTGAACACCACCGGCGCGGGCAGCCAGCCCCAGCTGGTCCCCCCGTAGCCCATGTAGAAGCTCTGGATGTTGATCCCGTTGGCGAGGTTGGTGCCGTAGAACACGCGCTGGAAGCGCTTGCCGCGCTGGATCGCGTTGCACTCATATCCGCCGTTCGAGCCCCAATAATCGAACCAGCCGCCGCCGAACTCCGCCAGGAAGCCCGGCGTGTTGGGCGAGGCCGAGGCGCCGCCCTTCGCCCCGCCCGGGCCGTAATAGCCCCAGTCGGGCGCCGCGCTGCCGCGCGTCGGCTTGCCCTCGACGGTGCAGGTGCCGCCGGGATAGCCGTCGAACGCATAGAGATCGACCGGGCCGGGTACGACATGCTCGACCTTGGAATCCTCCGGCGTCCAGTAACCGTTGCGGCCCTGGTCGTTGTGGAAGATCGGCACGTTGATGCCGTCGGCGCGCGCCTTCCTGTAGAGATGGTCCATGTAGCGGCGCTGCGCCGGCGTGGTCACCGCCAGCTCGTTCTCGATCTGGTGGAGGATGACGGTGCCGCGATTGCCTTTCCCGTCGCCGTTGATCTGGTGCTTGCGGATGATCGCATGGACTTGAGTCAGCCACTCGTCGGCGGCTTCGAGATATTCGGCCGCGTCGGTACGCGCCTTGACGCGCTGGTTGACCAGCCAGCCGGGAAAGCCGCCGCGCGTCAGCTCGGCATTCACATAAGGACCCGCGCGAGTGATGACGTAGAGCCCTTCCTCCTCCGCCATGGTCAGCAGGCGGTCGATGTTGCGGATGCCGGAGAAGTCATAAACGCCCTGTTTCGGGGTGTGGAAACCCCAGTCAAAGTAGAAGGCAACGGTGTTAAATCCGTTGGCTTTCATCTTTTGCAGGATGTCGCGCCACAAGTCTGGGCTGGGCAGGCGGAAATGGTGCATCTCGCTCGACCAGATCACGGTGCGCTTGCCGTCGATCATCAGCGAGCGGGAGTCGAACGACACGCGGCCGAAACGCTTGACCGGCGCGGCGAGGTTCTGCGTCTCGCGGGCCTGCTGGGCAACCGCGACGGGCGCAAGCGCGCCGCCCGCCATCGCAATTCCAACCACCAGCGAAACCGCTCGACCCGCCACCGCAATCCTCCCGAATTATATTACTAATACTATTTGGCCGCGCCCGCGCGAACGGTCAACCGATTCCGCTCCCTGATACCCAAATCATGCGACCCTGTCTCATTTTTTGGGTGAGCAATTCGAGCGGATTTGCTAGATTGGCCTGACCAACAACCGGGCGCTGATCTGCGGCGGTGGAAAGGGAGGTTGCGTGCGCTCGTTCCGGATCATTCGCGGCATCTTCTCGCTCGCCGCGCTGCTTCCGGCGGCGGCGCTGGCCCGGCAAGTCGAGCTGTTCGACGGTCGCGAGGTCGCCAGCATCGTCCATTCCGGCGAGCGCCCGGCGCAGCTGGCCGCCGAGCTGCTCGCGCGCGACCTGACGCAGCTGACGGGCACGGCGCCGCGCGTGTCGAGCGACCTTGCGGCGTGCCGACGGCTGTGCGTCGTGCTCGGCCCCCGGGATTCAGCGCTGATCCGCGACGTCGCCCGCGAGACGGGGACCGATCTCACCGAGCTGCGCGGCCAGTGGGAACGCTATACCCGCCTGCTCGTCGGCTCGAAGCGCGATCCATCGCGGCGCTATTTGCTGATCGCGGGCTCGGACATGCGCGGCGCGATCTGGGGCGTGATCGACCTGACGCGCGAGATCGGGGTCTCGTCCTGGGAATGGTGGGCCGATGTCACGCCGCGGCGCGTGAAGCGGCTGACGGTCGACGGCAGCCGCCGCGTGTCGGCCGCGCCATCGGTCCAGTATCGCGGCATCTTCCTCAACGACGAGGATTGGGGGCTCCAGCCCTGGGCGGCCAAGACCTATGAGCCCCAGACCGGCGATATCGGCCCCCGGACCTATGCCCGCATCTTCGAGCTGATGTGGCGGCTCAAGGCCAATCTGATCTGGCCGGCGATGCACGACAGTACCAAGCCCTTCTACCATATCCCCGGCAATGCCGAGGCGGCGCGCGACCATGCGATCGTCGTCGGCACCTCCCATGCCGAGCCGATGATGCGGAACAATGTCCGTGAGTGGGACGACAAGGACGGCGATTTCAACTTCTTCACCAACCGCGACAGGATGGTCCACTATTGGCGGCGGCGCGCGGAGGAGGTGAAGGGCTTCGAGAACATCTACACGATCGGGCTGCGCGGCAAACACGACTCCGCGATGGAAGGCGCCGAGACGCCGGAAAAGGCGCGCGAGGCGATGACGCAGGTCATGGCGATCCAGCGCGAGCTGCTCGCCAAGGCGCAGGGAAAGACCGCCGATCAGGTGCCGCAGGTGTTGACGCTCTACAAGGAAGTGCTCGACATCTACGGCACCGGCCTCAAGGTGCCCGAGGACGTGACCCTGGTCTGGCCCGAGGACAATTACGGGTACATCAACCAGCTCCCGACGCCCGCCGAGCGGCAGCGCCGCGGCGGATCGGGCATCTATTACCACATCTCCTATTGGGGCCGGCCGCACGATTATCTATGGCTCGGCACCACCCATCCCGCACTGATCCGCGAGCAGCTCGACCGGGCCTGGCAGATGGATGCGCGCAAGCTGTGGGTGGTCAATGTCGGCGACATCAAGCCGGGCGAGTATCTGACGCAATATTTCCTCGATCTCGCCTTCGACGCCCGAGCGATCGCGCCCGCGGCGGAAACGCATCTCACCAGCTGGACAGCCACGCAGTTCGGCGCGGCGAACGCGGCGGAGATCGCCGCGATCATGACCGAATATTACGCCCTCGCCTTCGAGCGGCGGCCCGAATTCATGGGCTTTGGCCAGACGGAGCCGACGCGGCCCAACCGGATCGGCGATTATATCCGCACCGGCGGCGGCGAGGCGCTGACCCGGATCGATCGCTACCGCTCGATCTCCGCGCGTGCCGAGGCTGTGGCGAAGCAGCTTCCTGCCGACCGCCAGGACGCCTTCTTCCAGCTCGTCCTCTACCCGGTGCGTGCGGCGGCGAGCCTCAACGAACGCAACCTGCGCCTCGATCTCGCCGCGCTCTACACGCGCCAGGGCCGCGCCGGCGTCAACGCCCTTGCCGACCAGGCCAAGGCCGCCCATGCCCGGATCGTCGCCGACACGGCGGCCTACAACAGCCAGAATGGCGGCAAGTGGCGGGGGATGATGGACATGGCGCCGCGGCGGCTGCCGGTGTTCGACGAGCCGCTTTATCCGCAGGTCGCGACATCGCCGGGCACGGCGCGCCGGACTCCCACCGCCCCGGTCGCGGCCGGCCGCATCGTCTCGCTCGCGGCGACGCGTGCGTCGGCCGCGGATTGGGAGGTCGTGCCAGGCCTCGGCTCGCGCGGCTCGGCGCTCCGCGCCAAGCTCGACCTCCCCTCACGTGCGAGCGTGGCCGGAACGCCGCTCGACTATCGTTTCGAGGTGACGGCCAGCGGCAATGCCGAGCTGCGTATCGTCGCCATTCCCGTCCATCCGCTCACCTCGGCGAACGGCCTGCGTATTGCCGTCCAACTCGACGACGCGCCGATCCAGCTGCTCGACTTCCGCACCTTCGGGCGCAGCGAAGAGTGGAAGCAGAACGTCCTCACCAACACCGCCGTCCGCACGATCCCGGTGCGGCAGCTGGCCAAGGGCGCGCATCGTCTGCGCATCCATGCGCTCGACCCCGGCTTCATCCTCGACCGGATCGACGTGCGGCTCGACGAGGCGCCCGACTATTACGGCGCGCCGCCGGTCGGGTAGCGACGTCAGCAGCGATAGACGGGCGATTGTCCCGGCGATGGGATGGCGGGCTTCGGCGCCGGCGCGCCGACCGCGTTGACCAGCACATTGTCGTACCAGGGCGTGCTGAGCCGAGCCTTGCCCTGCCCTGTCGGCAACCCGGCCATCCGCTTGGCATAAAGCGCGTTGGTCGCGCGTAGTACGGGCTTGCCGTCGCTCCGCTGCGTCGCTTGCGGTCCCAACGCGGTATCTATGGCCCAGGCGGCCGCCGGCCTGCGGGCAAAAGTGGAAGGAAGTGAGATGTTTGCGGTTGGTGGAGCTGAGGGGAATCGAACCCCTGACCTCTGCAGTGCGATTGCAGCGCTCTCCCATCTGAGCTACAGCCCCGCTCCACCCCGGCAGTGCCGGAAGGCGGTCCCTCTAGCTTCACTCCCGCGCCGATGCAACGGCCCTGATGCGCTTTTTGTGGCGCGCCTTTCCGGCTGGGCGGCGGATTGCTTCTCCTCGCCGCAACCCCGCTTCGGCGCACGGGAACAAATGCGCTGCCCGATCCTTTTTTCACCCGTGGGGCGCGTGGACCCCACGCGCCCGGAATTCCGATGAAAGAGGAGGATTTCCAATGGGCTACGAACCTTATCCACGCCAGGGCCGCGACGAGATCTGGGGCACGCGCGACAGCGAGCCGTCACGCGGCTACGGCTATGGCTATGACGCGGATCGAGACCGCTATCGCTCGAGCGCGCGCGAATATGCTGCGGCCGGCGAAGTCGATCGCGGCCGCGAATCCTGGCGGGAGCGCGACTATTACGGTTCGCGCTTCGGGCGCGACGACGATAGCGACCGCGGGCGCGATTGGGAGCGTGGCGGCTATGCCCGCGGCGCGAGCGGCTATCGCGGCTATGGCAGCGGCTATGGCGGCTACGACGAGGGCCGCCGCGCCGGCGGGCGTCGCGACTTCGGCCGTGACCATGAGCGCCGTCCCGAGGGCTATGCCTATCAGGACCGCGACTTCCTGAGCCGCGCCGGCGACGAGGTCCGCTCGTGGTTCGGCGACGAGGAAGCCGAGCGCCGGCGCGCGGCGGATGCGCGTTATGACGAGCGCTACGGCGGCCGCTGGAATCGCGACGACGACTATCAGGGCTGGCGCCGCCGCCAGATCGACGATCTCGACCGGGACTATGACGAATATCGCCGCGAGAATGCGGCCAGGTTCGACAATGAGTTCGGCGCGTGGCGCAGCGAGCGCCAGACCCAGCGCGGCTCGCTCGGGCGCGTGACCGAGCATATGGAGGTGGTCGGCTCGGACGGGCAGCATGTCGGCACCGTCGACAAGGTGCGCGGCGACCGCATCCTCCTCACCAAGAGCGATCCCGACGCCGGCGGCCACCACCATTCGATCCCGTCGCGCTGGATCGAGTCGGTCGACGACAAGGTGACGATCCGCAAGAGCGCGGAGGAGGCCAAGGCGGCGTGGCGCGACGAGGAGCGCAGCGGCGCGCTGTTCGGCGAGCGCGACGACGCGCGCGGCAGCCATTATCTCAACCGGAGCTTCTCGGGCACCTATTGAGACAATTCCGGGCGGGTCACGGACCAGCCCTCGGGCTCGGGCGGCGACGCCCGGGCCCCTTTTTCGGCCAGCGCGGTTCAGCTTTCGGTGTAGCGGAACAGCAGCCAGTCGCGACCGGTGAGCAGGTCCGCAAGCTCCCGCGCCGCAAGCTCCGGCGTGTCCGCGTAGAGGTCGCAGAGCGCGGCAGCGAGACGATGCGCGTCCCCATCGGTCAGCGGCAGGTCGCGGCGGAATCCCAGGAAGCGCGACCCGATCCCGAACAGGGCAAGGCCATGTTCTGCCTCCAGATATCGTGCCACCGCGTGATTCTGGAACGGGTTGAGGTCCCCTTGGAAATAGCCGTTGGGAAAGGCCGCGATCATGTCCGCGGCGGATTCGACCGGGACGAACTGGAAGAGAATCCCCTTCTCCCGCGCGATCCCCAGCGCGGCTTCGGGATCGCGATTGAAGGTGACGGGATCGTTCGCATCCCCGGTCGTCTTCCACTGGAGCTCGCCGCGGACTTGCTCCAGGCCGACCGATGCCGCGCCGCGCCGCAGATTGGCGAGGCGAATGGGGAATTCGGCCGGTGTGCTCAGATACCCAGGATGCGCGCCGTCCTCGAACAGGTCGCCCAGCCGGGAGAGGTCGTGGCCCTCGACATCGTCGAGTCCGTGCACCTCCGTGCCGTGACCCGAGGTGTAGCCGGCCTGGCCGAGATCATCGAGCGACGCGAGGACGCGATGGCGGGGGTGCTCGGCCTGCAGCCGGGCATGCAGCGCCAGCAGTTCGGCGAAGGTGGGGAGATTGTGCGCGGTCACGCCATCGCACAGCAATTCGTTGAAGAGGCGAGGCCGAGCCTGCGCGAACGGGACGAGCTCGACCGACTTCCGCCGTTTCAATCCGAACATTGCCTAGGCCCCGTCGGGAATCGCTTGCGTGGCGACCACCTCGATCGCCTCGGCCCGGCCGTTGAAATCCACGCGTTCGCCCGGCTCCGCCCCCAGCATCGCAGCCGCCAGCGGCGCCTGGAACGCGATCCGGTCGGCCGCCGGTTCGGCCTCGTCATGCCCGACAATGTCGATCCGCCGTTCGCGCCCGTTCAGCCGGAAGCGCACGCGTGACCCGATCGCCACCAGATCGTCGCCCGGCACCGGCGCGAGCTCGGCGGTGGTCTGGCGCGTATGCCAGTAGCGCAGGTCGCGCCGCAGCGCCTCGCGCGCCTCCTCGTCGGTGGCCGCGGCGGCGGCAGCCTCGAGCTCGGCGACGCGCGCGTCGATCAGCGCCAGACCACGCGCGGTCACGAGATTGGGGCCGGGCGGGATCGGTAGCTCGAAGCGAGGTTCCTTGTGCGCCTCGTCGCTCTCCCGCCGGAATGCGACGCTCACTTCGCGGCCGGGCGCATCAGATCGCGCCCTGGAAGGTATCGCACTGCGCCGGGTCGCCGGTCTCGAGCCCCCGCCGCAGCCACTGCATACGCTGCGCCGAGGTGCCATGGGTGAAGCTCTCGGGCACCACCGTCCCCTGCGCCTGCTTCTGCAGCGTGTCGTCGCCGATCGCCTCGGCGGCGCGCATCCCTTCCTCGATGTCGCCCGCTTCCAGCCGGTCCTTGTTGCGCGCCGCCCAGACGCCGGCATAGCAGTCCGCCTGCAGCTCGACGCGCACCGACATCGCGTTGCCCTCGGCGCGGCTCATCCGCGCTTGCGCCGCGCGGACCCGCTCCATCGTGCCGGTGATGTTCTGGATATGGTGCCCGATCTCATGCGCGATCACATAGTTCTGCGCGAAGTCGCCCGCGGCGCCGAAGCGCTGCGCCAGCTCCTGGAAGAAGCTGGTATCGAGATAGACGCCGCGGTCCGCTGGACAATAGAAAGGCCCGGCCGCCGACGAGGCATTGCCGCAGCCCGACTGCACGCTGCGCTGATAGAAATTGAGCACCGGCGGCTGATAGCGCGCGCCCTGCGCCGCGAAGAGCTGGTTCCAGGTCTGCTCGGTGCTGGTCATCACGCGGCATGCCTGTAGCTCGGCGGGCGTGTCGCAGGGCTTGTTCGCCCCCACCTGCTGCTGGCCGCCGCCGCCCGGCGCGACGTCGCCGGTGAGCAGCCCGCCGCCGCCGCCGATCGCCATGAAGATCGCGACGCCGATCGCGATCAGCGCGATCGTGCCGCAGCCGAGCCGGCTGCCCAGCAGCATCGGCAACAGCCCGAGCAGGATATTGCCGCCGCCCCCGCCAAAGCCGCCGCCGCTGCCCTGCCCCAGATCGCGGACATTTTCACTGGGATCGAGATCGTCGAGCCGCATGGCGGGCACCCCTTCGTCATTTCCTGCCCGTGACAATGCCCCAAGCCGCCATGCGTTGCACGCCGATTTGCGCATAACGCGATTGCCCTCGTCGCTGCGGCGCGGCATGACCGGCGCCATGGCCGATGCCGAACCGCAACGCCGAAGGTCGAAGGGCGCGCGTCCGCTCCCGCTGCCCGATTGCGTCGCGCTGGTGCTCCAGGGCGGCGGCGCGCTCGGCAGCTACCAGGCCGGGGTGATCGAGGCGCTGGCCGAGGTCGAGATCGAGATCGACTGGGTCGCCGGCATCTCGATCGGCGCGGTCAATGCGGCGATCGTCGCGGGCAACCCGCCCGAGCGCCGGGTCGAGCGGCTCACCGCCTTCTGGCAGACGGTCACCAGCGCGCTGCCCAGCTTCCCGATCTTCCCCCAGGACGAGGTGCGCGAGGCGGTGCACGAATGGTCGGCGGCGATGGTGCTGGCACAGGGCGTTCCCGGCTTCTTCCGCCCGCATCTCTTCCTGCCGACGATGGCGACTCCGGGGAGCTGCACGGCGCTGAGCTTCTACGACAGCGAGCCCTTGCGCTCTACGCTCGACTCGCTGATCGACTGGGACCTACTCAATGACGGCCCGGTGCGCCTATCGGTCGGGGCGGTCGAGATCGAGAGCGGCAATTTCCGTTATTTCGACACGACCCAGGAGCGGATCGACGCGCGCCACATCATGGCCTCGGGCGCGTTGCCGCCGGGCCTCCCGCCGATCGAGATCGACGACAAATATTATTGGGACGGCGGGCTCGTCTCGAACACCCCGCTGACGCACGTGCTCGACCACCAGGCCGAGCCGATGCTGGTGTTCCAGGTCGACCTCTTCTCTTCCGTAGCGGTGATGCCGCGCACGATCACCGACGTGATGGCGCGCGAGAAGGAGATCCGCTTCTCGAGCCGCACGCGCCAGGTCTCGGCCGAGCGGATGCGGCTGCGGCAGGAACGCGAGGCGATCCGCAAGGTGCTGGCCAAGCTGCCGCCCGAGCTGCACGATGATCCCGATGTCGCAGCGCTGCGCGCGGTGGCGGACGAGAAGCCGGTGAGCCTCGTCCATCTGATCTACCGCGCCAATGCCTGGGAAGGCGGCAGCCGCGACTTCGAATTCTCCGCGCGCTCGATGCGCGAGCATTGGGAAGCCGGCCGCATCGACACCGAGCGCACGATGGCGAACGCGCGCCTCGTCGCCAGCAACATCATCGACGGCCATACCGCCGCCTTCGACCTCGCCAGAAGCTAGCAGCCAAGGAGTCCCCATGTTCCTCAAGGGCAAGTCCGCCATCGTCACCGGCTCGACCTCGGGCATCGGCCTCGCCATCGCCAAGGCGCTCGCCGCCGAGGGCGCGAGCGTGATGATCAACGGCTTCGGCGACGCCGCGGCGATCGAGACCGAGCGCGCGGCGCTGGAGACGGCGGCCGGCGCCAAGGCGCTCTACGACGGCGCCGACATGAGCAAGCCCGACGCGATCTACGCAATGGTCGAGCGCTGCCACGCCGAGCTCGGCGGGCCCGACATCATCGTCAACAATGCCGGCATCCAGCATGTCGCGGCGATCGAGAACTTCCCGGTCGAGAAATGGGACGCGATCATCGCGATCAACCTGTCCAGCGCCTGGCACATGATGCGCGCCGCGGTGCCCCACATGAAGGCGGCGAAATGGGGACGGATCATCAACACCGCCTCGGCGCACAGCCTCGTCGCGAGTCCCAACAAGTCCGCCTATGTCGCCGCCAAGCACGGAATCGCCGGCCTCACCAAGACGATCGCGCTCGAGACCGCGACCGACGGGGTCACCGTCAACTGCATCTCGCCCGGCTATGTCTGGACGCCGTTGGTCGAGAACCAGATTCCCGACACGATGAAGGCGCGCAACATGACGCGCGAGCAGGTGATGAACGACGTGCTGCTCGCGGCGCAGCCGACCAAGCAGTTCGTCCAGCCGGAACAGGTCGCCGCGCTGCTGGTTTTCCTGTGCCGGGAGGAAGCGAGTGCGATCACCGGCGCGAACTATACCATGGACGGCGGCTGGACGGCGGCCTGAGATGCGCGCCGCCGCCCTCCTGCTCGCCCTGGCCCTCGCCGCCTGTTCCAAGAATGGCGGCCTGCAGCTCGTCAAGGAAGCGCCCGAGACGCGCTGGCGGATGATCACCACCGATCAGGACCGCGACCGGCTGCGCAACTGGCGCAAGGCGTGGGTCGAGGCGCTGCCCAAGGCGCGCGCCGCGAACGCCGCCGCAATCGCCGCCGAGGGCGCATTGTTCGAGCCCGACCAGGCGCTCGGCCGCGCGATGCCACCCGCGGGCGACTATAAATGCCGCACCTTCAAGCTCGGCGCCCAGCGCGAGGGGATGCGCGACTTCACCGCCTATCCCTGGTTCAACTGCCGCATCGGCCGCGAGGGCGAGATACCGACCCTGGTCAAGCTCGACGGATCGCAACGCCCGACCGGCAGGATCTATGCGGAAACCGATGCGCGCGTGATCTTCCTCGGGGCGCTCGAACTTGGCGACGAGACGATCCCGCTCGATTACGGCCAGGACGTCAAGCGCGACATGGCCGGCTATATCGAGCGCGTCGGGACGGCGCGCTGGCGGCTGGTGCTGCCCTGGCCCACCTTCGAATCGCAGCTCGACCTGATCGAACTCGTCCCCGCCTGAACGCCCAGCTTACCCGTGATTGGACATTGCGCCGCCCTGTCGGCCCCCTAGGCTAGGATCCCATGAAGCATTTCCTCATCGCCGCGGCGAGCGGCCTCGCCTTCGCGCTCCCCGCTGCCGCCGATCCCGTCCGCGACGCCACCGCGAAGGAGCTGCCCTCGCTGATGGCGCTCTATCGCGATCTCCACGCCAATCCCGAGCTCAGCCAGCATGAGGTGAAGACCGCGGCGAAGATGGCGGCGGAGGCGCGCAAGGCGGGCTATGCCGTGACCGAGAAGGTCGGCGGCACCGGCGTGGTCGCGGTGCTCAAGAACGGCGAGGGGCCGACGCTGCTGATCCGCGCCGACATGGACGCGCTGCCGGTGACCGAGGAGACCGGCCTGCCCTTCGCCTCCAAGGTGCGCGGCAAGACACCGGAAGGCGTCGAGACCGGCATCATGCATGCCTGCGCGCACGACACGCACATGACCGCCTGGGTCGGCACGCTGCGCAATCTCGCGGCGATGAAGGACCGGTGGAAAGGCACGGTCGTGATGGTCGCCCAGCCCGCCGAGGAGAGCAGTGTGGGCGCGCTCGCGATGCTCAAGGACGGGCTATACGAACGCTTCGGCAAGCCCAGCCACGCGATCGCCTTCCACAACAGCGCCGCGCTGCCCGCGGGGACGATCGGCATCCGATCCGGCCCCACCTTCGCCAGCGTCGATTCGGTCGACATCCTGGTCAAGGGCGTCGGCGGCCACGGCGCCTATCCCGCGACGACCAAGGACCCGATCGTGCTTGGCGCGCGGATCGTCTCGGCGCTGCAGACTCTGGTGAGCCGCGAGGTCGATCCGCAGGAGGCCGCGGTGGTCACCGTCGGCAGCTTCCAGGGCGGCACGCGACACAATATCATCCCCGAGCAGGCGCTGATGCTGCTCACCGTGCGCGCCTATACCCCGGAGGTGCGCCGGCAGCTGCTCGACGGCATCACGCGTATCGCCAGGGGCGAGGCGATCGCCGCGGGCATTCCCGAGGACCAACTGCCGGTGGTCAAGGTGCGCGAGCCCTTCACGCCTCCCACCGTCAGCACCGAGGCGTTCGCCGGCGAGCTCAAGGCGCTGTTCACGGCGCGTTTCGGCGCGGACCGGGTGCGTGACATTCCGCCGACGATGGCGGGCGAGGATTTCGGCCGCTTCCACATCGCCGATCCGTCGATCCAGAGCGTGATCTACTGGGTCGGCGGCGTGCCGCAGGACAAATGGGATGCGGCGCAGGCGGCGGGCGGCAGGGGCCTGCCCTCGCTGCACAGTTCGAAATGGGCGCCCGACGCGGAAAAGGTGATCGGCACCGCCGCGGAAGCGATGACCGCCGCCGCGCTCGACGTGCTCAAGCGCTAGGGATCAGCTGCCGACGCCGGCGAGCCCGGGGTTCGCCGCGAGATAGGGCGCCGCAGGCTTGTCGATCACCGCGACGCGGCCGGCGTTGAGCGCCGCGATCGAGCGGGTGAAGCTGCGCGGCTTCTTGATAAGCTTCTTGTCCTCGACCACGCGCAGGCCCGCGCGGCGCATCGCCTCGGCGACGAAGTGCACGCAGTTGCGGCGGTTGATGTTGTAGCTGTTGTTGCCCTTCTCGCCCCATTCGGCGACCAGCCGGACCAGCGAGTCATATTGCGCGTCGCTCACCGGCGCGGAGAAATGCGCGATGCTGCGCGAGACGTACTTCTTGGTGGTGTAGTCGATCTTCCCGCCGACGGTGCCGAGCAGCATCGCCGGGGTCACCGACTTGGGGGTGAAGCCCCATGCGCCCTGGACGGGCTTGCCGCCGCGATCGGGCGTGCCGTGGACGGTGAAGAAGGCGTGCGGAAAGTCCCCGCCATTCTCATAGGACCAGAAGGTGACCGTGACGCGCGCCTGGGCGGGGACGGCGGCGAGCGCGACGAGCAGCAGCGCGGCGAGGCGGGCGATCCGGTGAAGCATGCGCGCCTCCTACCGGACCGCCCGCCGCCCGGGCAAGCGCGGGTTACTCGCTTTCGGCCTTCTGGCGGCGCTCTTCGGCGATCTTCCGCTCCTTCTCCTCGTCATAGCCCGAGGAGGACGGCGGCTGGTGCGAGTGCACCGGCTGGGTCGTCGCGGGCGGATCAGAGGCATCCATCGATTCGTCGAGCGCGCGATCGAGCCGCGCCTGCCTGTTCTCCGGGTTCTTCTCCAGCCGTTCCTCGATCGAGCTGTCGGTGCCTGCGTCGCCGGGCTTCACGCTCGCCTTGTCGCCATCGTCCTTCGGTGTGTCGTCTTTCATGATCCAACTCCGGTGTGTCGGCATGAAAACGCGCGGGCGAAAGCCGCGGTTCCTTTGCGCATGCGCAACGAAAAGGGGCCCAGCCATCGCTGGCCGGGCCCTCCCGATTCCGGATTTCCGGAGCGATCAGTCGCGGTTGCCGATGATGCTCAGGATGAACTGGAACATGTTGATGAAGTCGAGATAGAGCGACAGCGCGCTCATGATCACGACCTTGCCCACCATGTCGGTGCCCGCGACATAGGCGTACATGCTCTTGATACGCTGCGTGTCATAGGCGGTGAGGCCGGCGAAGATCAGCACGCCCGCGAAGCTGATGATCAGCGACAGGGTGCTCGACTGAGTGAAGATGTTGATGATGCTCGCCACGATCAGGCCGATCAGGCCGACGATCAGGAAGCTGCCGAGGCCCGACAGGTCCCGCTTCGTGGTGTAGCCGTACAGGCTGAGGCCGGCGAAGCCGGCCGCGGTGGCGAAGAACGCCTGCGCGACCGAGGCGCCGGTGTAGCGCAGCAGCAGCGTCGACAGCGACAGGCCCATCAGGACCGCGAAGCCCCAGAACAGCGCCTGCAGCGTGCCGGTGGACATCCTGTTCTGTCCGAAGCTCATCGCCAGCACGATGGCCAGCGGCGAGAGGATGATCAGCCAGGCGAACGGACCGCCATTGGCGAACACCGAATAGGCCATCGAGGTCTCGCCGCCCCATGCGAAGAGCAGCGCGACGATGCCGCTGAGCAGCACGCCCGAGGCCATGTAGTTGTAGACCGAAAGCATATAGGACCGCAGCCCCGCATCGTACGCGACATCGCGCGCACCTGCGGCCGTCGCGTACGGCGCGGCGGTCGTCCGGGGATCAGACCAGTTAGCCATCTCAAACTCCTTTGCCCGGCGCATCCCGCCGGATGAGGCCGAATATCATGGTTCCGGGCCGGACTTTCAAGGAAAACCGGCGTCGCGCGCGCCGGCATAAACGGTTAAGAGCCAGGCCATGCATCGTCTGTTCGTTGCGCTGCGCCCGCCCGAGGCGATCCGCGAGCGGCTGCTCGGCCTGATGGGCGGCGTGCCGGGGGCGCGCTGGCAGGACGACGACCAACTTCATCTGACACTGCGCTTCATCGGCGAGGTGGGGACGCACGCGGCCGAGGACGTCGCGGCGGCGCTCGGATCGGTGCGCCACGCGCCGCTCGAGCTGCGCCTCGACGGGTGCGGCATGTTCGACAGCCGCGGACGGCCGAACGCGCTCTGGGCCGGCGTGTCGCCGCGCGAGCCGCTCGCGGCGCTCCACCGCAAGGTCGACCAGTCGATCGTGCGCGCCGGGCTCGAGCCCGAGCGGCGCGCCTATCTGCCGCACATCACGCTCGCGCGCATGTCCGGGTCGGCGGGACCGGTCGATCGCTGGCTCGCGGAGCATGCCGCGGTGGCGAGCGCACCGTTCACGATCGACACGATGATCCTCTACGAAAGCCGCCTCGGCACCGGCGGCGCGAGCTACGAGCCGGTCGAGCGCTATCCGCTGATCGGCCCGTAGCCCCGATTTCAGCCCGCCGCGAACACGCCGCAGGCGACGCGGTCGCCACTATTGCCCGAGGGATCGGTCTTCTGGTCGTCCGGTCCTGCATGGACGACGAAGGCCGAGCCGTCGGCGTCGAGCAGCTGCGCCATGGTGCCCGACTTGAGCACGAAGGTCAGCGTGCCGGTGCCGTCGTCGGCGACGGTCAGGTTGGGCATGTCGCCGGCATGCGCGCCGTCGGGATTCTCGAGGCCATGCTTGGCGTTGCCCGGGTTCCAGTGGCTGCCCGCGGTCTCGAACTTGGGGCCTTCGCACTTGCCCGTCATGTGGACATGGACGCCATGGTTGCCGGCGGTGATGCCTGTCACCGACACGGCGACGCTGAGACCCTCTGGCGTCACGGTCGCGATCGCGCTGCCCGCCGGGGTGCCGTCGGCCTTCTGGAGCGAGGCGGTGGCGGTCTCCGCCGCCTCGGCACCGTTCTCGATCGGAAGCGTCTCATTCTCCACCGGCAGCGCGGTGTTGGCGGGTTCGTCGCTGTTCGCCACCGGCGTGGTGGTGCCGCCGCAACCCGCAGTCGCGAGCGCCAGCGCGACGATCGCGCAGCCATATCGGATCATTCGAAACCTCCTGTTGCAGACCGAACCAGACGCAATGACCGGGTTTCCAGAAGGTTCCCGGCATCCGCACGTCACGCCCGGGGATGGGCGTTGCGATAGACGTCGAGCAGATGCGCCGCGTCGACCGCCGTGTAGATCTGCGTCGAGCTGAGACTCGCATGGCCGAGCAGCTCCTGCAAGGCGCGAAGATCGGCCCCGCGCCCGAGCAGGTGAGTCGCGAAGCTATGG
Organism: Sphingomonas sp. MS122; assembly: GCF_049532975.1. Taxonomy (GTDB): domain Bacteria; phylum Pseudomonadota; class Alphaproteobacteria; order Sphingomonadales; family Sphingomonadaceae; genus Sphingomonas. The sequence goes on along the minus strand of NZ_CP186695.1, from coordinate 1,868,654 downwards.
CGCAGCGCATGCGGGGTGGTGCGCGGCGGCAAGCCCAGCCTCGTGCGTGCGGCACGCACCGAGCGGCGGATGATCGCGGGCGAGAGCGGTCCGCCGCGCGCGCCACGGAACAATTGTTCGCCGGGCGCGGTGCCATAGGGGCAGCGGCGGACATAGTCCTCGACCGCCTCGCGCACCTGCGGGAGCAGCGGCACGATCCGCGTCTTGCCGCGCTTGCCGGTGACGCGCAGCGTCTCGCCGAGCGGGAGCACCGCGCCGGTCAGCCCCATCGCCTCGCCGATGCGCAGCCCTGCGCCATAGAGAAGCAGCAGCACGGCGAGGTCGCGCGCCGCGATCCAGGGCTCGCGCGCGTCGTCGGCGACTTCCTCGGCCAGCGCCACCGCCTCGTCCGGCGCGATCGGGCGCGGCACGCCCTTCTTGACGCGGGGACCGCGCAGATGCGGGATTTCCGCGCCGTCCTCGCCGCCCGCGAACTTCAGGAAGGCCCGCACCGCCGACAGCTCGCGCGCGGCCGAGACGTTGGCGAGGCCGTCGCCGCGACGATGCGCGAGATAGGCGCGCAGGTCCGCGGTGCTCACGCGCCCGAGCGCGGCGCGCGTCACCGCCTCGCCCCAATGGCGGCCGAGGAAGGCCACCAGCCGCACCGCCGTCGCCTCATAGGCGCGCACCGTATGCGCCGACCGGCGCCGGTCGCGTGCGAGATGCTCGGCGAACAGCAAGGGCAGCGGGCGTTCCATTGGCCGACCCTATCGCGACGGATTCGCGCCGTCACGGTTCAATCCTTCGGCGTTCGCGCCTATGGACTCGCGCATGCAGAGCATCAACCGCGACGGGATCGCCCTCGCCCATCATCACACGCCCGGCATCGGCCCGACCATCGTCTTCCTGCCCGGCTATGCCTCGGACATGAGCGGGAGCAAGGCGGTCGCGATCGAGGCATGGGCGCGTGCGAGCGGCCGGGCGTGCCTGCGCTTCGACTATGCCGGCTGCGGCGAGAGCGGCGGCGCGTTCGAGGCGCAGACGCTGGCGAGCTGGCGCGACGACGCGCTGGCGATGGTCGACCGCGCGACCGAGGGGCCGGTCGTGCTCGTCGGCTCGTCGATGGGCGGGTGGATCATGCTGCTCGTGGCGCTGGCGCGGTCCGAGCGGGTGGTCGCCATGGTCGGCATCGCCGCCGCGCCCGACTTCACCGACTGGGGATTCACGCCCGAGCAGAAGTCGGTGCTGCGCGAGCAAGGCCGGCTGGAGGAGCCTTCGATCTATTCGCCCGAGCCGACGGTCACCACCCGCGGCTTCTGGGAATCGGGCGAGGCCAACCGGCTGATGCACGGGCCGATCGATCTCGCGATTCCCACCCGCCTGATCCACGGCCAGCGCGATCCCGACGTGCCGTGGGAGCACAGCGTCAAGCTCGCCGACCTCATCCGTTCAGACGATGTGCAGACTGTGCTGGTCAAGGACGGCGACCACCGTTTGTCGCGCCCGCAGGACATCGCCCTGATCCTGAACGCGATCGAGGATGTTAGCGCCACGCCATGATGTTGTTCCTGCTCGCCCAGATCGCCGCGCCCGCAGTTCCCGCGCCGCCGCCGACCGCCGGCCCGCCCGCACCCGAGCAGCAGCGCTGGGAGGATTGCGTCGAGCTCGCCGTCGGCGACCCGGCGCGCGGCATCGCCGAGGCGGAGCGCTGGAGGATCGCCGGCGGGCGCTTCCTCGCCCAGCAATGCCTGGGCATGGCCTATGCGAGCCAGCGCCGCTGGATCAGCGCGGGCGGCGCGTTCGAGACCGCGGCGCGCGAGGCCGAGGCGGCGCGCGATGTTCGCGCCTCGAAATATTGGGCGCAGGCGGGCAATGCCTGGCTCGCCGCGGCCGATCCGGCCAAGGCGCGCACCGCGCTCGACGCCGCGCTGGCGACGGGCAATCTCGCCGGGCTGGAGCTCGGCGAGGCGCATCTCGACCGCGCCCGCGCACTGGTCGCGGCGGGCGACCTTGGCGGCGCGCGCGCCGATCTCGCACAGGCGGTGCTCAAGGCGCCGGCCGATCCGATGACCTGGCTGTTGTCGGCGACGCTTGCCCGCCGCACCGGCGACCTGCCGCTCGCGCAGCGCCACATCAAGGAAGCGCTCGCGCGCGCCGATGATGACGCCTCGGTCCAGCTCGAGGCCGGCAACATCGCCGCGATGAGCCGCGACGAGGCGGGCGCGAAGGCCGCATGGGAAAGGGCCGCGCAGCTCGCCCCTGGCACCGAGCAGGGGATCGCCGCGCGCGCCGCGCTCAAACAATTCGGCGCGGCGGAATAGACTCTCGCGCGGCGAGCCCTATCTCAGGGCCGAAGCAAAAGAGGGTCCCATGAAATATCTCCACACGATGATCCGCGTCGCCGATCCCGACGCCACCGTCCGCTTCTTCGAGCTGATGGGCCTCAAGGAAGTGCGGCGGATGGAGAGCGAGAAGGGCCGCTTCACGCTGATCTTCCTGGCCGCTCCGGAGGATGTCGAGGCCGACGGCGAGCGCGCCCGAGCCGAGGTGGAGCTGACCTATAACTGGCCGCCCGAGGACGGCAGCGCGCCCGAGGAATATGCCGGCGGGCGCAATTTCGGGCATCTCGCCTATCGCGTCGACAATATCTACGAGACTTGCCAGCGGCTGATGGACGCGGGCGTCACGATCAACCGCCCGCCGCGCGACGGCCATATGGCGTTCGTGCGCACCCCCGACGGCATCTCGGTCGAGTTGCTGCAGGACGGCCATCTCGAGCCCGCCGAGCCGTGGGCGTCGATGCCGAATACCGGAAGCTGGTGAGCTGACGTGGCGGGCATCCTTTCCGGTTGGCCCGTCCGGAAGTTCCTGGCGCTGACTGGCGCCCGCGTACCGATCGTGCAGGCGCCGATGGCGGGCGCGGGCGGCGTGGCGCTGGCGGCCGCGGCAATCCGCGGCGGTGCGGTGGGATCGCTGCCCTGCGCCATGCTCACGCCCGATCGGGTGCGCGCCCAGGTCGCCGAGGTGCGGTCGCAGGCTGAAGGCCCGCTCAACCTCAATTTCTTCTGCCATGTGCTGGGCGAGCCACCTGACGAGGCGGGTTGGCGGCGCCTGCTCGCTCCCTTCTACGAAGCCGAGGGCGTCGGGCCGCCCGCGACGCCGCCACCGCTGCGCGCGCCGTTCGACGCGGCGATGTGCGATGCCGTGGTGGAGCTGCGCCCCAAGGTCGTCAGCTTCCATTTCGGCCTGCCCGAGCCGCCCCTGCTCGATCGTATCCGGGCAGCGGAGATCGTCGTGATCGGCAACGCGACCACCTTTGCCGAGGCACGATGGCTGCTCACCAGGGTCGACATGGTCATCGCGCAGGGGTTCGAGGCCGGCGGTCATGCCGGGCATTTCCTCGAGGGCTATCGGCCGGAGGGGACGCTGGCGCTCGCCCGCCGGATTGCGCTGGAGGCTGACGCGTTCCTGATCCCGGTGATCGCCGCAGGGGGAATTGGCGATGCCGAGGGGATTGCCGCCGCGCTGCGGTTGAGCACCGCCGCCGTACAGCTCGGCACCGCCTATCTCCATACCGCCGAAGCGACGATCTCCGCCGCGCACCGCGCCGCTTTGGGCGGCGAGACCGTGGTCACCAACCTGTTTTCGGGCGGCCTCGCCCGCGGCGTACGCAACAAGCTCACGGACGCGATCGGGCCGGTGCATCCCGGCGTGCCGCGCTTCCCCTATGCCTCGGCGGCATTGACAGAGCTTCGCCGCGTCGCCGAAGCCGATGGGCGCGGTGACTATTCACCGATGTGGGCCGGCCAGGCCGCAGACCTCGGCCGATCCTCGACCGGCGAGTCGCCCGAAGGCGCGCAGGCGTTGACCGAACGATTGGCGCGCGAGACGTTCGAACTGCTAGGAGAGACGCCATGATCGAGGTCGTCCGCATTCCCGCACTCAGCGACAATTACATCTGGCTCGCGCATGACGAGACCTCGGGCGAGACGATCGTGGTCGATCCGGCCGAGGCCGCGCCGGTGCTCGCCGCGGCGCAGGCGCGCGGGTGGACGATCGATGCGATCTGGAACACGCACTGGCATCCCGACCACACCGGCGGCAACGCCGCGATCAAGGAAGCGACGGGCTGTACCGTGATCGCCCCTGCCGCCGAGGCCGCGCGCATCCCCACCGCCGACCGGCTCGTCGCGGAAGGCGATACCGTGATGCTGGGCGACCATGCCGCGATGGTGCTGGAAGTGCCCGCGCATACCGCGGGGCACATCGCCTATCATCTGCCCGACGCGGCGATCGTATTCGTCGGCGACACGCTGTTCGCGATGGGCTGCGGGCGGCTGTTCGAGGGCACCGCCGAGCAGATGTTCGGCAACATGCAGCGGCTCGCGGCGCTGCCCGGGGAGACCGCGGTCTATTGCGCGCACGAATATACGCAATCGAACGGCCGCTACGCCCTCGTCGCCGAGCCGGACAACGCGGCGCTCGCCGAGCGCATGGCCGAGGTCGACCGGATGCGCGCGCAGGGACTGCCGACGGTGCCGACGACGATCGCGCTCGAGCGCGCCACCAACCCCTTCATGCGCGCGGAGAGCGTGGCGCAGCTCGCCGAGCGCCGCGCCGCCAAGGACAGCTTCAGGAGCTAGGGCGCTCCTGCCAGGTGACGACCCGCCAGAGATAATAGGCCAGCGCTACCACGGTGAAGCCGATCGCCAGCGGGCCGACATAGTCCTGCAGCTGCTCGAACCGCGACCCCAGCAGCAGCCCGGCATAGGCAAGGATCGCATTCCAGATCGCACTGCCGGCGAAGGTCGCGAGCAGGAAGCGCGGCAGCCCCATCCTGGCCATGCCCGCGGGCAGCGAGATCATCGTGCGGAAGGTGGGCAGGAAGCGGAACACGAACACCACCCACAGGCCATGCCGACGGAAAAAGCGGTTCAAACCCTCGACATCTTCCCAGCGCAGCGTGAGCCAGCGCCCATGGCGGTCGACGAACGGCCGGAGCCGCTGATAGCCGATCCAGCGCCCCACCGCGTACCAGAACAGGTTGCCGAGCGTGGTGCCCGCGGTGCCCCAGATCAGCAGCGGAGTCATGTTCATGTCGCCCCGCGCGACGGCCATGCCGCCGAACCCCATGATCACCTCGGACGGGATCGGCGGGAAGACGTTCTCGAGCGTCATCAGGATGAAGATCCCGACATAGCCGCCCCAGGCGATCAGGTTGAGGATGAACTCGGTCACTGGTGGGATTGAACCCGCGATGTGCGCAAAGGATCAGCCGCGCGCGGCGATGCGTGCCTCGATCGCATCCCAGATCATGCCGGCAGTGTCGGTGCCGTTGAACTTGTCGATCGCGACGATGCCGGTGGGCGAGGTGACGTTGATCTCGGTCAGCCATTCGCCGCCGATCACGTCGATGCCGACGAAGATCAGCCCCCGCTTCTTGAGCTCGGGCCCGAGCGCGGCGCAGATCTCCCGCTCCTTCGCGGTCAGCTCGGTCTTCGCGGCCACCCCGCCGACCGCGAGGTTGGAGCGGATCTCGCCCTCGCCCGGCACGCGGTTGACCGCGCCCGCGACCTCGCCGTCGACCAGCACGATGCGCTTGTCGCCCTGCGCCACGTCGGGGAGGAAGGCCTGGATCATGTGCGGCTCGCGATAGGCGGTATTGAACAGCTCGATCAGCGAGGAGAGGTTGGCGCCGTCGCGGCCGACCTTGAAGATCGCCTTGCCGCCGTTGCCGTGGAGCGGCTTGACCACGATCTCGCCATGCTGCGCGAGGAAGGCTTTCGCCTCGTCGAGGCTGCGTGTGACCAGCGTCGGCGGCATGAAGCGCGCGAAATCGAGCACCCACACTTTCTCGGGCGCGTTGCGGACGCTGGCGGGGTCGTTGACCACCAGCGTCCGGTCCGCGATCCGCTCGAGCAGGTGGGTGGCGGTGATGTAGCCGAGGTCGAAGGGCGGGTCCTGGCGCATGAGGACGACGTCGGCTTCCTCGCCGAGATCGAGCTTCACCGGGTCGCCGAAGCTGAAATGATTGCCCGCGACGCGCTGGACGGTCACCGGATGCGCGGTGGTCCAGACGCGGCCGTCGGCATAGTTGAGCGCTTCGGGCGCATAGTGGAACAGCCGGTGCCCGCGCGCCTGGCCTGAGAGCATCAGCGCGAAGGTCGAATCGCCCGCGATGTTGATCTGGTCGAGCGGGTCCATCTGGACGGCGACGGTCAGGGGCAAAAGTTCCTCCTTCGATTTCGCAGGCAGTTAGGGAGGCGGAGGCGGATTGTCACCCGATCCAGGCATTCTCGATGTAGCGCGGCCGGACCCCCGGGGCGAGGAGGAGGACGTCGACGCGGATGTCCTCGCCGTTGGTGGCATAGCGCGGCATCAGATATTCGGCGGCCGCGGCGACCCTGGCGAGGCGGCGCTCGTCGATCGCGAAGTCGAGCTCGGCCTGGGTCGCGCGGGTCTTGACCTCGACGAAGGCGATCAGCTTGCCGCGCTTCGCCACCAGGTCGACCTCGCCCGCGGGGGTGCGCACGCGGCGGTCGAGGATTCGCCAGCCGCGCAGCCGCAGATACCAGGCGGCGCGCGTCTCGCCGTCGCGCCCGGCCTGCTCGGCGACGCGGCGGTCCCTCACCCCTTCATCTCCATCGCCCGCGCATAGAGCGCCTTGCGGTCGAGGCCGAAGCGCCTGGCCACCTCGCCCGCCGCCTTGGAGACGGGGAGCCGGGTCAGCGCCTCGGCAAGGGCGGCGTCGGCGTCCTCGGCGCTGGCGGGCGGGGCCTCGCCGGGCGGGGCGACGACCATGACGATCTCCCCCTTGGGCGGGGCATCGGCATAGCGCGCGGCGAGCTCCGTCAAGCTGCCCGTCACGCATTCCTCGAACTTCTTGGTGATCTCGCGCACCACCGCCGCCTCGCGGTCGCCCAGCCCCTCGGCCAGCGCCGCCAGGGCGGCCGAGAGGCGCGGGCCCGATTCGTAGAAGACCAGGGTCGCGCGGACCGTCGCGACCTCGGCGATCGTCTCGGCGCGAGCCTGCTGCTTGGCGGGGAGGAAGCCCATGAACAGGAAGCGGTCGGTGGGAAGGCCCGCCAGCGTCAGCGCCGCGATCCCCGCGCAGGGGCCGGGAATCGTGGTCACCGCATGCCCCGCAGCGCGGGCGTCGCGCACCAGCTTGAAGCCGGGATCCGAGATCAGCGGCGTGCCGGCATCGGAGACCAGGGCCACCGCTTCGGAAGCCATCCGCGCCACCAGGCCGGGCCGGACCGCCTCGGCATTATGGTCGTGATAGGGGGTCATCGGGCGCTTCGCGCCGAGGTGCCGGAACAGCCCGGCCGTCACACGCGAGTCTTCGACCGCAACAATATCGGCGTTCAGGAGTATATGGGCCGCACGCGGGGACAAGTCGCCGAGATTGCCGATCGGCGTGGCGACGATGTAGAGGCCGGGGGCAAGCGTAGAAGTCATTGGGGAGCGTCATGGCAGAGGCAGCAGTGAAACCGCAACGGGGCTTTGCCTCGCTGCTCCGGAGTTTGGTCATCGCCGGGGCCCTTGCCGTCTCGGCCTGCGTCCGGCCGTCGGGCCCGCCGCCCGCCCCGACTCGGCCCGAGCCCGCGCCGGTGCGCCCCGCCCCGGGCCCTGTCCGCCCCGGCCTGCCCGAGGAAGACACCGCGCGCCACCGCGTCGCGCTGCTGGTGCCGCTGTCGGGCACCAATGCCGGGGTCGGGCGCAGCCTGTCCAACGCGACCCAGCTCGCGATCCTCGACACCAAGGCCGAGGATGTGCGCATCACCACCTATGACACCGCCACCGGCGCCGCCGCCGCCGCGCAGCGCGCGCTGGCCGACGGCAACAAGCTGATCCTCGGCCCGCTGCTCGCCGAGGATGCGCGCGCGGTCGCGCCGATCGCGCGGCGGGCCGGGGTGCCGGTGCTGAGCTTCTCCAACGATGCCAGCGTCGCGGGCAACGGCACCTACCTCATGGGCTATGCCCCCGCCCAGTCGATCGAGCGCGTGGTCGACCATGCCCGGCGCAGCGGCGTCACCCAATTCGCCGGGCTGATGCCGACCGGCCTCTATGGCGAGCGCGCCTCGACCGCCTTCCTGCGCGCGGTCGAGGGGGCGGGCGGCAAGGTCACCGCGCTCGAGACCTATAACCGCGGCGCGGTGAGCCAGGCGATCGCCCGGCTCGCGCGCTCGCCCTTCCAAGCGGTGCTGATCGCCGACAGCGCGAGCGGCGCGGCCGCCGCGGTCCCCGGCCTCCGCCGCGCGAGCCCGGGCGCGCGCGTGCTGGGCACCGAGCTGTGGAACAGCGATTCGGGCGTAGGCGGGCTCACCGCGCTCAACGGGGCGTGGTTCGCGAGCGTCTCGGACAGCTATTACCGCCAATACGCCGCCAAGTATCGCGCGCGGTTCGGCGCGGCGCCCTACCGGCTCTCGACGCTGGGCTATGATTCGGTGCTGCTGACCGTACGCATTGCGCAGGGCTGGCGGCCGGGCGACGCGTTCCCGACCGAGCGGCTGAGCGACCGCGACGGGTTTGCGGGGCTCGACGGCGCCTTCCGCTTCGGCCGCGACGGCATCGCCGAGCGCGCGCTCGAGGTGCAGGAGATCCGCGGCGGCACCACCGTCACGGTCTCCCCGGCGCCGCAGGGGTTCGGCGGCCGCTGAGGAGAATTCGGCACGCGCGTTTTTTGCGTGTGTCCACTTGTTCCATCTTGGCCGATTGTCAAAGAGCGTGCCGGCGTCCCGGCACCGCTATGCGAGCAAATGGATTCCAACATTGCAGGCGCGGCAGGTTCTCGCTGCCTTTCAGTGACTTGAGGCCCAGCGCCTAGCCGCGGACGATCTCGCGGAGCAGGGCTTCGAGGACCGGCATGCCGGCGTCGGTCACGGCGAGCCGGTCGTCAAAGTGGAACAAGTAACGCACGAAGTTGGCGTTCGCGACCTTGGCCATGTCCAACGCCCCCTCCGGAACGTCGCGCAAGTCGATCCCCTCGGTCAGGCGCAGGCCCATGACGAGTCGCTCCATCGCCGCCTCCCGGTCGGAAAGCGGGGTCTCCTCCTGCAAGCCGCTGCCGTTGCGGGTCACCGCGGCGAGCCAGTTCTCGGGCTTCTTGTGGCGCAACGTCGCGAGGCCGCCGCGGCGGCCATGCGCGCCCGGACCGATCCCGGCATAGTCGGTGTAGCGCCAGTAAGCGAGGTTGTGGCGGCTCTCGGCGCCCGGGCGGGCGTGGTTCGAGACCTCGTAGCGCGGCAGGCCGGCGGCGGCGGTGAGCGACTGGGTGACCTCCCACAGGTCGGCGGCCTCGTCTTCGCCGGGGATCGTCAGCTCGCCCCTGGCGGCGAGCGTGGCGAAGCGCGTGCCGGGCTCGATCGTGAGCTGGTAGAGCGAGAGATGCTCGGTGCCGAAGCCGAGCGCCCGGGTCAGCTCGGCCTCCCATGCCGCCACCGACTGCCCGGGGCGGGCATAGATCAGGTCGAAGCTCACCCGGCCGAAATGGCGCTGCGCGGTGGCGAGCGCGGCGAGCCCCTCCTCGACCCCATGCGCGCGGCCGAGGAAGACCAGGGCATCGTCGTCGAGCGCCTGCAGCCCGAGCGAGACGCGGTTGACCCCGGCGGCGGCGAGGTCGGCGAAACGCGCCGCCTCGACCGAGGAGGGGTTGGCTTCGAGCGTGACCTCGAGATCGCCGGCCGGCGCCCAGGCCGCGGTCGCCGCGTCGATCACCGCCGCCACCGTTTCGGGCGGCATCAGCGAGGGCGTGCCGCCGCCGAAGAAGATCGAGCCGAGCCGCCGCCCCGGCAGCAAAGCCGCCTCATGCGCGAGATCGGCGAGCATCGCCTTGCGCCACGCCTCCTGGTCCACCACGTCGCGGACATGGCTGTTGAAGTCGCAATAAGGGCATTTGGACACGCAGAACGGCCAATGGACGTAGAGCGCGAGCGGCGGGGTGTTCGACGGTTGGGAAGCGTTCATCGCGGGCGCGCTATGCGCTTGTTGGGAGGCTTGCGAAAGATGCTGTTGCTACCCTTGTTCCTGCTTGCCGCCTGCTCGCCCGCGCAGGAGCCGCCCGACCGCGTGCCAGAGCGCATCATCGAGCCGCGCCGGTTCGAGGCGAACGCGCCGCGCGGCGGCGAGCGGCTGCGCGCGGCGATGCTCGAGCTGCACAACGAAGCGCGCGCCGATGTGCGGATGCCGCCGCTGGCGTGGGACGAGCGGCTGGCCGAGGATGCCGAGGACTATGCCCGGGAGCTCGCCCGGCGCGGCGTGTTCGAGCATTCGAAGCAGCCGGGCGGTCCCGCGGCGCAGGGCGAGAATCTGTGGACCGGCACGCGCGGCGCCTATCGCTACGAGGAGATGGCGCAGCACTGGATCGACGAGCGCCGCCACTTCGTGAACGCGCCGATCCCCAATGTCAGCCGCACGGGCCGGCTCGTCGATGCCGGGCATTACAGCCAGATCGTGTGGGCGCGCACGACGCGGGTCGGCTGCGCGCTCGCGAGCAACCGGCGCGACGATTACCTGGTGTGCCGCTATTCGCCCGCAGGCAATGTGTGGGGACAGCGGGCGCTGCCCTGAGTTGCCTCACGCACCGCGCTGCGCCAGCGCCTGACGCATCAGCTCCGGCGCGAGCGCGACCGAGATATGCTCGTGCGCGATCCGCCATTGCCCGCCGCGCTCGCGCCATTCCGCGGTCACCCGCACGCGATAGTCGATCGCGGCGCCCGCGCGCGCCGCGAATCGGACATGCGCGACATAGTGGCTGAGGGCCAGGTCGCCGGCGCCATCCACTTGCAGATGCTCGACATCGAACGCGATTGCGCCCTCGACCCCTTCGAACCACGCTTCGAAATTGCGGCGATAGGCTGCGGCGCCCTCGACCCGCAGCGGCGGGCGGAGGTCGAACACGATCACGTCGGGCGCATAATGCGCCATCAGTGCCTGGATATCCTTGGCGCGGATCGCCTGCGCCAGCGTGCCGACCCGTTCGACGACCTGCTCTTGCATCACGTTCTCCACGCAGGGGGCCGCCCGACCTACGCATCGAGGCATCGAAGGTTGCACGGTCAGGGCGGAACTGCGCGCGCCTGGTCTCGATGCTCAGCAAGCCGGCGCGATTCGCGGCGCGGCGCACACCGGCCGCAGATAACCGACCACCGTCACGGCCGACTGGTATGTCTCCTATGCCGATATCCTGACGCCTGCCGGGCGCGACGAGATTGTCGACTTCACCTTTTCGAACGGCGCGCCGGGGCGGATGTCGCGCGGCGACATGCTGCTGCACATCGCGATGCACGGCACCTATCACCGCGGCAATATCGGCGTGATCCTGCAGAAGAACGGAATCGAGCCGAATGCGGACCGGCTGACCGATTTCCTCGCCGCGGAGCGGACGCTGGAAGCGGCGTGAACGGGCGCGGTTACCCCGAATGGCCGGCGCCTTACCCGGCGGCGGCGTAGCGGCGCCGGCCGCGAGGCGGTTCAATCGCGCTCGCGGCGGCGACGGGCGCCGCTCCTCCGGGGACGAACATGCGCGGGTCGGAGAGCGAACGGGAGGATCGTGCGGTGTCGCGGCGCGGCGTGCTGGCGGCGGCGGGCGTGCTGGCCGGGGCGTCGTCGATGCCGGCACGCGCGCGGGCGCGCGCTTCGGGCGGCTGGGACTTCATCGTCGTCGGCGCGGGCGTGTTCGGCGCCTGGACCGCATGGACGCTGCGGCGGCGAGGACATTCGGTGCTGCTGGTCGACGCCTGGGGCGCGGCGCATTCGCGCGCTTCCTCGGGCGGGGAGACGCGGCTGATCCGCACCGAATATGCCGGCAACGCACTCTACACGCGCTGGGCATGGGAATCGCTGACCGAGTGGCACGCGCTGTCGAAGCGGCTCGGCAGCCCGATCTTCCACGAAACGGGCGCGCTCTACCTCTATCCGGCGGACACTGCGCAGATCGACCGCAGCATCGCGATCCAGCGCGCGCTGGATATTCCGATCGAGAAGCTCGCCGCGCCGGAGCTGGCGCGGCGCTGGCCGCAGATCGGTCTCGACGGCATCGCGGTGGGGGTGATGCAGCCGACGATGGGCGCGCTGATGGCGCGGCGCAGCGTCCAGGCGCTGGTCGAGGCGTTCGTGGCCGCGGGCGGGAGCTTCCGCCAGTTCGCGGTTGCGCCGCCGCGCTCGGCGCGTGCCGCGCTGGACGCGGTCACCTCGGCGGACGGGAGCGCGCTCGAGGCCAGCCATTTCATCTTCGCCTGCGGACCATGGCTGCCCAAGCTGTTTCCGGACGTGGTCGGCGCGCGGATCGTGCCGACGCGGCAGGACGTGTTCTTCTTCGCACCCAAGGCCGGCGACGGCCGGTTCGGCGGCACGAAGCTGCCCGCCTGGGTCGATGTGAGCAGCGAGGATCTGCATTACGGCTTTCCCGACATCGAGGGCCGCGGCTTCAAGATCGCGCTCGACCGGCACGGGCCGAGCTTCGATCCCGACAGGTTCGACCGCCGCATCACCGACCGCGCACTGGCCGAGGTGCGCGCCTATCTCGCGCGGCGCTTCCCCGACCTGGCGCGACGCCCGCTCGCCGAGGCGCGGGTCTGCCAGTACGAGAACAGCGACAACGGCCATCTGCTGATCGACCGCCACCCCGGCTGGAGCAATTGCTGGATCGCCGGCGGCGGGAGCGGCCACGGCTTCAAGCACGGCCCCGCAGTGGGGCGCTATGTCGCCGATCTGGTGCTGGGCACCGGCCGGGCCGAACCCGCCTTCGCGCTGGCGGCGCACAGGATTCATGGCGAGGCGGAGGAACGATCATGACCGACGCGAAGCTCAACCGCCGCGCGGCGTTTGCTGCGGCGGGCACTTGTTTCGCGATGCTGAGCCAGCGCGCGCTCGCCGGCGAGTCCGCCGCCAAGCCCAAGGCTCGCTTCACCAAGGACGGCGAGGCCGAGGGGATGCGCGAGGTCGCCGGCATCCATCGGGGCAAGGGCAAGGGCCGGATCAAATGGTTCCGCTTCGCCAACGAACCCTGGCCCGCGCATTTCATGATCTACGACCTGCCGCCGGGCGCGAGCGAAGGCGTGCACGTCCATTTCCTCGACGACCGCAACAAGGAAGGCGCGTTCGACGAATATTACTACATCATCAGCGGTGCGGGACAGATGGAGATCGACGGCGCGATCGTCCCGGTCAAGGCGGGCGACCATGTCCACACGCCGCTGGAGGTGGCGCACGGCGTCGAGAACACCCATCCGACCGAGGATCTGCGCGTCTTCCTGACCTTCATCGCGCGGGCCGGGAAGCCCTATCCGCTGCCCGGGGCGGAGCCGGCGATGGGCTAGAACACCGCGGCGACGAGCTGGCGGAAGGCGTCGGCGCGGTGGCTCATCGCGTGCTTCGCCGCCGGGTCCATCTCGCCGAAGGTCTCGGTATGGCCGTTGGGGAGGAACATCGGGTCGTAGCCGAAGCCGTTGGCGCCGCGCGGCGGCCAGACGAGCGTGCCATCGACCCGGCCCTCGAACCACTCGACATGGCCGTCGGGCCAGGCGAGCGCGAGCGCGCAGACGAAATGCGCGCTGCGGCTGGTTCCGGGAGGCAGCGCCTCCAGCTTCTCGTTTACGCGGTGCATGGCGAGGCCGAAATCGCGGCCCTCGAACCCTTCGCCAAATTTCGGTTCGATGCCGGGAATGCCGGGATCGCCCAGACCCCAGCGCGCCGAGAAGATGCCGGGCTCGCCGCCCAGCGCCTCGACGCACAGCCCCGAATCGTCGGCGAGCGCGGGCAGGCCCGAGAGGTCGGCGGCCTGCATCGCCTTGAGCTCGGCATTGGCGACGAAGGTGGTGCCGGTCTCGTCGGGCTCGGGCAGGCCGAGCGAGGCGGCGCTGACCGGCTCCATGCCATAGGGGGCGAGCAGCTCGCGGATCTCGCGCACCTTGCCCTCGTTGTGGCTGGCGATGACGAGCTTGCCCGGGGCGAGCTTGCGGATCGCCTGGGGGGTGTCGCCCTCGCCGCTCACCGGCCGACCGCCTTGAGCTGGGCGGCGAAGATGTCGGCGCAGCCGATCCGCGCGAGGCGGAGCAGGCGAAGCAGCCCCTCCTCGTCGTAGCAGGCGCCCTCGGCGGTCGCCTGCGCCTCGGCGATCTTGCCGTCGGAGAGCAGGACGAAATTGGCGTCGGCGTCGGCGGCGCTGTCCTCGTCATAGTCGAGGTCGAGCACCGGGGTGCCCTGGTAGATGCCGCAGCTGACCGCGGCGACCTGCTGCCGGACCGGATCGCGCTCGAGCGCCCCCGACTGGAGCAACTTGTCGACCGCGAGGCGCAGCGCCACCCAGGCGCCCGAGATCGCCGCGGTGCGGGTGCCGCCATCGGCCTGGATCACGTCGCAGTCGAGCGTGATCTGGCGCTCGCCGAGCGCGGCGAGGTCGGTGACGGCGCGCAGGCTGCGGCCGATCAGCCGCTGGATCTCCTGCGTGCGGCCCGACTGCTTGCCCTTCGCCGCCTCGCGGCTGCCGCGGGTGTGAGTCGCGCGCGGGAGCATGCCGTACTCGGCGGTGACCCAGCCCTGCCCCTTGCCGCGCAGGAAGGGCGGCACGCGCTCCTCGACGCTGGCGGTGACCAGCACCTTGGTGTGGCCGAAGGCGATCAGCACCGAACCCTCGGCATGGACGGTGAAGTTGGGCTCGATCGAGATCGCGCGCATCTGGTCGGGGGCGCGGCCGCTGGGGCGCATATCGGGAATCTCCTGTGGCTGTCAGGTGCGGCACCTAGACGGCGCGGGCGGAACGCGCCAGTCTCCACGCGCGATCCATCGGGAGTAGACGATGCGGCGGTTGGTTGCGGTGATGCTGCTTGGCGTGGCGGTGACGGGGTGCCGGGGGATCATTCCCGAGCGCGGCGGCGCGGCGGCGGGGGCGGGGCCTGCATCCGCGCCGGCGCGCGAGGCGATCACCGCGATCGAGTATGAGGCGGGACCGTGCTTCGGCAAATGCCCGGTCTACTCGTTCAGCGTATCGAGCGACGGCGCGGGCACCTTCATCGGCCTGCACAACACGCAGGTCAGCGGCGAGCGCGACTTCCGCCTGACCCCCGCCGAGTTCGAGGCATTCGCCGCCGCGCTCGCGCCCTATCGCCCCGCGCCGGCAACCGAGCGGAGCTATGCCCCGGGGCGGCCGGAATGCCCGATGGGGGCGACCGATCTTCCGAGCGTCAGCGTCCGCTGGGAATATGCCGATGCGCGCACCAGCCAGCTCCGCTACAATTTCGGCTGCAACGGCGAAGCGAACCGCGCGATGGCCGACGCGCTCGGCAACGCGCCCGACCTGATCCCCGCGCTGGCGCCGCTGATCGGCGCGCGGCCTTGAGTGAGCGTGTGATCGCGCTAAATCACTGAATCGTGACCACCCCGCCGATCACCGAGCTGACCGATCGCGCGCGCGACATTTTTCGCGTGGTGGTGGAATCGTATCTTGAGGCGGGGCAGCCGGTGGGGTCGCGGACGATCTCGCGCGTGGCGGGGCTCAACCTCTCGCCCGCCTCGATCCGCAACGTGATGCAGGACCTCGAGGAATTCGGGCTGCTCGCCGCGCCGCATACCAGCGCGGGGCGGATGCCGACCGAGCTGGGCCTCAGGCTGTTCGTCGACGGGATGATGCGCGCGTCCGAGCCCTCGGCCGAGGAGCGCGCCGCGATCGAGGCGCGGGCGGGGACCGGCGGGCCGGTCGAGGAGGCGCTGGCGAACACCACTGCGGCGCTGTCCGGGCTGTCGGCATGCGCGGGGATGGTACTGGTGCCCAAGGCCGAGCGCGTGCTGCGCCAGTTCGGCTTCGTGCCGCTGGGGCAGGATCGCGCGCTCGCGGTGCTGGTGGGCGAGGACGGATCCGTCGAGAACCGCGTGGTCGAGCTGCCGGCCGGCATGCCCGCCGCCGCGCTGGAGCAGGCGGCCAACTATCTCACGGCGACGCTCGGCGGGCTGACGCTGAGCGAGGCGCGCGCGCGGGTCGAACGCGAGCTGCGCGCCGAACGCGCGGCGCTCGACGATGCCGCGCGGGCGCTGGTCGAGCGGGGCTTGGCGGTGTGGTCGCAGGATGGCGGCGACCGGCCGGTGCTGATCGTGCGCGGCCAGGCGCGGCTGCTCGACGCGGCGGCGGCCGACGACCTCGACCGGGTCAGCCAGCTGCTGGACGAGCTCGAGGGCAAGGAGGAGATCGCCCGGCTGCTCGACAGCGCGCGCGAGGGCGAGGCGACGCGGATCTTCATCGGTTCCGAGAACAAATTGTTCGCGCTGTCGGGCTCGTCGGTGATCGCCAAACCGGTTCGTGCGTTGGACGGCCGCGTGGTCGGCGTGGTGGGCGTCATCGGACCGACACGGTTGAACTATGCCCGCGTCGTGCCCATGGTGGATTTCACCGCCGCCACCCTCGCCAGGTTGCTGGCGTAAAACTGAAGAATTCCAGATTGCTGGCCTGAAACATCAAGAAAAACAGGGACTATGACCGAAGAAGACAAGACCGAGACGACCGAGGACCTTCGCCGCGAAACCGCCGACGAGGCTCCCGAAGTCGCCGACCACGACCGCGTCGCCGCGCTCGAGGCGCAGCTTGAGGAGGCGCAGAACGCCACGCTCTACGCCCGCGCCGAGGCGCAGAACCTGCTGCGCCGCGCGCAGAAGGAAGCCGAGGACGCGCGCGCCTATGCCGCGACCAGCTTCGCGCGCGACATCCTGTCGGTCGCGGACAATCTGTCGCGGGCCCTCTCCGCGATTCCCGAGGAATTGCGCGAGGACGAGAAGATGAAGGGCCTGGTCGCCGGGCTCGAGGCGACCGGCCGCGAGCTCGATTCGGTGTTCGCGCGGCACGGCATCTCCAAGGTGTCGGCGCTGGGCGAGGCGCTCGACCCCAACCGCCACCAGGCGATGATGGAAGTGCCGAGCGCCGACGCCGAGCCGGGCACGATCGTGCAGGAGATCCAGTCGGGCTACATGATCAAGGACCGGCTGCTGCGCCCGGCGCTGGTCGGCGTGGCGCGGAAGGCGGATTGAACTCGGCCCGAAGGACGATACCGTCACCCCCGGCCTCGAGCCGGGGCCGAGCTGCCTTTCCGGAGATGAAGAAGCCCGGTCCCGGGTCAAGCCCGGGATGACGTAGGGAGCGGCTTGGACGACGTGGCGTGGTGGGTAGCGCCCGTCTCCCGCTTCCCCTATCTGCCCTGGCATGTCCGCGCGCTTCGATTCCGTCCCCAACCGCCGCGCGATCGTCGATCGGCGGGCGCTGGCGGACGAGCTCGCGGCGCTCGACGCGCGCGACACGATGCGGCTGCGCCAGGCCGCGGCGCTGCGACTCAAGGCGGCGCTGGAGGCGGGGCACGAGGAGATCGCGCGGCGGCTGACCGAGCATCCCGCGCGCGGGCACGAGAGCGCGGCGAGCGGCGCGTTCCTGATGGACCAGCTGCTCCGCGTGCTGTGGGACTTCACCGTCACGCGCCTCTATCCCAACAGCAACCCGAGCGCGGCCGAGCGCATGACGCTGGTCGCGGTCGGCGGATATGGCCGCGGCGAGATGGCGCCGTTCAGCGACGTCGACATCGCCTTCATCACCCCGTGGAAGCAGACCAGCTGGAGCGAGCAGGTCATCGAATCGATGCTCTACTCGCTGTGGGACATGGGGCTGAAGGTCGGCCATTCGTCGCGCTCGCTCGACGAGATGGTGCGCGAGGCCAAGAACGACGTGACGATCCGCACCGCGCTGCTCGAAGGGCGGTACGTTTGGGGCGACACCGAAGTCTATGACCAGGCCAGCCTGCGCTTCCGCAACGAGGTGCAGAAGGACAGCGCGCGCGCCTTCATCGCGCAGAAGCTGGACGAGCGGAACGAGCGGCACCGCAAGATGGGCGACAGCCGCTATGTCGTCGAGCCCAACCTCAAGGAGGGCAAGGGCGGGCTGCGCGACCTCCACACCTTGTTCTGGATCGGGAAATACACCTATGGGGTGCGCGAGCCGGCCGAGCTGGTCGGCGCGGGGCTGCTGACCAAGCTCGAATATCGCCAGTTCCGCCGCGCCGAGAATTTCCTGTGGGCGGTGCGGTGCCATCTGCACCACATCGCCGGGCGCGCCGAGGACCGCCTGACCTTCGACTTCCAGCGCGAGATCGCCGAGCGCATGCGCTACGCCGACCGGCCGGGCAAGTCGAAGGTCGAGCGCTTCATGCACTTCTACTTCCTGCAGGCGAAGATGGTCGGCGACCTGACCGGCGTGTTCCTCGCGCATCTCGACGAGAAGTTCGCGGCGCGCGGGAGCCGCTTCGGGCTGCCGCGCATCCGCCGCTCGCCGGCCAAGCTCAAGGGCTTCGTGCTCGACCGCGGGCGGCTGGCGCTGCCGCGCGACAGCTTCTTCGCCGAGGAGCCGGTGCGGCTGCTGGAAGTGTTCCAGCTCGCCGACCTGCACGGGCTCGAGGTGCACCCGCTGACGATGCGCGCCGCGGCGCGCGACGCCAAGCTGATCGACGACAAGCGCAACGACCCGCGCGCGAACGCGCTGTTCATGGACGTGCTGACGTCGCCGCGCGATCCCGAGACGGTGCTGCGCTGGATGAACGAGGCGGGGGTGTTCGGGCGCTTCGTGCCCGACTTCGGCCGCGTCGTCGCGCAGATGCAGTTCGACATGTACCACCACTACACGGTGGACGAGCATTCGATCCGCGCGATCGGGCTGCTAGCGAGCATCGAGAAGGGCGAGGCGCGCGAGGACCATCCGCTGGCGAGCGGCATCCTCGACCAGATCGCCTCGCGCCGGGCGCTGTACGTCGCGGTGCTTCTCCACGACATCGCCAAGGGGCGCGGCGGCGACCATAGCGTGCTCGGCGCCGAGGTGGCGCTGAAGCTGGGGCCGCGGCTCGGCCTCTCGCCCGCGGAGACCGAGACGGTGGCGTGGCTGGTGCGCTGGCACTTGCTGATGTCGGCGACCGCGTTCAAGCGCGACCTGTCGGACTTCAAGACGATCCTCGACTTTGCCGAGGTGGTGCAGTCGCCGCAGCGGCTGATGATGCTACTGGTCCTCACCATCGTCGACATCCGCGCGGTCGGGCCGGGCGTGTGGAACGGGTGGAAGCGCCAGCTGCTCACCAACCTCTTCGACAGCGCCGAGGAGGTGCTGCGGCTCGGCCACAAGCAGCGCGGCCGCGGCGAGCGCATCACCGCCAAGCAGGAGGCGCTCGCCGCGGCGCTGGGCCGCGACGTGAGCGCGCTGATCAAGCGGCTGCCGGAAGCCTATTGGGTGGCCGAGCCCGAGGACGTGATCGAGCGCAACGCGCGCTTCATCGAGCGCGCGGGCCAGGCGCAGCTGTCGGTCGAGGCGACGGTCTATCCCGATCGCGGCGCGACCTTGGTGACGGTCTATGCCGCCGACCATGCCGGCCTGTTCTACCGCATCGCCGGCGCGATCCACGCCGCGGGCGGCAACATCATCGACGCGCGCATCCATACGACGCGCGACGGCATGGCAATCGACAATTTCCTGGTGCAGGACCCGCTCGGCCGCCCGTTCGACGATCCGGGGCAGCTGGCGCGGATCGAGACGGGGATCGCCGAAGCGCTGGCCAACCGCGCCAAGCTGACCGAGCGGCTCGCCGCGAAGCCGCTGCCGCGGCCGCGCGCGGATGCCTTCCCGATCGAGCCCGCGGTGCTGATCGACAACAAGGCGTCGAACCGCTTCACGGTGATCGAGGTGAATGCGCGCGACCGGCCGGCGCTGCTCCACCACCTCGCCTATGCCCTATTCCAGTCGAAGGTGACGATTCACTCGGCGCATGTCGCGACCTATGGCGAGCGCGCGGTCGACACCTTCTACGTGACCGACCTGACCGGCGACAAGATCAATGCGACCCTGCGGCTGAAGTCGCTCGAGCGGCGGATGCTCGATGCCGCGATGGGCCTGGGGGAATTCGCGACGGCGGCGTGAGATATCCGGCACCGGTTGCCGATCGCGTCGATCGTCGTCCCGGCCTCGTACCGGGATCCACGCCTCCCATGCGACGCGTCCGAACCCCCTGCGCATTGCCCGCCTCCCGGTGGATCCGGCACGGGGCCGGGGATGACGGAGAGAGGGTGGGCGTTCTCCGCCTAGGCGTACCGGACTTTGCGCTCTAGGATCGCACCTTCGCCAACCGCAAGGAGACACTCCGATGGGCGTACTCGGGATGGGCGGCCTGTTCTTCCGGGCGAAGGACCCGGACGCGCTGAACAGCTGGTATCGCGAGCATCTGGGCATCGGTGCCGGGTGCAGCGCCGACGAAGCAGACATGGGCGGGGGCGAGCCCGACGAATGGTTCTGGCAGACGCAGGGCGGGCCGATGGTGTTCGCACCGTTCAAGGCCGACACCGACTATTTCGCGGCGGACAAGGCGTTCATGATCAACCTGCGCGTCCGCGACCTCGAAGGGCTGCTCGAGCAGCTCAACGCGGCGGGGATCGCGATCATCACCAAGGACGAATGGGACACGCCCGAGACCGGCAAGTTCGCGCGGATCCACGATCCCGAAGGCAATGCGATCGAGCTGTGGGAGCCGCCGGCTGCCGTCTGAGTTTCAGATGAGGTCCGTCGATTCGAGATAGGCGCGCCACTGCGCAGTCGCGTCGTCGAACAGCGTGTCGCTGGCATGTGCCCGGCTATCCGCACCGTGATAGATCAGCACATATTCGCGCGGCGTGCCGGAGAAGGCCGCAAAATGGACCAGCTCCACCGTTCCCGCGAGCCAGTGGGAATCGCGATGAATACCGTGCTTGGCAGTGTTGGCGATATCGCGAAAGGCCGGCTGCATCGGCACCGCCGACCCGATCGCCTGCAACAGCGCCACTTTGGTGACGCCGTTGGCCCGATCACGTCGGAGCAACTGGCCGATCGCCCAATCCTCCAACGATTGTGCGGTGATCGCAAAGTTGATCGCGCCGAACACCAGCCCTTCCAGGTCGAACGGGCTGGATTCGCGTGCTGTCTGCAACCGCCGCGCTTCCCATGAGAGTTTCCCCCAAAGCTGCCGCGCGTCGACGAACAGGGGAAGCAGGCGATCAGGAGTTTCGCCCGAGGAAGGTGTTCGGCGCTTCGACATGAGCAGGGTCCACGCGTCGCAAAGAGCGAACGGCCGGAAAAGGGGAGGCCGCACGCGGCCCCCGGCCGTTCCTCTTTACTTCGGCGCCAGCACCATCAGCATCTGGCGGCCTTCCATGCGCGGATAGGACTCGACCTTGGCGTCCTCGGCGGTGTCCGCCTGGACGCGCTGGAGCAGCGCCATGCCGAGCTGGCCGTGGCTGAGCTCGCGGCCGCGGAAGCGCAGGGTGACCTTCACCTTGTCGCCCTCGCCGATGAACTTGTGGATCGCCTTCATCTTCGTATCATAGTCGTGATCGTCGATGTTCGGACGCATCTTGATCTCCTTGATCTCCTGCGTCTTTTGCGACTTGCGCGCGGCATTGGCCTTTTTCTGGGCCTCGTACTTGTACTTGCCGACATCGAGGAACTTGGCGACGGGCGGGTCGGCGTTGGGCGACACCTCGACCAGGTCGAGGCCGAGCTCCTGCGCCTGTTCCATCGCTTCGCGCGTGTACATCACGCCCAGATTCTCGCCCTCATGGTCGATCACGCGGACCTTGGGCGACTGGATGAATTCATTGAAGCGCGGGCCGGTGGGCACCGGGGGCGCGAACCCGCGCCGGGACATGGGAGGACGTATGGAGGCTTCTCCTGTTACAGTTCTAAGCGGTCAAGATAGCGCGCCGCAGCCCGACAGGGTAGCCCTGCCGCGCGAGTCGGACGAAAAAGCCACACGCTGTGGCGCGGGCGCTACGTCGATATGGGGCCGGAATGCCGCTCAGGCAAGCGGCCAGAGCCGATCGGCGGGCCGTTCGAGCACGCGCGACGCGGCGGCGTGGAGGCTTTCGGGCGCGAGCCGGCCCGCCGCCGCGGCCGTGGCGGTCCACTGCTCGATGTCGCCGCCGGTCTCGACCCATTTGTCCTGGCGCAGCAGGCCGTAGAGCGCGGCGGCGAGGACGTGGATGCCATCATCGGCCCGGCGCCAGCGGTCGGCCGGGTTGCGCGCGACGCCGAGCGCCTCGCTGATCAGCTGGTCGAGCGCCTCGCACATGTCCTCGTTGAGCATGCCGTCGAGCGTGGTGTAGCCCCATTTGGGGTCATGCTCGCGGACGATGCGCGGGATCAGCGGGTCCTTCGCCAGCACCGCGAGCGCCGCCCTGGCCGCGGGGCCGTCCATCGGGAAGGGCGGGTGCAGCATCTCGTGCGCGGCGATGCGGACGGTGGTGGCGGTGTCGTAATCGGCGGCCTGGAGGAAGGTCTGGCCCTGCATCTTGGCGCCGTGCGGCTTGGAGAAGGCGAGCAGCACGACGTTGATCACCGGATCGAAGGTGCGGCCGGTGAGCTTCTCCTGCCAGTGCACCACGTCGTAGCCGGCGAGCGCGCGCGTGACCTCGGCGATGCGATCGTCGAACCCGGCGCCGAGCTTGTCGCGGCGGAAGGCGGCGAAGCCGGCGTCGCGCAGCGCGGTGAAGACGCGGACCAGGCGCGAGGCATTGGCCTTGAGCCAGTCGAAATCGGCGTCCTCGCGGCTCGGGTTCTTGACGAACGCCGGGCGCACCTTGCCCTCGAGGTCGGACAGCAAGGCGATCACCGAAGCGAGCGTGGTGACCCCCGCCCCGCTCAGGATGTTGGCGAGCACCGGCCAGAGCAGGCCGAAGGTGGATTTGTCGGCTTCGTCGGCGAGCCTGGGGATGTCGGCGCGGACCTCCGCCGGGAGCTTGGGGCCGAAGGCGTCGGCCTCGGCGGCGTAGCGCGCGCGGTAGAGATCGCGGCCGGACAGCGCGCCGAGGAAGGCGATCGCGTCGAAGCCCTCCGAGCCGGTCACGTTCCAGCGCGTGCGCATCGGCGGTTTCGCCATCTGCGCGAAGGCGGGGCGCGCGGGCAGCAGAGGGAGCGCGAGCGCGGCGGCGAGGAGATTACGGCGGTTCATGACTGTGCTATTAGCCTATAGCACCCCCGCCCGCTTGAACGGACTTTGCCCTAGGGCAGCAAACGCAGCCGCGCCGGCGAGAGGCCGGTCAGCGCCACGGCGGCGCGCGAAAAATGCGCCTGATCGGCGAAACCGTGCTCGGCGGCGAGCGCGGCGAGCGTGCCGTGCCAGCCGGTCAGCGCCCGCACCGCACGGCGGGTGCGCAGCTCGAGCCGGAAGCGCTTGGGGCTGACGCCATAGGCACGCGCGAAGCCGCGGCTGACCGAGGCCGGGTCGAGGCCGGTCGTGGCGGCCCAGTCGCGAATCGGAAGCGATGGGTCACGGTCCAGCGCGGCGGCGAGCAGGTCGGGCCAGTCGCCGGGAGTCGCCGTGGCGGTCGTCGCGGTGTCGCGGACCAGCTCGGCCGCGGCCAGCGGATCGCGGCCGGCGAGGCGGGCCACCGCATCGGGATCGGCGAGGCGCACCGGCCCCTCGGCGAGGCCGGCGGGCAGCGGCAGGTTGAGCACTCGCGCACCCTTGGCGCCGAAGCCGTCCTGATGCGCCGACCAGGCGTGATGGACCACCGCCATCCCCGCCTGCGCGCGGATGCGGCCGCGCTCGCCCGCTTCGAGATAGCCGCCGTCGAGCACGACCGCGACATAGCCTTCGGCGTGCCGGTGCCGCGCCAGCCGCTCGCCCGCGCCGTGGCGGCCGATGGCGGCGTGGACGGTCACCCCCGCAGGTCCGGCGGCGTGCCCTCGCCCTTGAGCCAGGCGATCGCCTCCGCGAGCGGGATCACGCGCTGGCCCTCGACGCCGAGGGTGCGGATCGCGACGGTGCCCTCCTCCGCCTCGCGCTTGCCGACCACCAGCAAATGCGGGACCTTCGCAAGGCTGTGCTCGCGCACCTTGTAGTTGATCTTCTCGTTGCGCAGGTCGCTGTCGGCGCGGATGCCCGCGGCCTTGAGCTGGGCGACGGCGTCCCTGGCATAGTCGTCGGCGTCGGAGACGATCGTCGCGACCACCGCCTGGACCGGGGCGAGCCAGGCGGGCAGGCGGCCGGCGAAATGCTCGATCAGGATGCCGATGAAACGCTCGTACGAGCCGAAGATGGCACGGTGGAGCATGACCGGGCGGTGGCGCTCGCCATCCTCGCCGACATAGGTCGCGTCGAGCCGCTCGGGCAGCACGCGGTCCGACTGGATCGTGCCGACCTGCCAGGTGCGGCCGATCGCGTCGGTGAGGTGCCATTCGAGCTTGGGGGCGTAGAAGGCACCCTCGCCCGGCAGTTCCTCCCAGCCATATTCCTCGGTGGCGAGGCCGGCGCGGACCACGGCGTCGCGCAGCTCGGCCTCGGCCTGGTCCCACATTTCCTCGGTGCCGAAGCGCTTGTCCGGGCGCAGCGCGAGCTTGATCGAGTAGGTGAAGCCGAAGTCCTTGTAGATGCGGTCGGCGAGGCGGCAGAATGCCTGCACCTCGTCGACGATCTGGTCCTCGCGGCAGAAGATATGCGCGTCGTCCTGGGTGAACTGGCGCACGCGCATCAGGCCGTGGAGCGCGCCGTGCGGCTCGTTGCGGTGGCAGCAGCCATTCTCGTAGAAGCGCAGCGGCAGGTCGCGGTACGACTTGATCCCCTGCTTGAAGATCAGGATGTGCGCCGGGCAGTTCATCGGCTTGAGCGCCATCCATTCGGCGTCGTCCGAGACGAGCGGGCCGTCCTCCTCGGTGTTGGGCACCTCGTCGGGGATGACGAACATGTTCTCGCGATACTTGCCCCAGTGCCCGGAGGCCTCCCACTGGCGCGCGTCCATCACCTGCGGCGTCTTGACCTCGCGATAGCCGGCGGCGTCGATCGCGCGGCGCATATAGGCCTCGAGCTCGCGCCAGATCATATAGCCCTTGGGGTGCCAGAAGACGCTGCCATGGGCCTCCTGCTGGAGGTGGAACAAGTCCATCTCCTGGCCGAGCTTGCGGTGGTCGCGCTTGGCCGCTTCCTCGAGCTTGTGGAGGTGCGCGTCGAGTTGCTTCTTGTTGAGCCAGCCGGTGCCGTAGATGCGCGTGAGCTGGGCGTTCTTCTGGTCGCCGCGCCAATAGGCACCCGCGACGCGCATCAGCTTGAATGCCTGCGGATCGAGCTTGCCGGTCGAGGCGAGATGCGGGCCGCGGCACATGTCGAGCCAGTCGCTGCCGCTCCAATAGACGGTGAGCTCCTGGCCCTCGGGCAGTTCCTTTGCCCATTCGGCCTTGAAGGTCTCGCCCTCGGCCTCCCATTTCTCGATCAGCTGCTGGCGGCTCCACACCTCGCGGCGCAGCGGCTTGTCGGCGCGGATGATCTCGCGCATCTTCTCCTCGATCGCGGGCAGGTCGTCCATCGAGAAGGGTTCGCGCGAGGCCGGGGCCATCACGTCGTAGTAAAAGCCGTCCTCGGTCGCCGGACCGAAGGTGATCTGCGTACCCGGCCACAGCGCCTGCACCGCCTCCGCCAGCACGTGCGCGAAATCGTGGCGCGCGAGTTCGAGCGCATCGGCCTCGTCGCGCGAGGTGACCAGCGCGAGGTTCGCATCGCCCTCCAGCGGGCGGGTGATGTCGCGCAGTTCGCCGTCGACGCGCGCGGCGATCGCCGCCTTGGCGAGGCCCGGACCGATCGCCGCGGCGATGTCCGCCGGGGTGGTCCCCGGGGCTACCTCGCGGACGGAACCGTCGGGCAGCGTAATTCGGAACATCTCGGACACGGGATCGGTGCTTTCTGTTAGGAGGTCGTCGGAGCGCGGCTTATGCCCGCGCGAGAGCGATATAGGCAAGAAGGCAGACGAAACGATGCCCGACCACCGACCCGAGCATGTCGTGACGGCGATTCTGCCGTGCCACGACCTCGACCGCAGCCAGGCATTCTACGAGCGGCTCGGCTTCGTGCTGGAGAGCGATTATGGCGACTATCGCAGCCTGAGCGACGGCAAGGGCTGGGACCTGCATCTGCGCGCCGAGGACATGTCGAAGCTGCAGGCGCCGTACAATCCGTTCGGGCTGTACCTCTATGTCGAGGACGTCGACGCGGTGGCGGACCGTGTGCGCGAGGCGATCATCGAGCCGGGCGCGCCGCACCTCAAGCCATGGGGGACGTACGAGTTCGCAGTGAGCGATCCCGACGGGGTGCTGGTGCGCGTGGGGCGGATCGCGCGGTAGGCGCAAGCGCAAGAAGCTTCTTCGCGCGGAGGACGCGGAGATGCTGGTTGCCGGATTGGCGGCACCCACGCCTCGAGCGGCACCGATTGGCGCGCGTCGAATATGCGCGGACGCTGCGCGCAACAGGCGTCATCTCTGCGTCCTCCGCGCCTCCGCGTGAATCAACTCGTTGCCACGCTATCCGCCCGCCCACCATCGCGCTAGAGGCGGTCGAATGGCCCTCGCCCGCCTCGTCCTCACCGATTTCCGCAACCATGCGGCCGCGTCGCTGACGCCCGGTACGGGGTTCGTGGTGCTGACCGGGGACAATGGCGCGGGCAAGACCAATGTGCTCGAAGCTGTGTCGCTGCTCGCGCCCGGACGGGGCCTCAGGCGCGCGCCGCTGCCCGAGATCGCGCGGCAGGGCGGCAGCGGCGGGTTCGCGGTGGCGGCGACACTGGCCGAAGGCGTCGAGATCGGCACGGGGACGCAGCCGGTGGCGCCGGAGCGGCGCGTGGTACGCGTCAACGGCGCGGCGGCGGCGGCGGCGAGCCTTGCAGAATGGCTCACCGTGCTGTGGCTGACCCCGGCGATGGACCGGCTGTTCGTCGAACCGGCGAGCGGGCGGCGCCGCTTCCTCGACCGGCTGACGCTGGCGCTGGCGCCAGGCCATGCGCACCACAGCGCGCGCTACGAGGCGGCGATGCGCGAGCGCAACCGGCTGCTGGCGGCGGACGAGCCCGCCGATCCCGATTGGCTGAGCGCGCTGGAGGCGCGGATGGCCGAGCATGGCGCGGCGATCGATGCGGCACGGCGCGGCGCGGTCGCGGCGCTGGCGGCGCGGCTGGCGGACCAGCCCGAGGGGCCGTTCGCGCGGGCGGGACTCGCGCTGGAGGGCGAGGCGGTGGCCGAGCTGGCGCGCGAGCTGCGCGCCGGACGGGCGCGCGACGCCGCCGCGGGGCGCACGCTCGCAGGGCCGCATCGCCAGGATCTCGCCGTCACGCATCTCGGCAAGGGACAGGCGGCGCAGCTCTGCTCGACCGGGGAGCAGAAGGCGCTGCTGCTCGGCATCGTCCTCGCCCATGCCGAGCTGGTCGCCGACCGCACCGGCCGCGCCCCGATCCTGCTGCTCGACGAGGTCGCCGCGCATCTCGACCCCAGCCGCAGGCGCGCCCTGTTCGAGCGGCTCGCGGGGCGCGGGCAGGTATGGATGACAGGCACCGAAGCGGCGCTGTTCGAGGGGATCGGCGAAGCGACGCGCTATGCGGTGCGCGACGGCGTGATGGCCGCGAGCTAGCTCAGCTCGCCTGGCGCTCGACCGGCACCGGCGTCAGTTCGAGGATGTCGAGATCCTGCTCGCCCACTGGCACGACCATGCGCCAGCGGAACGGGCCGACGCGCTCGACCACCCCGGCGACGTCGCGCGCCTGATCGGTGCCGTAGACCAGTGAATTGTCCCCTTCCGCGCGTTGCAGCGCGCCGACGAAGGTATAGCGCTTCTCGGTCTTGTAGAGATGCCCGGCGGGCAGGTCGCTGCCGGTCTGCTTGGTGAAGTTGAGTTCGCCATTGGACGTGCCGACATGGCAGAAATGCGTGGGGAAGCTGCGCATCCGGCGCGCGCCGGCGCGGCGGCCGAGCCGGATCAGGCGGCAATTATAGGAGCCGGGGCTGAGTTCGGGATGATCGAGCGCGGCGCCTGGCTCGAGCAGCGCGCCCTCGGCCGTGCGCACGCGTCCGGTCGACTGGCCCCATGCGGCACGCCAGATCGCCGGCAATGAGTCGATCCGCGCCTGGTCCGCCGGCCGAATCACCTGGCCGGCGCCGCCATCGTCGACGATCTCGACCTGCGACGCGCTGGCCATCACGGTTTCGCGCCTCGCGGCGCAACCCGCCAGGACGAACGAGACAAGGACGGCGAGTACAATGCTACGCATATGGATGCCCCCCGGCACACGGATAAGACACGGTTAACGCCTAGTCGCCAAAGTACGTTAAAAAATAGTTAACATCCCGCGCGTCCGGCCTTGCGTTCGCGGCGCGCGGCCCGCCCCATTTTGCTTCCGTTTCGTGACTCGCGACCCTATATGCTGGGCATGGCATCCGAAGACTCCACGATCCCCGAAAACACCCCCAACACCAACAGCTACGGCGCCGAGAGCATCAAGGTCCTGAAAGGCCTCGACGCGGTGCGCAAGCGGCCCGGCATGTATATCGGCGACACCGATGACGGATCGGGCCTGCACCATATGGTGTTCGAGGTCAGCGACAACGCGATCGACGAGGCGCTGGCGGGGCATTGCGACCGCATCATCATCCAGCTCAACGCCGACGGCTCGGTGAGCGTCGAGGACAATGGCCGCGGCATCCCGACCGGCATCCACCCCGAGGAAGGCGTGTCGGCGGCCGAGGTGATCATGACCCAGCTGCATGCCGGCGGGAAGTTCGAGAACACCAGCGACGACAATGCCTACAAGGTGTCGGGCGGCCTGCACGGCGTGGGCGTGTCGGTGGTCAACGCGCTCTCCGAGTGGCTCGACCTCAACATCTGGCGCGACGGCGAGGAGCATTACATGCGCTTCGCCTATGGCGATGCGACC
The DNA here is from genome assembly GCF_049532975.1 of Sphingomonas sp. MS122. Lineage (GTDB taxonomy): Bacteria > Pseudomonadota > Alphaproteobacteria > Sphingomonadales > Sphingomonadaceae > Sphingomonas. Next base: position 1,839,950 of record NZ_CP186695.1, on the reverse strand, counting down.
GCGCCGCTCAAGGTGATCGGGCCGGCGCCCGAGGGCAAGAAGGGTACGCGCGTGACCTTCCTCGCCTCGACCGAGAAGGTTCCGGGCGACGGGGGCACGTTCAAGAACCAGACCGAGTATGACTTCGAGAAGCTCGAGCATCGCTATCGCGAGCTGGCGTTCCTGAATTCGGGCGTGCGGCTGTTCCTGCGCGACGCGCGGCACGAGGAAGTGAAGGAGATCGAGCTGTTCTATGAGGGCGGGATCGCCGCGTTCGTGAAGTGGCTCGACCGCAACAAGACCCCGCTGATGCCCGATCCGGTGGCGATCGCGGGCACGCGCGACGACGTCACGATCGACGTCGCGCTCGAGTGGAACGACTCATACTATGAGAACGTCCTCTGCTTCACCAACAACATCCCGCAGCGCGACGGCGGCACGCATCTGGCGGCGTTCCGCGCGGCGCTGACGCGCACGATCAACAATTATGCCGACAAGAGCGGCATGCTGAAGAAGGAGAAGGTGACGCTCACCGGCGACGACATGCGCGAGGGGCTCACCGCGATCGTCTCGGTCAAGCTGCCCGATCCCAAGTTCAGCTCGCAGACCAAGGACAAGCTGGTCTCGTCGGAGGTGCGTCAGCCGCTCGAGGCGCTGATGGCCGACAAGCTCGCCGAGTGGCTCGAGGAGAATCCGCAGCAGGCGCGCGCGATCATCCAGAAGGTGATCGACGCCGCCGCCGCGCGCGAGGCCGCGAAGAAGGCGCGCGAGCTGACCCGGCGCAAGGGCGTGATGGACATCGCCTCGCTCCCCGGCAAGCTCGCCGACTGCCAGGAGCGCGATCCCGCCAAGTCCGAGCTGTTCCTGGTCGAGGGTGACTCGGCCGGCGGATCGGCCAAGCAGGGCCGCGACCGGCACTTCCAGGCGATCCTCCCGCTGCGCGGCAAGATCCTCAACGTCGAGCGCGCGCGCTTCGACCGGATGCTGTCGTCGAAGGAGATCGGCACGCTGATCCAGGCGATGGGCACCGGCATCGGCCGCGACGACTTCAACCTCGAGAAGCTGCGCTACCACAAGATCGTCATCATGACCGACGCCGACGTGGACGGCGCGCATATCCGCACGCTGCTGCTCACCTTCTTCTACCGCCAGATGCCCGAAATCATCGAGGCGGGGCACCTCTTCATCGCCCAGCCGCCGCTGTACAAGGCGACCAAGGGACGGTCGGAAGTGTATCTCAAGGACGATGCCGCGCTCGACGACTATCTGGTCGAGGCGGGCGTCGGCGGCAACCGGCTGGAGACCAACGAGGGCCCGCGCTTCGGCGAGGATCTCGCCAAGCTGGTCGAGCATGCGCGGCGCATGAAGACGCTGATGCGCTATGTGCCGCGCCGTTACGATCCGTCGATCATCGAGGCATTGGCGCTGGGCGGCGCGCTCGATCCCGAAGCGTCGCGCGAGCAGCGCGGCGAGCGGCTCGCGGCCGTCACGAAGCGGCTCGACCTGACCGACGAGGATGCGCGCTGGTCGGCACGCGTCACCGAGGAAGGCGGCTTCCATTTCGAGCGGCTGTGGCGCGGGGTGACCGACCACCACATCGTCGAGGCGGCGTTCCTCGCTTCGGCCGAAGGCCGCAAGCTCCACGCGCTCGCCGCCGAGCAGGCCGAGAGCTATGCAGCGGTGTCGAAGCTGGTGTCGGTCAAGGCCGCGCAGGCCGAGGCCGAGGCGGCGCCTGTCGCCGAGGGGGAAGAGGAAGAGCCCGTGATCGCGGCCAAGGGCGAGACGCTCGTCGCACGGCCGAGCGAATTGCTCGACGCGATCCTCGCCTCGGGCCGCAAGGGGCTGTCGATCCAGCGTTACAAGGGGCTGGGCGAGATGAACGCCGAGCAATTGTGGGAGACCACGCTCGATCCGCAGAACCGATCGATGCTGGTGGTGGCGATCGACCAGGCCGACGTCGCCGACGAGATCTTCACGCGCCTGATGGGCGACGTGGTCGAGCCGCGCCGCGAATTCATCCAGGAGAATGCGCTGAGCGTCGCCAATCTCGACGTCTGATCGCGGATTCGGCTCAACGCGGCGCTGAACGGATTGCCGTTCGGCGCCGTTGTTGTTTCACCCCTCCCGTCGAAAGGGGACGGGGATGCGGGGACAATTCGCCATCGCGCTCGCGCTGATCGCCGCGGCTCCGGCCCTGGCCGCGGACGAGAATGAAGCGGGCACCGATCTCGGCAGCGGGACGGCGAGCTATTTCAGCCGCGAGATCGCCGGCAACCGCACCGCCAATGGCGAGCGCTGCGACCCCGACACGCTCACCGCCGCGCACCGCACCGCGCCGTTCGGCAGCCGCATGCGGGTGACCAACCTGTCGACCGGTCGCAGCGTGATCGTGCGCATCAACGACCGCGGCCCGTTTCGCGCCGGGCGGGTGATCGACTTGAGCCACGCCGCCGCGCGCGAGATCGGCATGCACCGCAGCGGCACGGCGAAGGTCAGCTTGGCGCTGCTCGACGACTGACGCTACGGCCAGGGCGAAATCCGCGGCACTCCTCAGAAAATCTTGCTCGACGCGCCCCGCGAAACGCGCCACGATTAAATCACATAAATCGGGGAGGGGAATGCATGACGGCTCCAGCAGTCGCAGGCCGCAACGAGCGCAAGGTGATCGTCGCCTCGTCGCTCGGAACGGTGTTCGAATGGTATGATTTCTATCTTTACGGCCTGCTCGCCACCGTCATCTCCGCCAAATTCTTCTCCGGGGTGAACGAGACCACCGGGTTCATCCTCGCCCTGGGCGCCTTCGCCGCCGGGTTCGCGGTGCGGCCGTTCGGGGCACTGGTGTTCGGGCGGCTCGGCGACGTGGTCGGGCGCAAATACACCTTCCTCGTGACGATGGGGCTGATGGGCCTCTCCACCTTCGCGGTCGGCCTGCTGCCGAGCTATGCCAGCATCGGCGTCGCCGCGCCGGTGATCCTGGTGCTGCTGCGCCTCGTCCAGGGCCTCGCGCTGGGCGGCGAATATGGCGGCGCGGCGACCTATGTGGCCGAGCATGCCCCCGAGGGGAAGCGCGGCCTGTTCACCAGCTGGATCCAGACGACCGCGACGCTCGGCCTGTTCGCAGCGCTGCTCGTCGTGATCGGCATCCGCACCGCGATCGGCGAGGCCGCGTTCGCCGACTGGGGCTGGCGCCTGCCCTTCCTCGTCTCGATCCTGCTGCTCGGCGTGTCGCTGTGGATCCGGCTGCAGCTCGCCGAGAGCCCGGTCTACCAGAAGATGAAGGAGGAGGGCACCACCTCCAAGGCGCCGTTCAGCGAGGCGTTCGGCACGTGGCGCAACCTGCGCGTGGTGCTGATCGTGCTGCTCGGCGCGGTCGCGGGCCAGGCGGTGGTCTGGTACACGGGGCAATTCTATGCGCTGTTCTTCCTCGAGAAGACGCTCAAGGTCGACGGCGCCACCGCCAATATCCTGATCGCGATCGCACTGGTGATCGGCACGCCGTTCTTCGTGATCTTCGGCTGGCTCTCCGACAGGATCGGGCGCAAGAAGATCATCCTGGCCGGCTGCGCGCTGGCGGCGCTGACCTATTTCCCGACCTTTCATGCGCTGACCTATGCCGCCAATCCGGCCCTGGCGGCGGCGCAGGCCAACGCGCCGGTGACCGTGATCGCCAATCCCGCGCACTGCTCGTTCCAGTTCGATCCGATCGGCAAGAACAAGTTCGATCGAACCGCCTGCGATGTCGCCAAATCCTATCTGGCCAAGGCTGGCGTACCCTATGTCTCACAGGAGGCGACGAACGACTGGGCAGAGGTCGTCATCGGGGACCGGAAGATCATGATCTCCAACCCGCAGGGAGGGATCGGCCCGGGCCTGAATGCGGCCGCCATTCCCGGCCACCAGGCCGAGATGAAGGCAGCACTGGAGGCCGCGGGCTACCCGGCCAAGGCCGATCCCGCGGCGATGAACAAGCCGCTGATCGTCGCCCTGCTGTTCTGGCTCGTGCTGCTGGTCACCGCGGTCTATGGCCCGATCGCGGCGCTGCTGGTCGAGATCTTCCCGACGCGCATCCGCTACACCGCGATGTCGCTGCCCTATCATATCGGCAATGGCTGGTTCGGCGGGTTCCTGCCGACGATCGCCTTCGCGATGGTCGCGGCGACGGGCGATATCTATTACGGGCTGTGGTACCCGATCGGGATCGCGGTGCTGACCCTGGCCGTCGGTCTGCTGCTGCTTCCGGAAACCTTCCGGCGGCGGATCGACGACCACGCGACATGATCATGCGCGGTTGAGGTAACGCAAGAAACGAACTGGTTGACGCTGGTCATGCCGCGGTGCAGCACGCGGGCATGGCCAGCGCTCCTCCGATCACCAACAATCCCGATATCCGCTATCTCGGCCGCGTCCTCGGTGACGTGATCCGCGCCTATGGTGGGGACGCGCTGTTCCGGCGCATCGAATATATCCGATCGGCCTCGGTCGACCGGCATCGCGGGATCGCGGGGGCGGATTCGATCGACCCCGGCCTCGACAGCCTGAGCCTCGACGAGACGCTCGACTTCGTGCGCAGCTTCATGCTGTTCTCGATGCTCGCCAACTTGGCGGAAGATCGCCAGGGCATCGCCGCCGAGCCGGGCGCCGATGTCGAACATGCGATCGCGCGCCTCAAGGAGCACGGCATCGGGCCCGAGCGCATCGCCGAACTGCTCGAGCATGCCCTCGTCGCGCCCGTACTCACCGCGCACCCGACCGAGGTGCGGCGCAAGTCGATGATCGACCATCGCAACCGCATCGCCGAGCTGATGGCGCTCAAGGACCAGGGCGTGACCGAGACCCCCGACGGCGACCTGATCGACGAGGGCATCGTGCGGCAGGTGGCACTGCTGTGGCAGACCCGCGTGCTGCGCCAGGAGCGGCTCTACGTCGCCGACGAGGTCGAGACCGCGCTGTCTTATCTGCGCGACGTGTTCCTCCCCACCCTGCCCGCGCTGCATGCGCGCTGGGACCGCGCGCTGGGCAGCCGCGTGCCGGCGTTCCTGCGCCCCGGCAACTGGATCGGCGGTGACCGCGACGGCAATCCCTTCGTCACCGCGGATTCGCTGCGGCTGACGCTGTCGCGCTCGGCGGAGACGGTGCTGAGCCATTATCTCGACGCAGTGCATGCGCTCGGTGCCGAGCTGTCGATCTCGAGCCATCATGCGCAGATCGACGCGGATGTCGCGGCGCTGGCCGAGCGCAGCGGCGACGACGCCGCGAGCCGCGCCGACGAGCCCTATCGCCGCGCGCTCTCGGGCATCTATGCCCGCCTCGCCGCGACCTATCGCGCCTTGACCGGGAAGCCCGCGCCGCGGCCCGGCGCGCTGACCGGCGAGCGCTATCCCGACCCGGCGGCGTTCCGCGCCGACCTCGCCACGGTCGCGCACGGCCTCGCCGCGCACGGCGCCGAGACGCTGGCGTCGAGCGGCGCGCTCGGGCGGCTGATCCGCTCGGTGGACATCTTCGGCTTCCACCTCGCCACGCTCGACATGCGCCAGAACAGCGCGGTGCACGAGCGGGTGATCGCCGAGCTGCTCAAGGTCGCGGGGGTCGAAGGCGATTATGCCGCGCTCGACGAGGACGCGCGGGTCGAGCTGCTGCGGCGCGAGCTGGCGTCGCCGCGGCCGCTGACCAGCCGCTATGCGAGCTACAGCGAGGAGACCGCATCGGAGCTGGCGATCGTCCATGCCGCGGCGCAGGCGCACGAGCGCTACGGCCGCGCGGCGATCCGGCAGTACATCGTGTCGATGGCGCAGTCGGTGTCGGACCTGCTCGAAGTCCATGTGCTGCTCAAGGAAGCGGGCCTCTACGTGCCCGGCGACGCACCGCAGGCGCATATCATGGCGGTGCCGCTGTTCGAGACGATCGGCGATCTCGAAGCCGCGCCCGGGATCATGCGCGCGTGGTTCGCGCTGCCCGAAATCGCGGCGATCGCCAAGACGCGCGGGCATCAGGAAGTGATGATCGGCTATTCCGATTCGAACAAGGACGGCGGCTATCTCACCTCGACCTGGGGGCTGAGCAAAGGCTCGACCGCACTCAAGCCGGTGTTCGAGGAAGCCGGGATCGGCATGCAGCTGTTCCATGGCCGCGGCGGCGCGGTGGGACGCGGCGGCGGCTCGTCGTTCCAGGCGATCCAGGCGCAGCCCGCGGGCACGGTGCAAGGCCGCATCCGCATCACCGAGCAGGGCGAGGTGATCGCCGCAAAGTACGGGACGCGCGAGAGCGCCCAGACCAACCTCGAGGCGATGGCCTCGGCGACCCTGCTCGCCAGCCTCGAGCCGCAGCAGCTCAGCGGCGCCGACGCGGCGCGCTTCGAGGACGCAATGGAGACGCTGTCGGGGACGGCGTTCACGGCCTATCGCGACCTGGTCTACGGCACCGAGGGCTTCCGCAGCTTCTTCCGCCAGATGACTCCGATCGCCGAGATCGCGGGTCTCAAGATCGGCAGCCGCCCGGCGAGCCGCAAGAAGAGCGATGCGATCGAGGATCTGCGTGCGATTCCCTGGGTATTCAGCTGGGCGCAGGCGCGCGTGATGCTGCCGGGCTGGTACGGCGTCGGCGCGGCGCTGTCCGAGTTCGAGGACCGCGGGCTGCTGCGCGAGATGGCGGCGGGCTGGCCGCTGTTCGCCTCGGCGCTGGCGAACATGGAGATGGTGCTGGCCAAGTCCGACATGGGCATCGCCGGCCGCTATGCCGCCTTGGTCGAGGACCGCGCGCTCGGCGATGCGGTCTTCGGGCGAATCCGCGACGGCTGGCGGACCACGCATGACCAGCTGCTCGAGGTGACGCGCCAGACGCGGCTGCTCGAGAAGCATCCGGCGCTGGAGACCTCGATCCGGCTGCGCCTGCCCTATATCGAGCCGCTCAACCTGCTCCAGGTCGAATTGCTCAAGCGGCATCGCGCGGGCGAGACCGATCCCAAGATCGAGCAGGGCATCCTGCTGTCGATCAACGCGATCGCGACGGCGCTGCGGAACTCCGGTTGAGACGCCGCGCGTGCCGGACCGCGGGTGGATCCGGGACGGTCGGCATCCGGACGCTGCCGCCGGCTCCCCCGCAAAGTTGACGAAATTACGCGGAACGCGATTCATTCTGTCAACTTGGTCGGCTTTGTCAGGGCGGCGTTTGTAGCGGGTGCTGATCGACGCGATCAAAGAGCGGCTGCGGGGCAGCCAGATGACGCAAGCAAATGAATTCCAACATTGCAAGCGTGGCGGCTTTTGGGTGGGTAGCGGTAAGTCCGCTTTCGGCGCTCTAGATGTGGTAAGGAGACGTGAAAACGACTAGCTCAGGGCCATGATAGGCTTTGATCCGAGGGCAATCTGCGACGCGCTCCGCGAGCGGAACGTGGCTTTAAATCCGCCCATTACTATCGATGCTCTCGATAGGCTTACCCGCTGGGCTGGCGATGCACTTAACGCCGACGTGGTGGCGCTCTTGCGGGAGTTCGACGGCTTTTCGGATGGCGATTTTGAAGAGCAATCTTTCGTTTCAGTGTGGCCGGTCGATAAGGCAATCAGAGACGATTGGACCAAGCACCCGACGCTGGCCTTCTCAGACTGGTCCTTGAACGCGATCCTGTTCGGATTTAGCCCAGTGACTGGCGGTCCGGTTATCAGCATCGAAGATGCTCGGCAGGTCGCGCCGACATATCGCGAATTTTGGTCGTTGCTTTTAACCGATCGTCTGCTCTGACCTTTTCAGCCTCTGCCCGATTATAAGCCAATGCAAAGCCGCATAGCCTGTCTGGGATGGGGTCGCTAGCGGTCCTCCCGTCTCCCCCGCTTACCCCTCCAGAAACGGCGCCGCGACCTCGTCGCGCACGCGCACCAGCCGTCCCGTCGCGCGGTCGAGCATCGCCCAGGTCGACACCGCCTCGACCTTCACCTTGCCGTCGGCGCCGGTGAAGCGCATGTGGCGGTCGAAGCGCGCGCCCTTGGGCGGATCGGGCACCCAGGTCTCGGCGGTCACCGTCTCGCCTTCGCTGACATTGCCGCGATAGTCGATCTCGTGCCGCGTCACGACCCAGAAATAGGCGTCGCGATGCTCGCGCGGCGCGACCGCATGCCAATGCGCCACCGCGACGTCCTGAATCCAGCGGACCCAGACCGCATTGTTGACGTGACCGAGCTCGTCGATGTCGCCGGGCCCGGCCGTGATGCTCTGCGTGAAGCGCGCCATTGCGCTTTACGTTTACGGCAACTGTGCCGTGGAGGAAAGCGGTCAGTCGAATGCCATCCGCTCGTTGCCGACGAAGCCCAGCCGCGTCACGCCGGCGCGCTTGACCGTGGCCAGGACATTGGCGAAGCGCTCGTAGCGTGCCGCCTCGTCGGCCTTGAAGTGGAGCACGCCATCCGCCGCGACGATCGAGGCGAGCAGCGCGGGAAGCTCGGCATCGGCGATCGCGCGCCCGTCCCACGCCAGTGCGCCATTGGCGGCGATGTCCAGCCGGTGCGGCGTGTCCAGCACGGGTCCTGACGGCCCCTGCGGCAGCTCCACCGGCAATTTGTGCGTCGCGGCCGGGATGGTGATGATCAGCATGATCAGCAGCACCAGCATCACGTCGATCAGCGGCGTGGTGTTGATCGCCGAGAAGGGTTCGGGTTGAGGCGGGGCAGTGAAACGGCGCATGAATCACCTCTTATTTTAGAGATGATATATCATGCCACACTTCTGGCAGGACGCAAGCCGCTAGCAGCTTTCGTACTTCCAGTGCCGCTTCTTGCCCTCGCGGATCCACGCGATCGCGTCGGCGAGGCGCTTGTCGCGGGTCGCCGCCTGCTTGGCGCCGGCGATCCACTCGCAATATTCGCGGCGCGCGCCGGGCGGAAAGGCGTCGAACTGCTCGGCGGCGAGCGGATCGCGCGCGAGCGCTTCGGCGAGCGCCTCGGGCACCGCCGCCTCGGGCTTGGCCGGCTTGGACTCGCGCTTGGGCAAATTCCCGGATTCGATCAGCGCCATCGCCTCGCGCACCTGCGCCTCGAGCTCGGCCGCGCCGGGCAGGTCGGCGAGCGATTCGATGCGGCCGAACTGGCCCATCGCCTCGCCTTCCCGACCCGTCGCCATCTGCTCGCGATACCAGAAGCCGAAGCTCGCGTGGCGCTGGAATCCGGCCATGTGCGCCAGCGGACGGCTGCGGTGCGAGAAAGCCGGCATGCCCCATTTGATGCCTTCCTCGACCTCGGGACAGGCGGCGTGGACGCGGGCGCGCAGCCAGGTCAGGATCGGCCGGGCGAACTCCATCTGGCGCTCGATATAGGCGTCGATTCGCGGATCCGTTGCCATGGCGCTCTCCCGTTTCGCGGGATGGTCCGCCGGAAGAGCGCGACAGTCAAGAATCCGGGCAAGAATCCGGGCAAGAATCCGGGCTGGCAGGCGTCAGGGGTTCAGCGCGACCTCGTCGCCGTCATCGAGGGTGGCATCGTCGATCGTGCCCTCGTCGAAGTCCGTCTGGAGCTCGTCCTCCTCGGCGTCGTCGGCATCGTCTTCGGCGATCGCTTCCTCGCCGATCTCGTCCGACACCATCAGCAGCTCGTCCTCTTCCTCGTCGTCGTCGAGTTCCTCGCCGAGATCAGGGTTGAGGTCGGTCAGGATCGTACCGTCGGTCGGGCCGTCTCGCGTCACCTCGAGGATCTCGGCACGCTGGCTCTCGTCATAGCCGTCTTCGTCGTAACCGTCGTCGCCGGGGCCGCGCCCCGGAATCTGCATGCCGCCCATCGCAGCCCTCCGTTGCTTCTCCTGAAGCGCGAACGGCGGAGGCATGCGCACGGTTCCTTGGCGCCGCGACGAAAGGCACGCTCTTTCTGGTTAGCCGGTGCCGGCTCGCCTCAGCTGCGGCGAAAAAGCTTACCCCGTTCGGTGACGAAGACGATCACCAACGCGGTGAGGCCGAGCGCGGTGAAGCCGAGATAGAGCGGCACCGTCGTGCCATCGAACGCCTGGCCGATCACCGCGCCGAGCACCGCCGCGCCCATCGTGGCGATGAAGCCCTGCAGGCTCGATGCGGTGCCCGCAATCTCCCCCATATTCTCCATCGCCATCGCCGAGAAATTGGAGTTGGCGAGCGCCATCGCCGCCATCATCGGCGCCTGGAGGAGGATGAACACCCAGAGGTTCTCGCCGCCGAGCAGAATCACCGCCAGATGCACCACCGCGAGCACCGTCGTCGCCACCAGCGCGAAGTGCGAGAGGAAGCGCATGCCGAAGCGCATCACCAGGCGCGAGTTCATGAACGAGCCGAACGCCATCAGCCCGGCGATCGAGGCGAACACCGCCGTCAGCAGCTCGGGCCGCTTGAACACATCGTAGACGATCTGCTGGATCGAGCCGATGAACGAGAAGAAGCAGCCCGAGATCGCGGTGGTGGCGAAGGTGTAGCCGACCGCCCAGCGATCGCGGAACATGGTGCGGTAGCCGCGCCAGATCTCGCGCAGGTCGAACGGGTGGACCGATTCCGGATCGAGCGTCTCGGGCATGCGGAGACAGAACCAGGTCAGCACCAGCGCCGCGATGATCGCGATGCCGCCGAAGATCAGCCGCCAGGTCTCGAAGATCGTCACCATCAGCTGGCCCCAGGCGGGCGCCAGCACGGGGACGACCATGAAGGTCATGAAGGCGAGGCTCATCACCCGCGCCATCGCCCGGCCCTGGAAACAGTC